>JAMDDZ010000016.1 GCA_023488565.1 Bacillota bacterium | reverse complement strand
GGCCATCTGGGCTGACCTGCTGCCATGGTCTCCGGCCTTACCCGCCTCTCTCAAAAACCCCGTCTCCAAGAAAGTCTAAGACGTACGAATCCCCACCAACAGGTGGGGATTATTTGACGCTTACGGCAATACACCGGTCTAACGCTTGGGACAAGGCCACCACTTGGGGGTCTGTCAGCGCATACCCCGCATCTAACGCCCGTTGAATCCGACGATTCCAGTTCTGGATAGCCCGGCAGAGGGCGGGCGCGGGCGGTTCGCTGTGTGCCATTGTGTCCTGTCCACCTCCCGAAGGGTCACGGTGATCCGTGTCCCCAACATTTCGTGGCGGATGGCGCCGATTCCTGCTGCCTGGAGGCAATGGCTCCCCATAGTGTTCGACAAATCACGACCGAAGCTGTCGAACGGTAGGTTCTTGTGCCGTTCACTGCCGCTGGCGTGATTCCCGGGGCCGTGCGCTCTTCCACGGCCCAGTGAATGAAGGCCATGCGACTCTCTCCCGCGGCGCGAGGGGAGACACCACTAAGGAAGGATGATACCCATAATCCATCGACACGTCCTCCGATCGACCGCCTTCCCAGTCATTTCCGGTAGGCAACCGTCGCCTCTTCGCGTATACTCCTGTCCAACTCACACCTGGAGGACATCCCTATGGCTACCATCCAGATCCATGTGGAACGCTTACGCACCATGATGAAAGAACGCGGCTGGACCGAACGCGAACTAGCCCAGGCCATGGACATCAGCATCCCCTACCTTAATCGACTTCTCAATGGCCAGCGCGGTCTGGGAGCGCACGCGCTGGCCGGTCTCCGATTGGCGGGCATTGCGTGGGACGCGGTAGTCGAGATCGTGCCCTCGACAGCGGGCGACGACGCCACAGAATAATCTCTTCTTCCCTGAAATAGGTTGACAGGAGTTTCCACCTACTCTGACGAACTGAATAGAGCAGGAGGGACGCTACATGAAGAATGTCGAATGGACGCTCGACGGAGACCTCTTGACCATCCGGATTGACCTGACGCAAAAGTTTGGCCCGTCCAGTTCGGGCAAGACCATGATCATCGCAAGTCCGAGGGCGTTATGATTTTCTGTGTCCTTAATAATCCGAGAAGTATTCGTTTAATTCGTACGGTCGGTTACTAATTTCGGCAAATTCCCCGACCACTAATCCACGGAGATTGCGAGGATTCTGCGCGACAGTCTTCCAGATCTCCGCAATCGATTTGTTGAGATCTTGCAATCCACTCAGTTCATCTACGTCCAGAATGGCCATTCGATGCCGTGCAGCTTCGATAATCAGGCTAAAGGGGAGCAGCTCTCTCTTTATCGGGACCGCGAAAGCAAAAATGATCTCATACCCAGATAACGCGTGGCGATAGCTCTCCTCAACCATCACTAAGGACTGAATTTTTGTGATGGATGATTTTGTCTGGTCGATTTTAGTTGTAGCACTAACCACTAAAGCTTTTGGAGGCGATGTTTCAGACCATAGCGCAACCATGTCCACCCCGCGGGTCTGCAACCCCACTCCGCTATTGTATACGCGAGCCCCCGCAAGGACGAACCGTGTTGCCAAAGCAACTTCCAAATGAGACGCTCTTTCGGAATCCTTGTTATCTACCTGTGTCAGCCACCCCTGGAATTGTTTGAGACCATCCTCTTTCTTGTAGCCTGTGCTTTGAAATAAGAGGTCAACCAAATCTTGTTCTGACGTCTGTTTTTGTGGTCGTAATTCTAGCGCCGTTATATCAATGCGGAAAATTTGCGAATCCCCCGATCCCGATGTCACGGTCACGGCAGGAAAGGCGGGATGGCTAATCCACAACGAGGTCGAGCGTGTCTCCACTGGGTATTCCCCGTGGTAATTACTCCAAACCCCTTGTGGTGGATCAGGTATCATTTTAATGTCGGTCACCGCCAAGCTGTTCTCCCCAACTCTAACTGTCATGGCCCCTTCAGAGAGCGACTCCTGCAACTGGATTCGCACATCTATTTGTTCGTGCTGTAGCACGGCTTCCACGCGAATCCCTAGGGGCAAGACGATCTGAAAGATTTGTGCATCATTGCGTAACTGAAATTCACGTTTCACCATATCCTCCAGACCTCGATAACCCTTACTCTCCATCAAGACGCCGATCGTATATGGAATATTCGAGTTGCGGAACGCCGAAAGGCCAGCGTGGCAAAGAATGTACCGAAGCGCGTAATCATAATCTCGGGGATCATAAAAGGCGTGGTCCTCCGCATAGGACGTAAGCGTTGCGTGGGCACTCGACTCCATGTGGATTGTCAGGGTGCCGTCCAGGGTAAACGAGCCATCTTTGCTCATGTCTTCCAAAAATTGTTCGAAATCCTCTGATGTCCAAATCACACGATACAACAGAACGATGTCCTCTATCGAAATGGGTAAGCGTTCAACGAAAGCGGATCTTTCCTCAAATTTACCGGTAATATAACAAAAATATGGACTCCATTGGTCGTTGGCGTAAATGAGCATGACAATAAGTTCATAGGATTTCCACATTTCCGAATAGCATTTCCATTGATCCCAGAGTTGAGTGAACACTTCCTTGAGGGATGCCTGTATATTAATCAAAAAACTCATCTCCCGCTAAATTATTGCCTAGCCCGTTTTGGCTTTTTCCGTGACGACTGCGTTCCCGAAAAATTCGGAAACCGTCAACGGCACCCCTACCCCACCATGACTTATGGCTATGCTCGTGCTCCTTGTTCGGGGCGTCCATTCAAGTCATCATTGAAACAAGGCATTCAGCATCCGCTGCCACTCCTCGTCATGAATTAACTGAAACCGGACCTGCTTCGCAGGGAAGTTGTTGGCAATGGCCTGCCACGGCACTCGTTCCCCTAGTGCCGTGCAGTACCGGAACATTTCCTCTTTGTAGATAGTATCCGCATTGTTTGCCAGTTGGCTGCCTTTCGTTTCCAGCACATAGACCGTGCCATAGTCGGTGGGATCCTGTTCGTCCTTTTTTGCCGCAATAAAGTCGGCATAAATCTTATTCTTTTGCCAGCCTTGCACGTAGTAATTCTGCCGGGCAATATTCCGCCACCACCACAGCAACGTCTCCTGTTTATCCAGATATAAAGCGACGGACGCCTCCAAGGCATTAAAGTCCGCTGCCGGCACGGGATCATCAAACAAACTCATTTGGACGGTCCGCCCCGTCGTTGTGTCTAAGAGCGGCGGGCTATCGTGGGGCACAGTAATGTGAGAGGGGATTTGGTAGCCCTTGCCTTCCACCAACACGAATTGCAATTGCCCCTGTTGCACCAAGTCTTTGAAGATATCTTCACACAGTCGATTCCGTTCCGTCACGATTATCTTGATGAGTTCTTCTGCAATAAAGCCCATATTGCCCGCAAGAATGGCGTCCGGATAGCGCGTGTGCAACAGATCCAAAGCGTTTACCGCCATGTCATACGCAACCCAAGGATTAGGCACCTCTCCTAAAAGGCGACGGCTAAGAAACAGCGGGTCTACCGCAGTCTCGACGGGCACGAAGAGACTGACGCGATTTTGCATGGCATCGCCGGTGTCCTCGTAACCTAGCTGTGTTTTAAAATCGCCGGGAATAATCGGTTGCAGAGGAAGAGATTCCAACGACGCTAAGGACACCTGCGTCCAATCGATGCGGGCAATGAGGTCACTGTCATATTGCAATTCTGCGAACCGATCACCCTCCTGTACGTAAAACTTAGGCAGGTAGACCGTACCCTCAAACCGTTTGAATTTCTCCCGAATCCCGATTTGCTGGCTTCGTTGCGGATCGTCTGCATCGCTGAGCACAATACCATGAGCCAAGTCCCCCAGCCCTTCTCCTTCTAAACCGCGCTTTACGGCTCGCAATAGAGTGTCGGCCTTCTGTTGAAAACAGAAGACGTAGCTCTCATCGAGGGTCTTCACCCTGGTCTTTTGAGCGTCGGGTTGCCGGAGAATCCGTCCGACGAGCTGGGTAATGCCCGTCTGCGACGTAGGATTCGTCAACACCGTCAACACATAGGCAAAGGCGCAATCCCATCCCTCCTGCAAGGCTTGTTTGGTGATGATGTAGCGAATCGGACAGGCGGGTGCGAGCAGGTCAATTCCTTCAATATCGTCCTGTTCGCTGGACTTCACGGCAATCTGCTCACGGGGGACTAAATGGGTCTGCACAAGCTCGTCCACGACGTGCTCCGCGTGAATGAACCCCGCATGCACCTGGTCTTTGCCTGTCCGTTCCACCTGAATCAAAGCAATGGGTCGAATATAGTGTCCGGATTCGGCGGCATATTGCAACGCGTCTTCTTCCAATTGATTGCGCCAGGCGACGCTTTCGGCTAAGGTGTCCATCCACCGTCCACTGGCTTTGTTCGCAATATGCAGGTCGAGCTTAATCATCTCTTCCTGATCCAAGTCCCGCCCCTTGATCTCGACCAGTATATTGGATCCGACGGGTGGGGTCGCGGACAATTCCACCATCAGCGCTGGATTAAAGCCACGAATGGTCGATTGGGCTCCCTCACTATAGGCTTTCTGCCCTTCATCTAAAATGATGACCGGTTGTAAGAGGCGCAAGACATTGCCTAAGGAGGTTTTAACTTGCCGCCCACGAAAATCTTCAGCGTCACCGAAGTAATCTAAGTTTGGCACTTGGCTGAGCAAACGTTCGTGGGCATCCCATGCCGTTTCAGGGGGAAAGAACGCATCAAACACCCCAGCATCTTGGAACACCTTCAGCGTCTCTTTATCGCGACGGTTGGCGGATGGGAGCATCAAGAGCAAAATGACCAACTGTTCGTCGACATCTTGTGGACCAAAGCGGTCCGTCTTTTCCACAATGCGAACCCGTCCTCCGGTGGCGACATCCAAGAACTGGCGATAGGGATGCTGCCGATCGCGCAAGGCACTCAGGGTCTGCCGATAGATTTGATTGGTGGGCACAATCCACAAGACCAGTCCAGTCTGCGCCTCGCGGTAAAGCCCATGGATATGATCAAGAGTGTGCACGGCCAGCAAGGTCTTACCGCCGCCGGTGGGCACCTTCAGGCAGAAATGGGGGAGGGGGGCTCCCGTCCCTGTGCGCTTATCGTGATAGGGGCTGTCAGGACGGACGGCCTTCCAGGCTTGATGTGGGTAATCGTAATCGCTTTGCATATCGGTGGGAAGGGTCAACCAGCGCGACCGTGCCGAACGCAAGGACTGCAGGTAGGTGTCGACAGCCGACAGGACCTGCTGTTGATAGACTTTCAGTTCCACCGTGTCTCACCTCCGAGTCCGGTACAATTCATAGGGCAATTGCGCGTACGCGATATGCGCCGCGTGGCAAAACGGGTCATCTAAATATTTCATGGGCGCGAAGACTAACCGCGTTTTGCCTGTCCACGGTCCCAACCCGTCCGCAAAGGCACGATTTAATGCCGTGGTCTTGAGGAAGTCTCGGTCCGGGCGGTACAGCAGATACACGAGATACCCGGCGCTCTCTCCGATGAAGAACCGGTCCTCATCCACGGCTTCTGGGTGGAACTCTTCCCCTGTGGCGGTGTAGAACACGTACCGAGCGAGTTCGCGATAGGGTGGTAAATAGTCTCCGGTCAGCATCTGGTCGATGTCTAAGGGCTGGCCTAATTCAAAATAGGAAAAGGTGCCTGGCAACCCTTCACGCAAGGTCTCGTTCTTGGCGTCAGGCACACCGTGAATGACCCGCCGGACGCGCTCTGCCGTAATCGTATCAGCGTAGTCTTCCATTTCGACTAAAATGAATCGGCGATGGCCGCCGTCTTGTTGGTTCAGGGCTAGAACGGCGTGAGCGGTCGTGCCTGAACCGGCAAAGGAATCAAGAATAATTGACTCATCGTTCGTCCCCGTTGCTTGGTTAATAAGCTGCATAATCAACTCTGAAGGTTTAGGGAAGTCAAATACTTCGTCCCCGCCGAATATCTCTCTTAGCTCCCGCGTACCTGAAGAGGTATAGCTTGCACTTAACAGCGATGAGAACCCAGTAAATTCACTTAAGAGGTCGTTTAGAAATTTTTTCCTCCGAGGTCTCCCTTCTGGTTTGGAAGGAAAAATCACTTCATTATTGGCAATTAGTTCAGACATTCTCTTGCGTTCGTATCGCCATCCCATCGCCGGGCACGAATAAATAATCCCTGTTTGAGGATGAGTGATGTCATAATGCAGGTTAGGACGTTGTTCTTGGGTAGCAAGACCGACCATGTTGTCGCTCATCCATGGCCCTCTAGGGTCATCGTCAGGATTCGCATACTTGTTCATATCTTTATTTCCCCCACGGAGCTTACCGTTCGATTGAAGACTATATACCACGATGTATTCATGATCACGTGAAACGCCATTTTTTGTTCGACTGTCGACATTTTCTCTGCTTTTCCATATAAGATTAGCTATAAACGACTTTTCTCCAAAAATTTCATCCATCAACATCCTCAAATGATGTTGTTCGCTGTCGTCGCAACTAATGAAAATAGTTCCCTCGTCAGAGAGAAGTTGACGTAGCACATTTAATCTTGGCGTCATCATAGATAACCATTTGTCATGTCGGGTAAGATCTTCTCTATCTACAACTTTACCTAACCATTCACGAATCATCGGGGAATTAACATTATCATTGTACGCCCAGTTTTCTGAGCCTTTATTATAAGGAGGGTCTAAATAGATGCATTTGACTTTGCCGGCATATGTCGGCAACAGCGCCTTAAGCGCAATGAGATTATCCCCATGGATGATGAGATTGTCGTTTAGCCGCACAGAATCAGTCAGGCTCTTTTCTGGAAGAGGAATTAACTCATGATATTTGACATTTAAATGATGATTCTGCACCACTGATTTCCCTTTAAATTGTAATGTCGGCACGAATGGCCTCCTCATACCGGTCATACCGGATCTACAGATCAGAATACTTTATTTTCATGGTATCGGATCGCCCACTTCTTGTCTATTCGGGAACGTCAGTGATGCAGTGACTTTCCATGGTAAATAAAATCGTGAAATGTATTGCTATACCACGACGAATTTTGACTTGTGGTAATATTGGATAAAGTAGTGCCAAAGGACGTGGAACAAACTTGGGGCTAGCGGAGAGTACGCGCGAATGGCAAAGCATGCTAAAACAAGTGTGACTAAGTTCCCTAGAGGGCTAAGCGCTAAGCTATTAAAAATGCCTGGCTCCATTGCCGGCCTCGGGCTTATTCCATCAATTATATTGGGATTTTGTACACATAATTTGACGAACTTTCTGGTTTTAGAAGGTATATTCATCACTGGCGGATTAGCACTATGGGCATCATTGTGGCAAACGCAATACCTTGCACAACAGAATGAACAGGAGATTTTTGACAGCCTCCGACGGTCCATTTTGAGACAGTTGCAGGTGCCGTATTACCCCGAATTCTTAGATAAACTTCTTGGTTCAGGGATATCGCGTTTGGATCTCAAAGCACCCATTAGTATTGCCCACTTAGTTGATTCCATCGACATTGCTGCAAAAAACCCGCAATATGAAAAACTTTATACCGTTCTTCTGGAAGTAAGAAAGCTCATTGATCATCTTAATTTTTTGCAAATGATAAATCCGCAAATTGCGGTATCTCCATGGGCAATGACGGGATTAAATATTGTAAGGTTGGAGATGGGTTTTACTGAAGGCCTTGACGAAGAACAACAATTGGCATTGTACAGATATTATAAAATTCTAGTAGATCGATCCGTCGACGAAGCAAAGTACAAATTGTCGCTGGATGAATTTTTAAATAGAGCTGAGAAAGAACTCACCGGTATATTAGAGACCTACCAAACAAAGCTTGAGTCACCGCCCGAATTAACGACGGAATCCACTCCCAATGCTTTTCAGAAACTTCAAAATACGTTGCACGCCCGCCCGACCAACATGGCTCAGGATATCGACAACCTCAAGGCTGAAGCTCGGAGATTGAGAGATAGTTGGTCGAAGTCAAAAGTTGATCAAGATGAACATTCCCATAATTGATGGACGGAGGGGAGTTACTCAAATCACCAAACTGTATAACGTTTTGAAGGCCAAGGTACGGTTGCGAGTTATCAATGGGTGAAATCGACCGATGAGATACAAGAGCCTGCCATGTATATGAATACTGGAAGATTCGCCTATAACACTTACCATCCTCGCCTCACTATAATGACGCATAATTCGTGAAAGACTGACAAAAGGAGAAATAATATGGAAGTGGATATTCCTCAACATACTGAATTAATGTGGTCGGTTCTCGAGTCGTTGAAGGCCCTTGGCGGATCGGGTACGATCTCCGAAATTAATAATTTTGTTATTGCCCATGGTGAATTTACCGAAACGCAACTCAACATCCTTCACAAAAGCGGCCCGCAAACCAAACTCGAATATCGATTGGCATGGGCTCGATCATATTTAAAAGGAATCGGGGCCGTAAATAACAGTGGACGAGGCGTATGGTCAGTTACAAAGCAAGGCGAAATATTAACGCCCGATGAAGTGAAACGTCTGACAAAGGAACGGCAAAAGATTTATACGCAACATCGCCATCAAATGATTAATAGTGACGCCACCGAGACGGACGAACCGATTGACGAAGCGTGGAAGGATCATCTTCTGAGAGCGTTATTGAATTTATCTCCCGATGGATTTGAACGACTGGCACAACGCCTATTGCGAGAGGCAGGGTTTGTCAATGTGAATATTCTAGGCCGAACGGGTGATGGAGGCATTGATGGAGTTGGGGTGTATCGCGTGTCCTTAGTGAGTTTTCCTGTCTTCTTTCAATGCAAACGGTACAAAGGGTCTGTCGGCGCAAGCATTGTTCGCGATTTTCGGGGTGCTATGGCAGGGCGAGGGGAAAAAGGTCTCCTTATTACCACGGGGCACTTTACGACCGAGGCTATAGCTGAATCGTCTCGTGACGGCGCACCACCAGTGGAACTCATCGACGGAGAGCGATTATGTGAATTACTCAGAGAGTACGAACTCGGCGTAAAGGTACGACAACGCACTGAATATGATATTGTGGTTGATGACGAATTTTTTCATTCTTTTCAAGTAACTATTCGGCGGAATTGATGACCCATACTGAGTTAGAGTTAAGTTATTAATAGGCAGGTGCCTTTAGTTCAAATATTTCAAGGAGGCAAGACACTTTTGGAAGTTCAAGGTTTGACTAAGAACAATAATAACCCCGTAGTTGAACAGAACGCAAAAGAAACCGACAATCGAATCAAAAATGGAACCATCACGGTAACTGCCCCAGCAGGTCATGTGACGTTCAATGTCATTGATAACAAGGATCCAATAACGGTGAGCGTTTCACCATTAGATATCTTAGAATTTCGTGCTTGCCTTCCGCTTGCACAGCCTTCAGGTGCCCGATTACTGACCGGATTTACGCTTGAAGAGACCATTGTTGCGTTGGCATTGTGGCACATAGAACATACATCCTATGAACCAGAGGAGGGCCACTTTGCCATGGTACAACCCGCCGACGTTATGTTCGTGGAACAGAACTTACGAGACTGGGTAAAAACATTCGAGAGGGCCTCAGCGATGTTAAAGTCCATATCAACGAATGGGAGTGATAAAAGCTCAGGCAGTACAAATAAGTGATTAGGCATTTGTGGGCATGGATCCATAATACGGGGTGGCCGTTTGCGTTCGGTATCCCAGAAGACCAAAAGACCCATGAATCCAAGGAGCAGGTTTTCTTTGTGCCTAGAGTCTTGTATTTTTTGGCTTACGGATTATTTGTTCTCACTTGTTGGCGTGATTGGCAAAGCCCCAACCGACTGTTAGGAACTTTTGGTCTTTTGCTAGTCATGTATGGACTCCCACGACTCACAAGCCTCAAAATTATGAATATTGTTGAAGCTAAAGGCGGAGACAGCACAATCAAAGAAGCTCTAACTTTGTTCAGTGCCTTGCTGAAAGAAAACCCGAAAAACGGCGTAGCTTCGTTTATTTATGACCGGCCGTGGGATGAAAACTCTAATAGGGTTGGGTCAAAGTCCATCGGAATTCCATAGACTTAATATTCCTGATGGCGGCAGAACCCAATAGACCACTGCGGACCGTACCCGGAACGACCTCCTTGTGAACACGAGATTTCGAGAGGCAGGCCCACGGTAGAATGCCGATTGTCGGGACTGGTGTAAGACCCCCTTTTTGATACACGCCTTTTCTCCTTCTGCCCTGGCGCTCCCTGCCGTGGGAAAAGATACGAACGCGTCCTTCCCGACCCCCTAGTCGCGTTCCGGCACCGATAGAAAGAGAAGGTCCGGGGTCTGCTTGCTAAAACTATGCACGTGCGCGTGTGCATGTGTTTTGGCTAACTCTTTTTGTCATCGGTTTGACTAACCGTGTTGTCATCGCTGCTTTCGGTTTGAGGAAGGTGGTCGGAACATGATGCCGCCCGACCCTTGTCATTCGGGTGGGGTGTAGGCTGTGAGGTTTGGCCGTACGCCCAACGCGATTCCCCAGTCCACAGGACTGAATCCCGTAGGGTATTGCGTCAGTAGAGTGCCTCGGATCGGATGACAGCCGAGTGAGTCGGAGTGATGCCCATAAGCATGAGCGCCAACATCAACCCAACCTTCCCCCCGAGACCCTTGCCGATAAGAATGGCCGCCGTAATGGAGAGCATTTCCGCCATACACGGCCCGCCCTTAGGCCCTGCATAACGGATCACGATCACCTCTTGCGGAATAATCGCATCCTGTAAAACCGCCTGCATCGCGTCCCCGTGCCCTGGCATTCCGGATCTGCAAACGAGCACCACATTGTGGACAGCGCGGTGCATGGTCCATCGGCATCAAAACCCTTCGCACACGTTGTTGTTCATCCCAATTGTAACGCGGCCGAGACCCCCTACCCAAGGATTTAGCATCGCATTCCTCTCGCCCATTAGGCAACGTCTCTTCGTCTCTTCGATGACACTTGCCACCAACAATGCCCCGGGGCGGTGGTGGCAGGCACGTGACCGGGTCGACACGCCTTCAGCACGAGAAAAAGGCTCCCGAGCATGGAGGCTTGATCGTCCCCGAATTTCATGCGATGATCCATGATAAGACCACCCAGGAGAGGACGACATGCCGAGGAGGGAGCAGTGGCTATGGTACGCCATGTTTTGGGCACCTATCGTTGCTGGGTCACGCACGCCGACCCTCACGGCCATTTGCGCCTGATGATTTGGGCCATGGGTCGCGCCGAACCCGTCATGACCGTGTACTACGCGCCGTCATCCGAGCAGTCCGATCCCGATGATCCGCGGACATGGGCCCTGGATGGCCTAGAGCTTTTCATTCCTTATGACCAATGTACGCCTTTAGAACGCCGCATTACGGATAAAATCTGGCCTCTGCTGCAGTCGGCACCGCCATTCGCCTAGTTGCTCCCCATGCTGGATAAATTCCTCCAAGTCCAGTCCGCGCTAACTGCGGACACTACACCCTGGTAAGAGGCCTCTCCGGATCACGATGGGCCCGCCCCTGGAATTCAGGGTGGGGGTCCGTCCACGCAGAAAACGCGAGGACTTTGGTGCCCCAACACGCAGGCTCAATGCCCAATCGGTGCAGTCGTGGTTTTTGGTGGCAAGTCCTCGGCGAAGCCCACCGCTAGCGCCGTTGGCCTTCCCCCTTCGTCCCGCCTGTTTTCGGCATTACGCCTGACGCAGACGGAGGGCCTTCATTCCCGTCAACCTCATCTGCCCGCTAGAGCCCCTGAGACCAGACCTCACTCGGCCTGCAATGCGGAGTCGACTGGCGCAGCAGCCCGCTGCGCCACCACGGCTGGGCGCTGATCCCGTTCCCAGGCAAGATACTGGACGATGAGGGCGTCGAGTGCGCAACTCACCCGTAATAACTGGGGATCCCGGAGATCCTGGGATTGAAGAAAAATTTTCTCCAATTGCCCCTGCAACGCGCGAATTTGCTCCAAGAGACGCGGGATATCCGACAAGCCAGCTTTCCTTTCCTGCTCCAAACTCGCCATCGCCATGACTGACAGAAAAATTCTACGTAAACCTCGGCCATTCCTGCCTCATTCGACGCCGATCGGCCTTTTTTTGTCAGCTCTCAGCCCCATCGACCAAAATGAGCGCATTTCCCTCACGCGGGGCCTGTTCACCCGCGTAGGGTCGCGCCGCACAACACCAACCGTCTGAAGAAGCTCTCAGAGGCCGCGGCGCTCTGGTCGGCCACGCCTTAAAGACGCCCAGCATGGCCCTTCCCGGTGTATCCTAGGGATAGCGTGATAACACCCCAACAGCGTGATCCCCAAACCCTATCCTGCGCGTTTCGGGGAAGGCTTGGCGAGGATTGTCCACTCTATCATAGGATCCCTAACACGCAAGTGCCCTAGGAGGCGGTTTCTTTTCCTGGGTAGTCCGGAGGAGCCTAATGGTCCATGATTTCTGGGTCTAGTGACCCAGTTCACGGGTCCCAACGACCGTATGGAGACCACAGACCCATGACCGGCATGTCCTACGCCGCTCAGAACCTAGGGGAACTCAGCGTTCTGCGGGGGCCGAAAGCTGGGGTGTAGCAAAATGGTCGTTCACCATTGATCGCCACCGATCTTACGTACCAGGGTGCGTACGTATTGGAATTTTTCTAAACCGCGCGTTTGGCTGATTTTTGTCTTGGAAGGCTTAGCGGGCAGTGTGCTGGCCTGGCATGCTTCCGGCGTGTTCCCCTGGCTTTGGGTTGGGGTCGCCATGATGGCCATCGCCCGGGCGGCCGCCGGAGCCGAGGCTTTGACCAACGTGCTGGATCGTTCCCTGGACGCGGTCATGCTCCGCACGCGTATGCGGCCCTTGCCGCGCGGCACCATCACCCCAAGGGAGGCTATTTCGAACCAAGAGGGCCCGCATGTTATTGTATACCGCTTGTTGTGGCTGGCACACTGGCATATTGCGGATTTAACGTGTCACGAGTTTGCCCTAGGGACCAGGTGAGCGGCGGGTCGCTTGGGGAGAGCTCCCGATGCGGACTGGGTCGTCGTTTCACATCGTTGCGGACGCCTCCACTTGCGCGCGGTCCGCCAAAAGTTGTTCCATATGCCGGCGCACTTGCCGATATTGGGGATCACCAGCCCCTTGCAGGGCCGCCACGTAAAGGGCCTGCAGTGTGTGTGCCAGATCCGTTTCTTCAAGCCCTTGACTATGAATATAATGAGATACCGGACAGGGTGCCTTCACAAAGTAGCGAAGTAAATCGGGTAAGGGTGTGAGTGCCCGTAATTGCATCTGCCACAACATACTGGCCGCAAAGGCTCCGAGGGCAGTGCGGGGCTGCATCACCTCCACGTTCAACTGAAACTGCCTCGCCCACGCCGCAAGCTCGTCGGCTGGCATCGGTCGGGCAATCCCATAGCCTTGCCCATAGTCCGCACCCAGAATTGCCGCCGCTTCGATGAGCCCCAAATGTTCCACGCCTTCAATAGTGACAGCGATCCCAAAGTCGTGGCCCAAACCGGTCAAATGATGAATAAATTCCAACGCCTTGCGCGGATCGTGCCGAGAACCCCGCACCAACCCTTGGTCCACCTTGACTTCATCGAATGCCACACGTCCCAGGCGCAGTAAGGAGCTATACCCCGAACCGAGATCATCTTGCGCCAAACGGACCCCCAAACGCGCCAGATCCCCCATCCATTGTTCCACACTCCGCGCGGCGTTGTCCTCCGTTTCCAACAGTTCGACGGTCAAATTCGACGGCGCCGTCTGGGTAGCTGCCAGGGCCTTCTGAATTTCCCGCCAGTAGACGGGATAGCCAATCCCCTCGGTGGGGAAGTTAATCGATATCCCCACCGCCAGGCCCTGGGCTTCCCATCGACGGCGGGCTTTGAGTGCCTGATACAGCCCCTGGGTGAACAAGATTTGCAGTTCCCGCTGACCAAAAGCCGGCAGAAAATCCCCTGGCAGAATCAGTCGGCCACCGGAGTCCCGCAATCGCGCGAGCGCTTCGACCTTGTGGATTTTCATCGTTTTCAGATCGGCAATCGGCTGGAAATACATGATCAGTCCGTCGTGTTCCAGCAGTGCGCGCCAATCCTGGCGTTGCTGGTGCAGGATAACCGGCTGATCTGTGAGCGTGGGGGACAGCACCGTGCTTAAAATCCCTTGTAACCGCGACAGAAACGATTGTCGTTCAGACGCTGAAAAATATCCTGGCATGGTATGATAGAGTTGGAATAAGGCTTGCACGTGGTCTTTGGCATCCATGATCGGCAGGATCGCCGCAGACCGCACATGATGATCCCGGGCCAGAGCGACCCGCCAAGGTGCGAGCATGCCCGTCTCGTAGCTGTCGATAAGGACACTCTCTCCGCTATGCCAAGCCCGTTCGTAGGGATCGCGCACATAGGCGTCCCGCACGCTGGAGGAGTGCGCTAGTCCGGTTTGCATGGCTTCCAAATAGTGCCGAATCAAATCGCCGGAATACTTCTCCACACGGAGCACCCCATCGTCATCAGGCCGCGTTAACGCGACAGCCCGCATACCCGACACGGTCATGACCAAATCAAACACCGTGCGCAGGATATCCGCTAACGGCTTGGTTGTGCGCAGAGTCTCCTCAATGTCGTGGAGCACCTCGACCTGCTCCTGACTGATTTTCTGCATACTGGCCATCTGGCCCACGAGATCCTCCAGGATGCGCTCATATAGAAACAGGCGCACCAGATCCCGATCTCCTTTCAACGGGAAATAACGATTGACCCCTTGACCAATCAGATCAACCTGCAGCTTATACGCTTGAGACAGGGTGGAGACGTCCAGGCCAATCATGCTATGGATACGGCCTACGTGCATCGCTGCATTTCGGAGGGCATCCACCCCGCACGCGGGATCAGATAGCTGGATGAGGTGATCGGCCTGGCGGTGTTTCAGGTCATCAAACTCCTCAGCACTCAGACGGTCAATGAACTGCTTTGTCTCCGGATTGGAGTGAATGGTGGCGTAAAAACGGGCAATAAACTCGTGTGAAAAATACTGGCCAAAGTCCTTAAGGCCAAGTGTTGCTCTTGGGAACAAACCCAATGGGTGATCCAATCCCTCTTCTGACATGCTTCACCTCCGGCTGGTAGATGCCCACAATCCTCGACTTCCTGCGGATAAATCCGGTGCGCTTTTCAGAACGACGTTCGCCATGCCAGGTCGGCACCTCTTTCCCCGTGTGACACATTTCGGCAGCGTTTCACAACGTCGGTGCGACAGGAAACAGAGGCTGCCATCTCCGACTGAGCACTCCCCGCGCTTTGCACGGCGCACCCTCGGTGGGACGCCGATGGATTCTTCCGAACGGCCGTGACCGTTCCAGTACGTGCCTCTGTCCGGTGAAGAGATCGCCAGGTCCCTGTCAGAATAGATACCCTGCCGATCCCTTATCCACAGGTTATCAACACTTGCTGGCCGCTCGTCAGGGATCGGCCTTGGGCACCTAGGCACGATCATATGGGTTGGTCCTACGCAACCACACGGCGCAAATGGTAATTTTTACCCCCCAGAAATTGGTAATTGGGTTAGCCACACTGCGGCTGGCGCGGGTTTGCCGAACGCATACCCTTGAAAGGCGTGCACGCCTTCTTGAGCCAAAGCCACTCGCCATGACGGGTCTTCGACGCCTTCGGCAAGCACCACGGCCCCGATCCGGCGCGCAGCCGCGACCCACCGCCGCAACGGGCCGCCCTCTCCCTTCCCCCACCGCTGGACCACGCAAATATCCAATTTCACGATATCTGGCCGTAATTGCTTCAACCGGTCTTCTGTCGAATACCCCGCACCGGCATCATCCATCGCCACGCGATACCCGTGGTCCTTAAGCCACCGGGTTCCTCGGAATCCCGCGGCCGTCATAATGCCACTTTCCGTCACTTCCCACACGAGATGATCCGGCAACCCAAACTGTTCTAAGATGGTCGGGTTGCTCAAGTGCGCTGCACTCACATTCAAAAAGAGTGTTCCGGGGAGGCTTTGAGCCCCTCGCACCGCCATGGTCAGCGCCACCGTGTCCAATGCGACGGCCACTCCCAACGCCTGCGCCAAGACCCACACGGCATCCGGAGGACATCCATTCGGAAAACGGTTTAAGGCCTCAAATCCCAGGCAATCGCCCCCCACGTTCACGATGGGTTGAAACACCGGGGTCAGGTCCCCTTCGTCGAGTGCCGCCCGCAAGGCCGCATGTTGCGGATCATCAGGGGTCAAATGGCTTCCCTCCTTGGACCATGTTCACATCCCTTACTGCAGAGATTCGTCAGACACGGCCCGAGTCCTTTTTTGCTGCCCGACAAATTTTGACGCCTTCCGACACCCCCCGCCCTGGCCACGCCACGTTCCCCGATCGCTGCGCCCGGAGCGAGCCCTTTGGATCAAGTGTCGCGACGAGGTGACCCCGGATCCATCCGGCGAAAAGGCGCGACCTGTCTGCAGCGGAAAACGGACGAGCTCCCCAGGGGAGTCGACGCATAGGAAGCGTGAACACCCCCTCGCGTTTTCCTTGGTGCGCCCGGTCTGTCGAGCCCTGCCACGTTATGTCGAATCGCTTGACAGCGCGACCCCCCCATGCTATGCCAAGACTGGCGTCGATCGTGTCACGCCAAGGAGGCGCACGCATCGCGTGTCGAACAATCAAAGAATTGGCGAACACCCGCCCCAGCCATGGCGTCGCGTCGAGCGCATCGTCGGTACGGTGACCATCGGCTATACCATCCTCATCGGACTCATCGGCTGGCGGATCCTGGCCACCATCCCCGTGGCCCAGCATCCGGGCTTGCTCCGTCTACTGGCCCTCAGCGTGGCGTTAACACTGCTCGTGCTCGGAGTGATCCGATTCATTGTACTCCGCCATTTAGTCGTCCCCCTGCAGCGAATCGCCGATATGGATGCGCTGACGGGACTCTATCGCCAGGGAGCCTTCTGGTCCCGCCTGGAACAGCACATGGGTGAAGCCGCCCAATCGCAGCAACCCTTGGCCTTTGTCTTTATCGACATGGACGACTTCAAACAACTTAACGATACCTATGGCCATTTAGCCGGTAATGCCGTCCTGCAGGCTATGGGGAGCCTCTTGCGCACCCATGCCCGGCAGACCGACACGGTCGGCCGGTTGGGCGGGGAAGAATTCGGCTGGATTATGCCGGGATCGTCGGCCGATGATGCGTTCACCGCCGCGCACCGATTGTTGGCTGCGTGTCAGACCTGGCCCATCGAGGCGATCGCCGGGTGGTCCTTTTCGGCAGGCATCGCGGGCATCACGGGCACCGAGGACGAATCTCCCAGTCCCTGGGACATTGCCCGTGAAGCAGACCACGTGCTCTATCAAGCGAAGAGGGCCGGCAAAGGGCGGGTCGGGGTGGCCACGCGGTTCGACAATCCCCCGCCATCATAACACAGCCCAGATTCTGGGCGCAGTGCTCCCTTGTGAGGGGCTTTGAGTGCGGACGGTGCGTAGAGCGATCTGCCGTGCAGCCTCAGTAGCCCGCTTCGACGGCATATGGCAATGACGCATCACGATTTTTGTTGGGTGTTCACGGCAATCTGCCTCATTCCATGCCAAAGATTAATGAAAGGCGTTTCTATGCATCGTCACACGCGATCTGCATTCATCGGCCTGATGAGTGGGTTGATGGCATGGTGTCTGTCTTCGGGGGTCCATGCCGCATCCGGGCCCTATGCGAGTAATTTGGTTGTGCAAGGTCCGAGCGGTTTGCTGGCCTCGGGGACGCTAGTCACCATCAACGCCCATGCCCAAGGTCACGGCCAAACCCCGCTTTATCAATTTTGGATGGAATCTGCCACAGGTTGGGCCCTGGTTCAGAACTACTCCGCCCATAGTTCCTTGAACCTAGGTGCGTTGTCCGCAGGCAGCTACATTATCGCGGTCTATGCCTTGGACCCCAATCAAACGGCGCAACAGCAATGGTCCCAAGCAGTTTATCAAACCGTCGTGCTGAATGTTGACAGCCAGGTGACGATGCAAACGCCGTCCACCCTGCTGGCAGGACAGACCGCAACCTTAACCGCACAAGCGGATAATCTGATCCAACCCGTCTATCAATGGTGGTGGCAAAACCCCACTGGCACGTGGCAGTCGAGCGGATCCTATCAAAGCACAGCGCAGTTTTCGTTCACCCCGCACCAGTCAGGTGTCTACCACCTCATTGTGTATGCCAAAGATCCGTTAGCCCCCAACAACCCCACTGGAGCTGTATGGTCTCAAGACGCCACCCTTGAGGTCCACCCGATATCGGTAGCTTATGGCTATTTCCATTTGTCTGGCGTGAATCCCGGCCGCGCCTGGTATGATTTACAACAGCATACCGGGGCTTTCAAAACCTTTTAGGCATAGCCCTGGCCCAGCACCTGGGTGGCATGACATTGTGGCGCCTCGGCTACCAATCTCCGGGCTTCTGGGTACGCTTTGCAACCACATGGCCCTCTTGACACTCCCCACGCCGGGGGTTTTACGGCGCGATTGATAAATCATAAGTATCCGATGTGCTTACGGCACACCCGCTTCGCCTTAACGCGTGATCGCCTGAAGAGAGCCTCCAATACCCCTTAAAGAGGTGGCACGAATGAGGATAACCACCCTTTCCCCGTCGGTTCCCACAGCCCTAACCGAGTGGCCACTATGCGCAGACCGAGCGGGGATAGTCTTAGCAACAAGGCACCGGAATGAGTCCATCAATTGCGATCGGGAAAGCGACCGATGGGCCCCTCACCATGGCTGGGCTGGCTTTCCTTTCCCACATACAGCGCTGTCTGGGTGGTGTCACGGTTCTCTCTTGGTCGGGGCACAGGGGAGTGCGGCACGGTATCCCGTTTGAGCACCCCCTGCCGAGCAGAGCGCGGTCAGCCAGGGGTCAGCGAGCACTCTCACTGACTGCGCTGGCCAGCGCAGTCACCCATTGATAATATCGCCATGCCCGCCACCACCCGACGAGATCTCCTCGGCACGCCGCCGTAAGCATACGCCGCTCCGCACAGGCTTGGAGGCAACCGATAAGCGATGTGTCCACGCGCGGTGTCCCTCCTCATTCGACCCTTTTTATAGTCTATGTTCGCGGGTGGGAGGGGACCCTGGAAAAGTATGGCGAAAAAGGACATGCGTCCGGGCTTGATGTTCCAATGCCAGGAGTTGGTTCACCGTGACAAATCGATAGCCTTGTTTCGTGAGTGCGGAAATTATCATCTGTACGGCGGCCACCGTGGCTTGAGACCCCTTCGGTCCGTCATGAAAGATCACGATCGCACCCGGACTTGCCTCGCGCTCGACCTGGGCGGCGAGTTCTTCAGCTGTAGAGCGGTGACGCCAATCCCGCCTATCGATACTCCAACCTACCACGGTATAGCCCATTTGACCCAAGACTTTCAATGCGATAGCATCGGAGGCCCCCCCTGGCAGGCGGTAAAGAGTCGGTGGGGGAGCCCCCAGACTCCGCAAAATTTGTGCATTGTTATCCACTTCCTGGCGTATGACGGCTGCGGATTCTCGGCGAAGAATTAAATGCTCCGCTCCATGACTGCCAATATTCATGTGATCTTTAACCTCTTCGTGGACCAATTGTGGTCGGCGCGTAGCATGTGAACCAATGATGAAAAAAGTGGCCTTGACGTGAGCTTTATTTAATACCGCGAGGATTTTTGGGGTCCACTTCAAGCTGGGTCCGTCGTCAAATGTCAGCGCGAGAACCTTTTGTGTCGTCACGGCTTGCCGAATAATCGGAGCCGATTTGGTTCGAGCAGGATGGCCCCATAATGGCCATGAGGCGAGCAATGCGGCAAGTGGGGCAATTATTCGAATCATGATGGGAAACGTCCTCCTCTGAAAAAATAACTTGTGGTGCTGCATGTGGGGTTACCAATAATAAGAGCACACTATTAGATCTCGTTGATCGCTAGGTCTATGTCCTATTTGCGTGCACGACACCGATTGGGGCATAGAAACGCCTTGATGAACGTTAGTATGGGCATCCCCACCGGGCCTTATACAGAACTGCATTCGCTTACCATCGCGCAAAAGGGCCTATTCCGTGATTGTCGCGTGGATCCAACTCTACAACGAGTGTCGTATAAATGGCATCTTAACCATTTCACCTTATGCAGTGACAATCATGGATCAAACGTAGCACGCTGCAGTCTTATGCAGCGAGAGGTTAACTCTCCCGTGTGGCCATACACCGTCTGGGACGATCAGGTCATTCATTGGATTCGTTGCCTGTCTTTTGATGATCGGTACCATATTTAGAGAAAAACCCCGCGGCAAATTTACCTTGTGGCCCCACATGTTGCAGAGTTTGACCTAAACTGCGCCCCAGCATTCACGCCACCCCCTGTTCATGCGCGCGCAGCCAGCCACTGAACAATGTAAGCATAGACAGGGTCCTGGGCATTGTTCTGGAGAATCCAGTCGTGGGGTGCTTGGGATAACACAATGTGCTGCTTATCCCGCATTGTCAAGGACGCAAAAAATTGATGCACCGCGGCGGGATCAATCAACGGATCCGTAGCGCTACACAGTGATAAGATCGCCAGTCGCATGGCAGGCGCCTGATCCAAGGCCTGTTGTCCGTTGCGCAACAACTCGGTCAACCATCGCACCGTAAACCGCCCCGTGGCCCAGGGATCCATCGGGAGCCGGAGATCGGGCGTCATGAGGGTCGAAAACCAGCCCAGCCGGGATAACACGGGTTGCCACCGCCCCAGATCCAGCCCGATCCCGGGAGTCAGCCGAGACAATACCCCCAACGCGGCATAGACGTGGCGCGGAATGGGGGTCCGCATGCGCAGAGCCGGTGCGGACAAGATGACGCCGTCAAGACAAGAGGTCCGTTCCTGTCCGTAACGAATCGCAATCGTCGCCCCCAAACTATGGCCTAACACAAACACGGGATGATGCGGATGTCGAGTGCGTACCCAGGTGATGAACTGATCCAGATCATCGAGATACTCCTCAAACTGTCGGATATGACCGCGGCTCCCCTTCGACTGCCCAAAGCCGCGCAAATCCAACGCATAGACCGCCATGGCGTGCGGAACGCAATACCCTCCCAAGGCGGCAAACAATCCCGAATGTTGCCCAGCCCCATGAATCAACACCAGCGTCAGCCGCGGGCGCGATGGCAGCCATGCTCGGTAATACAATTCCATGTTCGGGGCCACGCGCACCCGATCAGACATCGTTTGTACGATAGGACGATCCGCCATGCACCAACACTCCCCACGGGTCGGTTGCCAAACTCGGTCTCAGTATGCATGATATGGTCTCCCATTATAACGACTCCCCAAAACATTCTCTGACCGTCATGAGCGGTCCGTGGCACAGCGCGGGAGAGCGGTCTATGGAGGCCATAATGGAGGGCACAACGGTTACCGGAACCGGGCGTAAAGCCAGCCAGTCCTCGCGGTAAGGCTCACCGGTTTGATCCATGGGGAGTGCCCACACCCCCTATTACCTCAAGCGATCTGGGCGGGAGCGCCAACACGCGCCACACTCAACATGCCTCCTCTACTAGTGTTCCTCGTGGTGGTCGGCGGCTTTGGATTTTGGATGGCCACGCGCCCCCTCATCGCCCTCGTGCGGTGACAAGTTTTTGGCTCCCGATCTCGCTCGTGGTGGCCGTCGCGGTGGCCGCGCTCGGTCTCCCGGACGGGCATTATGCTTGTGCGGCGCTGCCCCATCCCACATTGGCCCTGATCCCGGTGGGTCATGCCATGTGGCCAGGAACGGTTCCATGGTGGCCCATAGGAATGATGGTGCCCACCGCTCTGGTGGATTTAATTGGGGCGTTCGATCAACGCGCCATCCCGATGTTGGATAAAGATGCCCAGTCGACCACCCTTCGATCCTTACCGACCCATCATGATCGCTAGCTAGGGGATAGCCGTCAGGCGCTGGAGCAGTTTCCGAGCAATCGCGTTCGTCTCACGGTGACTTCGCCCCCGTATTGGAACCTCCAGGCATATCCCCATGCCGAAGGGCCAATGGACGCAATGGAGGACTTTGATGAGTTTCTCAGGCCATTGGCTCCGGTCAGGGAGCATGCCCTACCGTCTTTTGGTTCCTGGGATCGCTGGGTTGTCCTGCCCCTTGTCCCGCTATTAAAATGCCGCCTCCGGCACCATTCCCGTTGCCAAGCGGTGCGGGATCGGTGAGGCAGGGCGTCCGCGAAAACCCGGTCTACGCGCACTCCGTCAGCCTTTGGCGGAGCCTCCAGAATTTCTCGACGTGTTGGCATCGTCTTCCCGCCCTTGTCGCCGCCCATATTCCCATACCAACAAGAGTATCCCCACCACAATCGCAGAATCCGCCAGATTAAAAAATACGGCCGAAAAGCGTACGTGAATATAGTCAATGACCCGCCCGGATATAAGACGGTCCCAAAGGTTCCCAGCGGAACCCCCCGCAAGCAGGCCGAGACCCCAAATCGCACGGGGGGATAAATCCTTCACCTTCCACGCCGCATAACCTACGGCTCCTAGCAATAAAAAGGCCACCCCCACAAATAAGAACGTGCTGTGCGGCAAGAGCGAAAACGCCGCTCCACTGTTTAAGATATACGTAATCCACAGCACGTGCGGAATCACGGTAATACTTTGGCCCACCACCATGGTGCGCGCGACCCAGATGGCGACAATCACCAAGGCCAGCCAAAGTATAGTCCATCGCCTCACGAGCTTACCGCACGGCCATGCAATACCCCCCCACAACGCCTACGATCGGTTGCCCCTGCGGTGACAGCGACCTCTTTGATCGGCACCGCGTGTCCTAAATGACGGTGCTGGGGGACAACACCTGCCAGAGTTTTCCCGCTCCAGGGCGGTGAGCTGGATGCGGCTTCCCTGTTTAATATCGCCATCACGGACTGCACCACATCCTGGCCGAGTCGTCGCGGTCCTTGCCTGGTGGTCACCCCCACATAAGGCCACTCAGGATGAACGGCAATGGCTACAGGGGCGGGAATGGTCCACGGAGGGGTGGGCCAGATGGCGGCCCGAGTTCCCCGAGGCACCCCGTAACCTTCAGGATCCCGGATCTCGACGGCTACATAGATCGAGTCCGCCTCGTGATCGGTATAGT
>JAMDDZ010000070.1 GCA_023488565.1 Bacillota bacterium | reverse complement strand
GCACGAGTTAATGCCCCCCAGTTCGCCTTGCATCAAATTGGAAATCGCCAGGCCCGAGGGATTGTTCGCGGGCGTGTTAATCTGATACCCCGTCGACATTTCATCTTGCAGGTTGGATAAGGTGCTTTGCGTGTTTATGAGAGAGTTTTCGGCAAATAATGCGGGAACATTGGTATTAATGTACATGGTGCATCCTCCTTGAGTAGTACTCCTCGACATCCTGTCGAAGCAGTCACCAGACTATGGTGCAATTACGTCATACCAGACAATAGTCGACTGAGGCAATTTTTTAGCGCTATTTCCCCAAAAGTTTTTTCAATAATGTCCTATAGTCATGTGAAAGCAGTTACGCTTTCCTCAAACACCCCTGGCGTATATAGTCACTAGTCCGCCATTTAATGGTCGTCTGGCCGGAAGATTGAGCGATGCGGTTGTAATGGGTTCCACCATTGATGAAGAAAAACCATGATCCTTAGCTATTTTTAGCGTCAAATCATAACGGCTTAACCGATCGGGTCCAACCATATGACGAATTCCATGGTCCCCTCGGTTCACCGCCGCCAATGCTCGCTCCACCAAATCTCGACTATCGGTCGGGGTATTGATTTGGTCTATAGCAGCCCTGACCGTGTGGCCGTCTTTTAACTGCTGGAGAATCCGAAACACGAAATTTCTTGGGTTAGGTTCTTCGCTGTAGATCCATGCGGGCCGGATAATGAGAACATCTGGAGCATTTTGTATAAGGAATTCTTCCGCCTCCGCTTTATGCTTGCCGTATACCTGCAAAGGGTTGGGAACATCCGTTTCCCGATACGGCCCAGACGTTCCGTCAAATACGTAGTCCGTTGAGAAAAATACGAGTTTGGCTCCGTTGTCGCGGGCCACTTCTCCAACTTGTCTGGGGGCTTTCACGTTGAGCACGTAACTTAACTCTGGCTCTCTCTCACAGCGATCAACATCGGGCAACGCCGCCGGGATCCACACGACATCCGGTTTACCATCTTGAATTAGTTTCGTGACCTCCGCCATATCGGTGAAATCACACTGGACCTGATTCTTCACCGGATGCGAATAATAGGTGCCGACAACGTCCTCATGATCACGATTGAGTTTGTTCCAGAGGTATCCCCCCACTTGGCCTGAAGCACCAATAATCAAATGTCGCATTCCTCTTGACTCCCTTGTTATCCATTTCCCTCGATTGTATCATGCCAGTTTGAGGTAATCAGGCTTCAGGAGTGGCCTCATTTAGGGAAAACAAGAAGTACCTGGCTATTTCGGCCAGGTACTGTTTTCTACTCCACGATTCACTGCAAGTGTTCGACTACGGACCTGGCGTCTCCTTGCGCTCCTAAATGGAGGTTCAACCGCATGCTTTGAATCATCCGTTCCATTCCTGGACCCATATGTTCCGCGGCGACATCCGTGACCTTATGATCCATAAGAAACCGGGCAATGCGAGCATGATGCTGCCCCTCCCCATTTTGATCGTGCAGGGCATCCCAACCAACAGCAAATACTTCCCAATTTTCAATCTGTCCCTGATCGCTTACCTGTGCTACCGCCACTTTAGGCGCTTTTCCCCATCGGGGTTCTACGTGACCTCTATCATCGACCGGAATGCAAACCACACGCATTGTTACTACCTCCACTCTCTTAGAGCTTGCTTGCCTTTTTTTGCTTATACACAATCATGCCCTGCGCGTTCAAATAAATGTCTAGGGCCAGATCTGAAAGGTCATCCCCGCGATGTGTCCAATGCTCTACGTCTTTGGACAAATATGCTCTCAATTCCTCTTCTGCCATCTCGGGAGTCGCATCGTCGGGCAATCTGTCCAATATCTGTTGAATCACCAAAATTCCCCGCCGGGTGAAGGCAAACGCTTCACTGGCGGGAGAGGTTGGTCCAAAATGTGTGTGATAAATCACATCGGGATTCATCGCTTGCAAACGGTCCAGCGATTCCAGCATCACCTCAGGATCAAAGTCCGGCGGAGTTGTGGTGGGAAAGCCATAGATAACGTCGGCGTCGACACCCGCAAAACGATAGCGAATGCCCACCGTGTCGCCAGAGAATATTCCCCGTGTCACATTGTCCCAAATGCAGCTATGGTGCTTGGCATGGCCAGGTGTGTCATAAAATGTCAGTCGCCGCCCATGGCCTAAATCCAACACGGAACCATCTTCCTGAACTTGCACACGATCATGAGGCACCGGCAATATCGCGCCAAATAATGACTCCAGGGCACTTCCATAGACCGCCCGGGAGCCCGCTTCAAGTCGGGTGGGATCGATGAGATGAGGCGCCGCCCGTCGATGAGCATGCAACATCGCGTGTGGCGACGCTTCCATCATTCGACCAGCCCCTCCAGCATGATCAAGATGAACATGGGTTACCACAATATGTTTAAGGTCTGCCGGTGAATACCCTAACATCTTCAGCCCATCCACCACATAAGTAAAGCAATTGCTGGATCCGGTCTCAATAAGGGTCGGTTCAGGCCCTCGTATAATATAAGCCGAGCTGCGAAATGGGCGACCCGCCTCATGTAAATCGACGAGGAAGAGGTCCTCTCCTACTTCTGTCACCGCGATCCTCACCACCTCCCTTGCTTCTATTATATCTCTTACCTTTAATACGGAATGGATCCATAAGTATGAGACCCTTGAAAAGAGCACAGACCAATGGCACACTGGACACAGAACAAGAATAGGAGGAGGTCTAATGCCTATATCCTCCCGATCCAAGGCTCAGGAAGTGCTCGCGATTCTTCGCGCCCATCATGACTTGGGTTCCGATTACGACGAGGAAATGACGCAGAAGATTCTACAGCTGTTCCCCGACCAACTTCCCACTATGACGCCTGACGAGGTAGTCCATTACTTTAAATCCTTGCCATCCAAGGACCGCAAAAAAATCCTGCAACAGATCGGCTACAATCGCCGCGACAAATCCCATCATAGTCACCTTACCGGAATTTTAGTGCTATCCATCCCATTGTTGGCCATTGCCGGACACATCGATCACACAACCGGCGTATTTGCCGTATTGGGCCTAGACGCGCTCGCAGTCATCGCCGATATGGTACGTAATTTCTAAAAGGCATGCACACCGTAAATAACAAAGTGAGAACAAAAATCCGGCCACAGCTTTACGTTCGACTCTCGAAATCGCGGGCTCCCACAATCCAAAGCGACACCGCTCACCGCGTCATGAGACAAGGCATGCATTTTGTCATGTTTAACTTTTAGGACTAGTCGCCGAACTGGAAGCGGACGATGCAGCAGTGGATTGGCTCCCACCAATTTGGGCCGGTGCTGGCGCCACCCCCGGCGCATTGACCGTCACCAACGTGCCATAATGAACGTCATGGTAGACAGTCGGTGCGATGTTCAAGGGCAGTTCTACACAGCCAAGGCTTTGCGGAAAACCATACGAAGTGCGCAAAAAGCCGTGCACCGCATCACTGCCTTGGAAGTAATTGATCCAATAGACCGGATCGGCATAAGGCGTACCATTAGGGTTATTTCCCCGCATAATCTGAAATGTCAAGCGCTCATAAATGGGAAAGGTCCCGAGATATGTCGGGGTCACGGGAATACCGGTGTTGGTATCAGATGACAGCACCAATTTCCCATTAATCCATAATTCCATGGTTTCGGGCAAATTTTCGGTAACCGAAATATATGTATATCCATCAGGACTGACCCGTCCAGCAATCCGATCATTAAGCAACGCACTCCACACTGCAGGTCCCGCGATACCGTCAACAGTTAGCCCGTTGACGCGCTCGAATTGCATAATGGCTCCTTTGACCATCACCGTCATCTGTCCTGGTATCCAAAGGGCCTTGAGGGCTATAGGCAAGTTCGGGTATTTCCACTGAAACGTGCCCAATGGCGGATTGTAAACCGTCGCTTCTTGGCTTGCAATGGTGGCCGTACCTGTCGACGGCGTCGATCGTTGCCAACTAACGGGGAGATAGCCTTCTTCTGCCAATAGCTGCTGCAATCGCAAAACTGACCCTGGGACCGTGGCCCATGTCAAATTCAGAGTCTGGGACAAATAAGAACCGGTTCTGGCTTGAGGCCCGCTAGAACCCGAGGGAATGCCTACCGATACTAAGGAGCCGGGACCAAAACCCATAGCACTCGACGGCGTAAAGGTATAAGTGGTGGCATTGGCACGTGCCCAGGATCCGGCAGTCTTAGGGCTGACCACCCAATTATGCAAGTGCGGCTGATCAATGGGTTGACTAAACCGAACCGTAAGGGTAGAGGTAGGAGCAATTTGTGTTTGAGGCGTTGCCACAGCGCTCAGGTAAGGAACCGTATCCCAGACCACGGTTTGCCACCCGCTCATGACCTCCCAGCTTCGCGCAGTCGCCTGAAGGGTCACCTTTCCAGTGGCTCCGGGACCATTTAACGGCATGGGCAACTCAACCCGTGTGGTTGGGACCGCCAAAACCTCGGTCTTAATGCGCCCGTGAAATTTATACCGCACTACAGAAACCGGACTCCGAAAGTCAACACCAATGTTTGGTTGCAGCAGTCGGTTGATGCGATCATTCTGAAGCCTGGGGATAGGGGGGGTAGCCACCACAGTGGTCAATAGGCGGCTTTCCCCTGGCACCCAGCTCAAGAATGGCAATCCTTGAATACTTACATTAACGACACCCAATACACCCGAAGGAACTGTGCCATTGGGATACCACACATTACCCTTATCGATTAAATTAACTCTCTTGTGGTCATAGGTGAACGATGCGCCAGACACCGTGACGCCCCATCCGTGGATCGACACTCGGATCAGTCCCCGGCGGCTAGGATTAAGATGTACCGTCGGATATGTCAGCCAAATGCCGAGTGCCATCAGCATAATCACGGCCAAACCCAGTAACCAAGCTCGTGATTTCGGCCCGGCCCATGGCACCATGTGATTCATTGTTTGCTTTTTGGCCAACATTTTATATCCTTCTTTCTAATATTCGCCACACATTCATAACGTCGACAGTTGATTAAAACATCCTAGTTTAGACATAGTTCATCATATCACCCA
>JAMDDZ010000148.1 GCA_023488565.1 Bacillota bacterium | reverse complement strand
GTCACCCGGGCTTGCCAGCGACCGGAGTCCAGTTTCCGGGGATCGACGGCATGCGGTTCTTTCAACCGGTTGGGCATGATCTCACCTCATCCCAGAGGTTCGCCAGGGACCGGGGGAATTCCTCCTGGTTGTCTGTTTCCCCTGAGGGAATGAGACAGAGAGGGAATGGGGCACGGGGGAATGTGTCAAAGCGGCCTACAATAGGAGATTCTTCGACTTCAGTAATTCGGTGAGCGGTGAGCCGCCCTTCATCAATGGGATGGCCCATAAGCCAACTTCCGCACGGCGTCATTCAGCTGAGAGCGTGTCAGCTCCCCGTGAATATACCGGGAAAATAACGCCTCCGCTTCGGCGCTCAAAATAAATCCTTCCAATCGCACACTATTCCGGGCATGTTCAACCGTGGTCAGAGATAAGGCGATGACCCGACCTAATTAGGGAACAGACCCGTCTCTGTGTGGTGCTATTTGCATTCCATGATGACATAAAACATGAGACAGCAGAAGGTGTTTTCCTTATCATAAGGTAGCGTAGAACTTTTTCCTCAGTTTTCGCTAGTGAAGTTGATAAGTTCATCCATTGACTCTATATTCGACACATTTGTCTCTAATGGAAATGTTATCCTAAAGAAAGAAGGTGATGAAAGCTGGCCAATCGAATGATTAGCGATGAAGAACTCGAATTAATTTTAGCTATCTGTGACGGTTTTACCGACGAAGACGCTTTGGCAAAGAAACTCAATGCAACTCCGCAGAAGATAAGCGCAATGATTCAGGTATTAATTTCCGCCACGCCCGGATGTGTCACGGGTTTGGTAATGGCTAATATGCAGCGGTTAGGTGGATCCACGGTTGAACATGCCCGGAATATCCGACTCACTCCTGTGGGCCAAAAAGTATGTGAGACGAAATCAAAAATCGTTACGTGTTAAAGCAACCACGGCCGGTTCGCCAATTAGCGAATCGGTCTACTTTGGCTAGGAGAATAAGGGTTCTTAGATCGTCTCGGTGTCGAGCTAGTCGTCATACGGTTGGCACGTCCACCTATCGTATAGCCGGATTGTTAAAGATCTCGCTAACAAAAACACGCAGACTTGGCTGCTACCCCGCGTCGGCATTGGTGCAGTCATCACTATACCATAGGGTCGGTTTTTCTTGCGAAAAAAAAACAGGGAAAAGAAACTCAGGCTGAAAGCCACCTGAGCTTCCTACGCTATAACCTATTAGGATGACACTTAAAAAGGGATGCTCAAATACACCGTATTTGACACGGCTCCATTGCCATTCACCACCCAAATTGTTGCAGTGGTCCCTGGCGTGACGGCCCATTGGCCATTTGTGCCACTTGGGATCGGAACGGTACAGGTGGTTTGAGGCCATACTTCATCAGGTCACTCAGGTTGAACCATCTCCGTGGAGAAAACTTGTCATCACGGAGAAGGCCCATACCAACCAGAGTCTCGAGAACAAGCCGGAGAATTGACTCTCCCCTATGCGTTCATTGATTTGTGGATTCATTGCGACTCAGATTTGAATGATGCAAAGCACCCCATCAGCTTCACTATGCGAGGACATGAACAATCACAAGCTGTTGATTTCTTGGGGTCAACCAATCCGGAGGTTGTACCCAAAACGGCAGCATGGAGTGTACACCATGGACACGGAGTAGAAATTACGGCTGCCCCCTGTCTCATCAGCACCATACCTGAATCTACTTAAGAATCCGCAATCCACAGAGGGTCGATACCCTCCCTGTATATTTTCTGATAAAATTGAACACTTCTCCCCACGAAACCTCCCTCTAGACGGTATACTGGGGGTAATAAACTCGTAGGAGTGACCCGTGAATGGCACGCAACACACCCAAGAATGGTGCGAACATTGGATTTGAAGAGAAGCTCTGGCTGGCGGCTGACAAGCTGCGCAATAACATGGATGCGGCCGAATACAAACACGTGGTGCTGGGCCTGCTCTTTTTGAAATATATTTCAGACGCCTTTGAAGAACGGCATGCCGAACTGCTGACAAAAGTGGACGAAGGCTATGATCCGGAAGACCCCGAAGAGTACCAGGCGGACAATATCTTCTGGGTGCCTAGAGAGGCACGGTGGACCTCTCTGCAGGCCCAGGCGAAACAACCCACTATTGGCAAACTGATTGATGATGCCATGATTGCCATTGAAAAACATAACCCCAAACTCAAAGGCGTGTTGCCCAAAGACTTTAATCGGGTCGGACTGGATAAGCAGCGCTTAGGGGAACTCATTGACCTGGTCGGTACCATCGGCATGGGTGATCCAGCCAGTCGCAACCAAGACATCTTAGGCCGCGTGTATGAATACTTCTTGGGCAAGTTCGCGTTGGCGGAAGGGAAGAATGCCGGCCAGTTCTATACACCCCGGTCGATTGTGAAAGTGTTGGTGGCGATGCTGGCACCCTATCATGGTCGCGTGTTCGACCCGTGTTGTGGGTCTGGCGGGATGTTCGTGCAAAGCGAGAAGTTTGTCACCGAACATCAAGGCCGACTGGGGGACATTGCCATCTACGGGCAAGAATCGAACTTTACCACGTGGCGGCTCGCACAAATGAACCTCGCGATTCGAGGAATTGATGCGAATCTGGGCTCCGAGAATGCCGATAGCTTTCACCGCGACTTGCATCCCAGCCTGAAGGCCGATTATGTGCTGGCGAATCCACCGTTTAACGACAGTGACTGGGGCGGCGACCGTCTCCGCGAGGATGTCCGCTGGAAGTATGGGGTACCCCCCGTAGGTAATGCGAACTTTGCCTGGGTCCAACTCTTTATTCATCATTTAGCTCCGACGGGTACGGCGGGATTTGTGCTCGCCAATGGTTCATTATCCAGCAATCAATCCGGAGAAGGCAACATTCGCAAGAACATCGTGGAAGCGGATTTAGTCGACTGTATTGTCTCGATGCCGGGCCAACTCTTCTACAACACACAAATTCCTGTGAGCCTATGGTTTCTCGCGCGTGATAAACGCAATCATCGGCTTCGCGACCGACGGGGCGAAACGTTGTTTATTGATGCCCGGAAATTGGGGCATATGGAGGACCGCACGCATCGCGACTTGTCGGTGGAAGATATCGCACAGATTGCGGACACCTACCATACGTGGCGGGGTGATCCCAATGCGGGGATCTATGCGGATATCCCGGGATTCTGTAAGGTGGTGCCCACTGCAGAGATTGCCCAACATGGCTATATTCTGACGCCGGGACGGTATGTCGGGGCGGAGGACGTCGAAGAGGATGGGGAGCCGTTTGAGGAGAAAATGGCACGTCTGACCTCAGAACTTGCCGAGCAGCTTGCGAAGTCGCGGCACTTAGAAGAGGAAATTCGACGACGGTTAGGGGGTGTTGGGCTTGATTTCTGAGTGGGAAGACACATTATTTAAAGACGCTATTGAAATAAATCCATCGTATACCCTTAAAAAAGGCGGAAGGTTCAAAAAAATTTCTATGGCTAACTTGGAGCCATTTGTACGTCGTCCCTCTAACTATGAAGTTGCCAAATTTAATGGTGGTTCAAAGTTTAAAAACGGTGATACGTTGGTAGCAAGAATTACGCCGTGTTTAGAAAATGGGAAAACTTGTTACGTGGACATTCTAACTGATGAGGAAGTCGGTTTTGGTTCCACGGAGTTTATTGTTTTAAGAGGAAGAGAAGGAATCTCAGACAACGTATACGTGTACTATCTGGCACTATTGCCGGAGTTTCGTAATATTTGTATTAAGTCTATGATGGGAACATCTGGTCGTCAAAGAGCCCAAATTGATGCCATTGCGAACTGGCGTTTTCGGATACCAAAAATAGGTGAGCAGAAGGAAATAGCAACGTTGTTGTCTTCTCTGGACGACAAAATCGAACTCAACCGCCAGATGAACGCCACCTTAGAAGCCATCGCCCAAACTCTCTTTAAGTCGTGGTTTGTCGACTTTGATCCCGTCTGGGCTAAGAAGGAAGGACGGCAGCCCTTCGGCATGGATGCGGACACTGCCGCCTTATTTCCGGATGAGTTTGAGGAGAGCGAATTGGGGTTGATTCCAGCGGGATGGAGAGTAGTGCCGCTTGGGGAAGAATTCAACATCACAATGGGTCAATCGCCACCAGGGAACACATACAACGAAGTTGGTCAGGGTATTCCCTTCTACCAGGGTTGCAGAGACTTCATGTTTCGTTATCCCCTAAGACGCGTTTACTGCACCGCACCAACGCGTTTTGCTCGAGATGGAGACACGCTCGTAAGCGTGCGTGCCCCTGTAGGGAACATTAACATGGCCATCGAACCATGTGCTATTGGTCGAGGTTTAGCAGCTGTTAGACACAAAGGCGATGGCCGTTCATATACTTATCTCTCAATGACGTTTTTAAAAGACTTTTTTGCCATATTTGAAAGCCATGGAACCGTATTTGGATCCCTTAGCAAGAAAGACTTTCAAGGCCCGTCGGTATGTGCACCGGCGACCGAAGTTATTAACCGATTCGAACAAATAGTTGAACCGATTGATAGTCAAATTGAGAACAATGAGCTCGAAACCCTTACTCTCGCTGCTCTTCGTGACACCCTCCTCCCCAAACTCTTGTCGGGGGAACTGCGGGTCCCGACGGCCACTGAGAGTGTTCTCTCCCAGGAGGTAACTCTCCATGACGCATAATCTGGGACGGTTGGAGAAGGTGCCCTTGCGAGAGATCTGGCCGCATGAAGCGGGAGACTTTACCCCGTGGCTCGCTCAGGACGACAATCTCGCCCTTCTCGGGGATAATCTCGGGCTCGAGCTAGTCTTGGAAGCAAAAGAACAAGACGTCGGCCCCTTTAAGGCCGACATTTTGGCCAAAGATGTCAGTACGGATCATTGGGTCTTGATTGAAAACCAGCTGGAGCGCACGGATCATACCCACTGGGGTCAGGTGCTCACCTACGCAGCGGGGCTTAACGCCGTCACCATCGTCTGGGTGGCGGAACGTTTTAGCGATGAGCATCGAGCCGCGCTGGATTGGTTGAATAAGATTACGGACGAGCAGTTTCAGTTCTTTGGCCTTG
>JAMDDZ010000121.1:2989-23490 GCA_023488565.1 Bacillota bacterium | reverse complement strand
ATAACCTCCGTTGTTTGTGTCTCTAGTCTCTAAAGTTCCGTCCGTTGCCCGCCTGACTATCTCTTGCCAGTTTGTGGGCCCCTAGCGATCCTCTGCTCTAAAAACGCAGACCGTGACCAAAGCTTAAACCGAGTGCCTGGAGCGGGACATGCTCCCACAAATCCAGGAGTCTCGGCGGTTCCCCCATCGGGCCGCAATAACCTGACCTATCATGCGAGATTGATCGTTGTCTAGTTATTGGGATTTTAAAGCAATCAAGAGTTACCCAGTTTCCAAATGGAGGGGCACCCTTCAAAGTGCCCTATTTGGTCGCCCGGGAAACGACCCGGATATGGGCCGCCCGGATTCAAAATCGGGAGAAATCTTACGAAATCTTTCCGCCTGAAGGGTGTCATGGCGGTTTGTCACACTTCCTGCTGCTCTCTCAGAGCGTCCCGCAGTCCCTGATCCCCATACTGGATCAAGGTCAGGGTGATCATCCCCTCCCTGACATGCCGCATTTTTCATTCATGAGGGTGCCCCGTTCGCGGGGCATGGGTGTCTCCTTTTAAAAAGGCGGTGAAGAAGGAACGGATTATTCAGATTGATGCAGAACATATTCTTGAAAGAGGGGATGATAGAGCCGATATTGGCCCCGCTCGCGTTTCGTTAACAACCCCTTGCTGACGAGACGCAGTGCCAGAGTGGTCCCACTTCGGTTACCTTGGCTTGCGGCGTTGCCGCGCGCAATCGCAACGAGCACGTCGCGTTCACTGTCTGTCGCTTGATTCCATTCGGCCGTGAATTTTTCTTCACTAAAGCGTTCTGCCACAATAGACCATTGATGGACAACGAACGTGCCATCGATCCGTGTTGTGGACGCTAAGGCTGCGGCGTCAATCAATTCCCGCATCGTAAACGCCACAAAATACGGATGTCCGAGTGTGCGATGGTACACGATGTCAACAGCCGATGGTTCGATGGTGACGGGATAGTGGACGGCGGCCAGGGGCTCTATGATGGCTTCCTCGGTGTCACGGCGCGTAAAGGGCCCGATAGGCAGCCGTTCAAAGAACCGTGTCACGGGTTCTGACGCGTTTCGGGTGGCTTCGAACATATTTTCAGGGTCGGTAATGATCAGAGGGTAGACCATTTTTTGTCCTTGTAAGTCTTGAAAGACAGCGCGGAGGCTTAAGAGCGCGTTCTTGTCGACGGTCAATAAATTACTTGCGTCGTCAATAAACAAGCAGACAGCCGCCAGCCGATCCGACACGTGGTAATTCCACAAGCGACTTAGTTCGGTATAGAGCAGATCGATTCCCGTGGCGACTTCCGCATTGGACGGATTCTGATAACGTCCCAGGGAAACAGGGCCCAAGTGAATCCGAGGGTCCCATTGCTGTAGTTCGGCACGCAAGCGTTCGCTTAAGCGTGGTTGGGCGTTTAAATCGTGATGGATGCGGGACAATAAGCTGCGTACAAACCCATCAAATGTGCCAGTGGCGGTGGTGGCTGTGAGGGTAACAACGGCAGCGGGTGGATCATGTGTTTGAGCCATCCAAGCGAATCGGCGTAGTAGGCTTGTTTTCCCAATGCCCCAGGGACCGACCAGTGCCAGATTCCAGGCACCAGGAATTGTGGACTGGGTGCTGATGGCCAGTGCGCGGTGAAACAAGGCCTGCTCTTTTCGCCGATTAGCAAAAAGTTCATCGTGAGCGGGAAATTATGGATTAAACGGATTGATTGGCATGCGTATCGACACCTCACAAAAATAACAAAATCGGTGTATTCCTGTAATTTTTGTTGTTATTGTAACATGCCACGCTTGATGGAACAATTGTTTCAACACAAGATCGACAAGCTTTAGGTTTGACTGTTTACAATAATGTCTAGGGAAAATGCAGGAAATTCAGGGCTCGCTGTCGTATAGGACTAAGTGTAGGACAAGCACGTCAATCAAAAATGCGATCCGCGGTGCACCGTCATCCGATCGCCGTTCGAACCGATTAGCAGTCGGGTCGAACCTGATGCCTCCAAGATACCACGGATGGTCACCAGCCTGCAAGAGTAGGAGCATCGGAAATGCCTCCCTCGGAACGCCCGAAGGAGGATTTTATTTTGAAGACTCCCGCATCGTCCTGTACGGAACCACTCCCTCGTTTGTTAGCACCTGTCTTTATTCCCATCCCCTCAGAGGCCTTGGCCTCCACGAGGATCATCGTCCGGCGTCTGCCGATCGGCCTCTCGAAAGTCAATTACACGAAAGTGCGACGTATCACACACTTTATCCGGCCATCGCGATCAATGTATGCAATTTTGTCGAAATTCCCAATACCCGGGTGCATAATGTGTTTCAGATCCGCAATCAGGAAGGCCTGCTGCTGACGGATCATTTGGCCTTGCACTTCCTCGAATTGCCCAAGCTATCGCGCGAACCGGGTGTGTTGCACGACTCATTAATGCGCTGGTTGACCTTTTTGACGATGCACACGAAGTCCGATCGGGAATTCCTCGTGAAAGGAGATCCAATCATGGAGAAAGCCTTAACCGCCTTGGAATATTTGAGCCATGATGAACAAACGCGCCAGAGATACGAGTCCCGGCAAAAGGCGTTGCATGATTATGCCACGGCTATCGAGACAGCGAACCGCCAAGGACGGCAAGAAGGACGGCAAGAAGGACGGCAAGAAGGACGGCAAGAAGGGCGGCAAGAAGGGCAGCAAGAAGAGCGCCAGACCATCGTCCAACGACTATTACTCAAAGGCCTTAGCATGGAAGATATAGCCGAAATTGCGAATCTGACATTATCTGAGGTCGAGCGGATCGCCAAGACTATCCCGTAGACGCTCTGGATCTAGATAACCTCCGTTGTTTGTGTCTCTAGTCTCTAAAGTTCCGTCCGTTGCCCGCCTGACTATCTCTTGCCAGTTTGTGGGCCCCTAGCGATCCTCTGCTCTAAAAACGCAGACCGTGACCAAAGCTTAACCTAGCCCCCACAAATCCAGGAGTCTCGGCGGTTCCCCCATCGGGCCGCAATAAACTGACGTATCATGCGAGATTGATGGTTGTCTGGTTATTGGGATTTGAAACGGTACCCGTCGATTCCCGAACGCTCCGTCTTGCCGCAAGAAAGAAGAACTCGGGACAGGCTACTCCTACATTTAGTGGTGGATCCCGGGTCCAATGAGGTACTGCAAGAACGGATAAGTAGGGAGCATGGCATCAACTGGATTTACTATGCCCTGTGGGAAACACATGCACCTTACCAATTACTGATCCCCTGCAGGCTCCCCCATTGTCAGCAGGTTAGAAACCGTGGTTAAGCGATAGCCACGAGAGGTCAACCCGCTGATAATTTCAGGCAAAGCCACCGCCGTCCGAGAAGTAGGGTGCATCAGGACAATGGCGCCTGGCTGTGCCCTCGCCAACACCTTATTAACCATGTAGGAAGGTGACGACGAGGGTCTCCAGTCAATTGTGTCTATGGTCCACATAATCAGCGGCATATGGAGTGCCGCGGATGCCGCCAAGACGGTGTGATTAAATTCGCCATACGGAGGAGCAAACACCAGAGGGGTGATGCTAGCAATACGTTTGACCGTCTCATTGGTTCGGATTATTTGACTCAGGTTGCCATCGTAGGACAACTGATTGGGATGTGGATGATTCCAGCCGTGGTTGCCAATTTCCATATGGTCGCGGACCATCTCTAAAATGAGCTGCGGGTGAGCGGCGGCCCAGGCACCACCTACCATAAACGTCGCGGTCACATGCGCCGACACCAGATCCTGGAGCATTTGCGGAACGAATTCAGTACCCCATACGACATTGATGGTTAAGGCCATCGCGCGAGTCGTCGTCTTGACCCGATAAACCGGCCCAGGCACTGGCGTTGAATGAGACCTGGGTTGAAACACTAGTAAACTCAATCCAAGCAAAATAGCCAAATAGATGGCACGTGCCCCACGCGATCGCGCGGAAATGACCTTGACCCACACCAGGACATCCCTCCTGGCATACTCCTATGATGCCAAAGCCTTGTCCTAGAACTTTTAACCATCTGTGGTCAGGGTCCATAAATGCCCTTTTTTCTTGAGCCTTTGGTACTCTGACAAAGTAGTCACAACCCCGGCGTGGGGAAACAGTTGGGGAAAGTTGCCATGCGGTTCGCCAGTGGCCGGATCCACATGCTCGGCAAACAACCCTAAAGAGGTGGTTAGTCCCAATTGACGTTCAATGAGTTCCTCGGCCCTGTCCCAGCGACCCATGCGCAAATACACGCGTGCCAGCCAAAATCCAGCCAATGTAAACGGGTAAACCACTTCTCCCATGTTGTCCTGTTGATAGCGGATCACCGTCCCATCAACCAAAAGAGTGCTTTCGATTTGCTGCAAGGTGGCCTGAAATACTTTGTCATGAACACCAACAAAGCCGTATAAGGGCATTAGCAGCAAGGCAGCATCCATTACTGGATGGCCAGGTCCTTGAGTAAAATATGGCAAACCCGATAAGGATTGCCGATGCCATATCGTTTCGGCAATGTCGTCCGCCTGACGCTGCCAACGGTCAGCAACCGGTTCAAGACTCATGACTTCGCGGGCCAATACCGAGCCGACCCGCATAGTCACCCAGCACATGAGCTGAGAATGCAGGTAAAAATCTTGGTCACCGCGAAACTCCCAAAGCGAAGCATCCGGCTGATGCCAGTTGTTCCCCACCCAGTCCGCCAGTGCCGATACCGCCCACCAATAATCTCGAACAAAAGTGCTATCCTGGCTTTCCTCCCAGTAAGCATACAGCACCCAAAGCAAGTCGCCTTCAATATCTAGCTGCAACTGGTCGGTGGCAGCATTGCCGACTCGTACCGGCCGTGAGTTTTGATGGCCAGAAAGCCAGAGCAAATCCCGTTCCCCTTCGATTCGCGATCCGTCTAGCTGATAAAACGGGGCCGAAAACGGCTTGTTAACCAAGTCAACGGTATTGAACATAAATTCCAAGAACCGACGGCACCCCACGGTATCTCCGGTCATTAACAAGGCCTCGGCTCCATAAGCACCGTCACGGACCCACACAAAGCGGTAATCCCATTGCCGGTGTTGCCCAACAATTTCCGGCAAGGACGTCGTGGCAGCTGCCAACAAAGCGCCATTGATGCGATAGGTGAGCCCGCGGATAGTCAGCAAACTGCGATCAAATAACTCGGCATGGGTTCCATGATAGGGACTTTTCGGCTTGGCCCAAAATTGGTTGGTGACGCGCTCCACTTGTTCCGCGCGGTCCCCTAGGTCCTGGTCCAAGGCCGCATCTCTACTAAAATGGGCTACGTAACGCAAGGCAATAGTAACCCTCCCCGGACCGACAATCCATCGATCACGCTCATTGCTTTTTACATGGGCACCATCTATGGTCAGGTGAAGGCCTTCCCGGCCATTAGGATGAGAAAACCAGGCACCGTTGGGAGTCATTTCGTAGCTGGCGTTGGCATACCCAAAGCCAAACGTCGGCCGGCAGGTCAAGACCAATGGCACGGATGTTTCTATCACCCGCCAAAAGCTGGTGGTGCCAATTGGCAAAAAATCATGCATCGTGACTCTTTCATCCTGAACCTGATATACCGTCTCTAACGTATGCGTATGCGGCACATAAGTCTGGCAAGCCTCATACGGTTGCTCGGGTACGGTATTGAAATATCCTCCTTGGGTGTCATCCAGCAACTTGCAAAATATGGCGTCCCCATCAAAGCGAGGAAACGGCAACCAGACCAGAGTACCATCCGGGTCCACTAAAGCTGAAGTGTAAGTATTGGACAAAAATCCATAGTAGACCGTCATGCGTTTTCCTGCCTTTCTAAACATGGGTAAACATGTTCAAATTCCTGAGCTTGCGCTCAGCACATCGTTCTGCAAGTTTGCAGAATATGGCCCTAGCCGGGCAAGGAACCGGGCAAGAATGTTGCGAGCCGCATTGTCGTCGCGATCCATGACGAGGCCACATTGCGGACAATGATACGTCCGTTTCCACAACGGCATGTCTTGACGAGTGCCACACCCCGAACAGTCTTTCGAGGTATAGCGCTCGCTGATAATGTAGACCTTCTTGCCGTTGCGCTGCGCTTTGTATTGGACCATCTGCACGAATTGGTAGAGACCCCATTCATTTTGCACACTGCGGTGCAGCCCCTTGGTTCGTTTGGTGACGTTCTGCGATTTTTGCACCATCGGTTGTTGCGACAGATCGCCGAGCACGATAGCCCTTTCAGCCTGTCGTGTCAGGAAAGCGGAGGCTTTGTGCAAGGAATCGCGTTGCTTACGACGTTTTTGTTCGGATACTCGATGATACACCTGAGTCAAGTAGCGATATCGCCGGGATCCCTTCTGACATCGACTCCGTAACGACCGAATTTTATCAAGCTGTTTGTTGTACCAACGATAAGCGGTAAAGCCGCCAATATGCAGGAAGCGTCCGGTCGTGCTATAGCCTGTGGCTAGCGTCTTAATGCCGAGGTCATAGGCCATAGCACAGCCATCATCCGCCTGCAGTGGAAACTGCTGAGTTTCCGATAAAAACGTGGCGTAATAGTGCCCTTCCGCATCTTTGGTAATCGCGACTTCCCGAAATGGGGTGGGAGGCGTTTCGGTGAGCCGGGCCTGGATATCGGCTAACCGCTTCGTCTTCCCGCGCCCTCCCGTCGGAAGAATGAGAGTATGGCCTTCGACACGAAGGTACATCCCCGGATATTTGAGCGTGAAAAACTTTCCCCGAGCATGGTATCGTGGAAAGCCCGGTGCCTGGCCCGCTTTGACCCGACGAAAAAACGCTTTCATGGCCTCATCCAACCGGAAGAAGACTTCGTGGAGCAACTTGCCATAGACCGCGTTGATATCGGGATCAATCACACGACTTTGTTGCAAGGTCTTCTTCGCGTCATACAGCGACCACTTGGCCCCCGCTTTCAACTGACCCAAATGCCAGTTGTACAGGGCTCGACACTTGGCTTGCATGAACTCCAGCGTTTCCGCGTCGCGGGGAGAAACATTAATGCGAATCTTTTTCGCTAAGAGCATGCTTCAACTCCTTTCGGTAGGATCGCAAGCCATACAGGCGAGCACTGAAAACGTGGACAATCGACAGCAAATCGTTGACCATTTCTTGCTCAGGCGATAGCGTTTCTTGGTTCATCACAATGAGTTCGGTCCCATGTCGGGCACAAAACTCTGCGAACCACTCGAACCCAAACCGTACAAGACGGTCTTTGTGGGCCACAATCAGTTGACGAACTTTGCCCACTTCGATGTCTTCGAATAGTTGATTAAAGCTTTTTCGGTGATAGTTCAAGCCGCTCCCGATGTCCTGAATGGTGTCAGTGGGGATCATCCCGTGTTGCTGACAATATTGCTCTAACGCGGCGACTTGATTGAGTAAATCAGGACGCTGATTACGAGTCGAAACACGCGCATACAAGACGACGCGCCCTTCGGGCTTCGCGACGACCCCGATGTACGCCAAATACTGATCATGGGTGTAATACCGCCGATTTGTCGGGGATCGATGGGCTTTCAAGATGCCCTCTCGATCCCATCGCTGCAACGTGGCCACCGACTTTCCAATCAACGCCCCAAACTGTTTCGGAGGATAAGTATGTGCCATGCATGTATTATAGCACATTTAAACATGTTTATCAAAACAGTTAAAGTCCTCCACCAATTATCATCGTCCACGAGACGTGTGACCCCTACCCTGCGAAGATCCACAGTCCACATTGTCCTATTATACTCACGGCTTAGCCGTCACTTTAACCCGGTAGTAGAAATACCTTGTATAAACCATCTTTGGAACAGCAAAAATAATACCGCGATGGGAATGGTAGCCATAACCGCAGCCGCCATCAAATACGGCCAATTTGTATAATACTGCTGTTGAAACATTACCATACCTAAAGGCAGTGTCCAGAAATTTTGATTGTTAGCTACCAATAACGGGAGTAAAAAATTGTTCCAGGCTCCCATGAACATCATTAACGCCAGCGTCAACAGCGAAGGTTGAACCATGGGCAGAGAAATCTGGGCAAATATCCGCCAGCGGCTGGCTCCATCGATAATGGCCGATTCTTCCACCTCTTGTGGTACATTCAAAAACGCCTGCCGCATCAAAAACACTCCCATGGCGGACACTAATTGCGGCAAAATAATCCCCGCATAACTATTTATCAAACCCAGTGCCCGTAAAATGATATAGACGGGCAACATGATGGACTGAAACGGGATCATCAACATCGATATAATGCCAAAAAAGACGAGCGAACGTCCGCGAAACCGAATCCGAGCCAAAGCATAGCCCGCCATTGAGTCCAAAATCAAATTCCCGATCACCACAACCACAGCAACTATCGTGCTGTTGATAAACCATTGTCCCATAGGGACGGTCTTCCACGTGAGGACATAATTCATCCATAAAAAGGGATGAGGAATCCATTTCGGCGGAAATACCAATGCCTCACCTAACGGTTTTAGCGAGGTGGACAAAGACCAGAAAAATGGGATGACCATGACCAGAGCGCCCGCTGTCAAAATCAATAAATATAATCCGCGGGACACCCGGCTTAATGCACTGTTGGATCCAACCACAACCACACCTCCTTAGACAGGGAACCTTTTAATATTCGATCGGTTTGCCCAACCATCGGTTGGTAATAATTGTTAACCCCAACACCAGCACGAATAAGAAGACGGTAGCGGCGGCACCATAGCCTACCTGACCATAAGAAAATATCTCCTGGTAAATTAACAAGGCAATCGTCATTGTAGAATTTAATGGTCCACCGGTTCCCCCCGAGATAATGAACGATTGGTCGAACATTTGGAGGGTCCCGATTAGACCCATCACCACAATGAAAAACGTAGAAGGGCGCAGTAACGGTACGGTAATGTTCCAAAACCTTTGCAATGCCGATGCCCCGTCAATGGCTGCCGCCTCGTACAAGGTACGGGGAATGGCCTGCAATCCAGCGAGAAACACCACCATAAAATACCCGGCAGTGCTCCAAATGTTCAAAATCATAATGGCGGACAGAGCAAACCGCGGGTTCCCAATCCAGTTAGGTCCGGAAATTCCCGCCATCGAAAGAAATCCGTTTAAAAGGCCTAACTTGTTAAAAATCCACATAAACATTAACGAGGTCACTGCGGATGAACTGATGGAGGGGAAGAAAAAAATCAGTCGATAGATGGGCCGCGCCGGAAGATTTTGATTCATAATAACCGCGATGATCATCGCAATCACTGTTTGCACCGGCATCACCACGGCAGCAAATATGACCGAATTCTTCACCGAAGTCCAAAACAAGGGCATATGCAATATGGCGCTATAATTACTCAATCCCACCCAATGCATATGATTGAGCAAGTTCCATGAAACACCGCTTAAGAAAAAGGCATAAGCAGCCGGACCCAAAGAAAACACCAGCAGCAAGATGATGGTGGGAAACGAGAACATATAGGCGGCGGCGGTTTCCTGCCGTCGCCAATGTTCCATCCCGCCGCGGCTTTCGGTGTTCTTTAGCATGACGGCGGTTCCCACGTCAATTCCCCCCGTTTTGCTGGAGTATACTGGTTCCTTGACTTTGCAATTGCGCTAGCGCGGCTTGCGGCGATAGCTTATCTTCCACGGCAAGTAGTGAGACGTTGGACAAGGTGCTGCTCACATATTGGTCAAAACCATTCGGGAAGTTCCAGGGCACCGCATCGGGCAGTTGCGCCAGGATATTTTTGTAAATGGGGTGTTGCTGATAGTAAGGCATATTAATGAGCGACTTGCGAACTGTCACCAGTCCTCCCTGTTCCACCCACTGGGCTTGCCCCTGGCCGGTGAGATACTTGATGACTTGCCAGGCCTGTTGGGGATGGGCAGAGTCTTTGGTGATGGCCCATGCTGTCGGAAAATCCAGACTCATATTATTAACCGGCCCCTTTGGCAATGTTGCAATAGCAAAAGGCGTGTTAGGATAGGTGTCCTGCAGATAGGGAATTGCCCAAGCGCCTTCGAATGACATCGCCGCATGCCCCATACCAAGTGCTTGGCCCCCCCAAGTAGCGCCGACTTGCGAAGGTTGTGCGGCCACTCCGGAACGGTATAAGTTGACGAAGAAGGTGAATCCCCGTAATGCCGCAGGCGTGTTTAAGGTCATTTTAGTCATGGAATTGTTCATCACATTGCCCCCGGCTTCAACCAGGAATTGTGCCCATCGTGGTTCTTGGGGTGTTTGCACAATGCCGTAAATTTTTTTTGCCGGATCAGTCAATTTTTTTGCATCCGCTTGAAGTTGGGCCCACGTCGTGGGCGGTCCTGCAATACCGGCATTTTTGAACATCTGTGGGTTGTAATAAAGCACCAGCGGTGACTGGTCCCGAGGGATCCCGTAAACGGTATTTCCGGCCTCAAACATATTCATGGCGCCGGGGAAAAAGTCACTTAAAGAATAATGCGACTTCTGAATATAGGAATTCAACGGAATAACCGCACCTTCTGACTCAAACACCGGTGCCTGGCCTCCATTGTTGAGGGTGATGATGTCAGGCGCATCCCCAGACACAAATTCCGTCTTGAGAATGGTCTCATAGTTACCGGCAATTGGTCGGTACACCGCATGAATATCCGGGTGGCTTTTGTTGAAATCGGCCAATTGGTGATCGATAATTCCGTTAGTCACATTGGTTCCCGCCCAACTAGCAACCACGATTGTGACAACCTTACCGCCTCCGGAACCAGATGCGGAACCTGCGGCCCCACACCCCACCATCCCGACCAAGGAGAGACCCATAACTGAGACTTGGGCAATTTTTTGCAACTGTTTCATGGTTAATCGTCCCTTCTCTTTCCTGGTTTGTTTGTTTCTCATCCAAACGTATGCTGCTCGTATCATCCACAGGTTGCCAATAGTGTCTTAACTCAAGACCCCACCTCCCTTCCCAGTGAGTTTTCTACTAATGGCCAACCGGTCGAATTCTCTATGACCTCCATCTTGGTTCTTCCGTGGTCACGGGTTAAATCCACCGACAATACACCGGTGCCCAATCGTATGCCTCGTATTTCTAAGCGGGGAACACTAGCTGGCAATACCGGATCGATGTGGATTACCCGGCGTAAACCATTCGGTTTCAAACCCAAACATTGCTCCAACACGAATATTGGCACAGCAGCCGCCCAAGCCTGGGGGGAACAGGAGACCGGATAGGGCACTGGACGAGTAATTTCCACTGCCGGAAATCCAGTGAATAGTTCTGGCAGCCGGTGGTATGCAAAAGCATCTTGGGCACGAAGCAGGTTCTCAATGACCTCCAGTGACTCCTTAACATACCCATGTCGACGCAGGCCATAAATGATCATGCTGGTATCATGAGGCCAAACTGACCCGTTATGATAGCTGACTGGATTGTATCGGATTTCCCGGGTGGACAGCGTTCGTATGCCAAATCCCGTGAGCATGTCAGAAGCCACCATGTGCTTCGCCACGACGTCAGACACAGCTGGGGGCAAGATGTCGCTTACCAGTACTTGACCCATGTTGGATGAAATCACACGACAAGGACGCTTTTCGCCATCCAGCGCCAAAGCCACTGTCCCATCAGCTAACACAAAATGCTTTAGGAAATTGCCTTGGAGTGTTTCGGCCTGGCGTTTGAGTTGATGAGCTTCTTTGCGCATCCCGAAGGCAGTGTAAATGTCATGCCATTCCATATACGCACGGTGGGCGTAGGCTTGAACCTCGCATAAAGCGACAGTCCCCTCTACCAGTCGTCCGTCAGCGTACATTACGGAATCGCCGGAATCTTTCCACCCCTGATTGGCAATACCGTCACTGGCTTCGCGCCAGTATTCCAAAAATCCGTCGTGGTCGCGATCGCCATAATGCATCATCCAGGACAAACCCCGCTCCGCGTGGGACAGCAGATGGCGCACAAAATCCTCGTCGCCAGTCCATTTAAAGTAGTCGGCTATTAACAGCAAAAACAGCGGTGTTGCATCGATACTGCCGTAGTATTGCGCAAATGGCAAGACTCCCAGTCGGCTCAATTCTCCGTTACGCACTTCATGCACGATTTTACCCGGCTGTTCGTCCCGTTCGGGCCGCTCCTCGCATCCCTGAAAATGGGCCATCGTCAGAAGTGTGCCACGCGCAACCTCCGGTTCGGCAAGCAGCATTTGGCGGGATGCAATCAGGCTGTCACGACCAAAGGGCACTGCGTACCACGGCACCCCCGCCACCACCATTTTTCCGTATCCCAGATCGCTTTGCAGCATCCGCAGATCCTTGATACCTTGTTCATACCAGTGCGCGAAGCCATCGTTGCCAGACACCTTCGGCATACGACTAAACCACTCTTGATAGGAACGTGAAATGGCTGGTGACAACGGTTGGGAGTTGAAGGCCGTATTTTGATCCGAATCGTTTTGGTTCCCGGCAAAACGCCCATTGTGGTGAACAACAGGGTGAGCAGTTTTCCCGTTATCAGCATACGTTGCTTCAACAACTAACTCGCAGCGCTGTTTGGAATGTGGCAATACTGTCATCGAACTTGTCCACCGTCGAGCTGTGCTATCTGTCGTCACCCAAACGCAATCCTCCGACATCGCATTCTGGTCATGGTTTTGCAGCGAAACCACGGTTCGGGTGATGCGCCCATCCCGAGCCAGGTAAGTATACATGCACGATCCGTTCCCACCAGTTACATTCACCTGACGTGTGAAGGGCGTTTGCCGAAATCCGCGAACTTCAAACATATCTAAAAAATCCGCATCAACAACATACGTATATTTTAAGGACACTGGAACCATCGCAAAATTTTCAATGATAAGATTTTCATGCAATGCTTGGCCATCCACCCACTGGCGGCGAGTAATTAAAAGCGATTCACGCGGGATGCCCGATTCGTCCCCCGGCGGCTGATTGGTATATCGGTAGACACTCTCGTACCCTGTTGATGTATCAGATTCCAGCAAAACCAGTACGTCGGGTTCCATATTCCATTGCAAACGCGAGAGAAAACGTGTATCGCGACTAAAAAGTCCATGTTGTGATTGTTGTCCAATCATTCCCTCTGTTCCGAAAACATAGAACAAATCGTTTTCCTTGATTACCCCATAATTCACTCACCAAAACCCCTTCCAACGTGCCCAAAACGTTTTCGGTCTCAAGAAAAATCGCATTGCAGTGCCATTACGTTGCCCATCCAACGCAGTCCTCTCGAGATCACTTATCGTAGTTCAGGTACTTTGCCGAACTACCAGCTCTGACGGCAACAGACGCCCCCCCGGTTCCTCATCACGCTGCAGCATACCTATCAGCATATCTGCAGCATATACGCCCATCTCAAAGCGCCGCTGGGACACAGTAGTCAAAGCAGGGGTGCTCCATTCCGCGACATCCACATTGTCATATCCCACGACGGCAACGTCTTCAGGTATACGTTTGCCCACGCGATGCAAATATCGCATACCGCCAAGCGCCATAAGGTCACTGGCATAAAAAATGGCGGTAATATCAGGAGCGCGACTTAAAAGCAATTCTGTCGCCGCCTCGCCGCCTTCCACTAAAAAATTTGAGTGGACTATCAAATCAGGATCGCTATCTATCCCTGCAGTTTCCAGGGCCAATTGATAGCCCCGCATGCGGTCAACACTTACCGCAGCCTTTTGGTGGCCATTGACAAAGCCAATACGGCGATGGCCTTTGCTCAGCAAGTGCTGCATCCCCAGTTTGGCCCCGTTCACGTTATCTGTCATGACATATCCGCAATATCGACTTAAAATTGGCAAATCAATACCCACAGAGGGCAATTTTGCTTCGGCAACCTCTTGCATGTAGGGGTCATCCAATCGCATGCCCATAACGATAACGCCTTCCAATCGGCGTTCCGTACAAAAATCGATATAACTGACCAGACGCTGCCGCGCTGTGGTGGTGCTTACTAACGTCACATCATATCCCAAAGAAGCCAAACGGTCGTGAACTCCAGCCATAACGTCAAACAAAAAGTGATGAGCGCCTCGATTCGCATTGAAATCAGAGATTAACAGGCCTACATTCTGGGTTTGTTGCAAGACCAAACTGCGCGCAACATGACTAGGGCGATAATTTAGTTCTTTGGCCACTTTTAATATGCGTTTGCGCGTATCCGGACCCACGTCGTCATAGCCATTAAACGCACGGGACACAGTGGTTATCGACACTCCTGCAGCTCTGGCCACATCTCGAATCGTCACTGGCATACATTCACCTGCACGTCACAAATTTCACAACATTACAATCGTTAGATATAAACTACCGAAAACGTTTTGGATTGTCAATACACAATTTTTTCGGGTATCGGACTTGCATAAGGAATCAGCCGCTGTAACCATGTTCGCCATCCGGATGCCAATTCGGATTTTGTGATGGATCAACTTGATAATATCGCGCTTGGTATTGCCCTAACCCTCCATAAAAGTATTGTGTGCTCCGGTAGTCGGCAACAATTAGGATTTAATGTCCCCCAGAGCACAAACAGCAGTCAGTCGAAACCACGGTGCGCCTCTGGTAGGGGAGATGTGAGATCAAAGTCTTATATCCTATGCCACACTAGGAGCGAAGGGGGAAGATTATCAATACCGAATTTGCCTGGTTCGGCATTTTTACGAACCAAACCCGTGTTATGGAGAATTTCATATAGACTATATTGGGCCGCCAACTCCTGTATTACGCAAAGAATTTTGGGTCTTTGACCTCGCCATCGGTGGCGGGTCGAATTGTTCTGCCACATAACGCACGACCCTATCCTCTAAAGAACCTTGATGGCGGTGTGCTCGGATTGCTGGTGCCCGACATGAAATCTGCTGCGCAGCGCGTAGTGGAGGCTGGACCTATATTGCTGGGAGAAACGCATATTGAAGGTGGTGTGGCAACAATTTTCCGCACCCAATGGACTTGTATTCGAAATGACGCATGACCCTCGGCGATAGTTTTCCTTATCCCGTGAAAAGAACGAAAGAAGACCTCGTGGACCCAATTGTCCCACAGGAATCATGGAACACCGAAATGCACATAAATCATCGGCATTGCGCTTTAGCAAATATTTCCCTTAACGAGGGGTGGACAGCGCCGAGCCTGTCAAGCCCATCGAACCCGCTGACTTGATATCAGGCATCATTCGTGTGTCCTCTAGTATTGGCTGTCCAACCGGTGGGTCAGTGCGAACGCCAATCCTTTCGATTAAACCGCAGCCGTCCCCTGGATGCGACAGTAGAATAGATCCACTTTTCCAAACCCATTGCAACGCTGATACCCCATCAATCGTGATAAACCAATTTGACTCTCATAAACCCATGATCATATTTCGTAAAATTTCTAAATCCGCCGCACGGGCCGCTGCATTTTTGCCCGGTGTCTCTAAGATCAACGGCCAATTATATAAATCCGCGGTGGCAACGATACCGTGTAGCGCTCTCGGACCTAAATATCCTGTTAACAGAGCGGCATGCTGGTCTCGCCGAGAGCCAACAGCAAACATGGAGTCATTCAAATGAACTCCTTTCACCCGAGCCAATCCAATGTACTCGTCAATTAGACCGCAAAGACGGTTCCAATCGTCGGCAGTGGTTAGGGGATATCCAAAAGCCATGGCATGGGCCGTATCCAACATTAACCCGACCCGTGACGTCTTTCCCACGGCATTGAACACCCGTGCCAAATCTTCGAAGTTGGCACCAACCTCCTTTCCCTGCCCCGCGGTATTTTCGATGAGTACCCGACCCCGTGTGGACAACAGAGATACCACGGTATCGGCAAAGGCATCCAAAGCCTCATCGGGACTAGCGCCAGTTTGCTGATGACCCGGGTGCAGTACTAAAAAGTCTCCTGCAAGATGTCGCACCCGCCTCATTTCATCTCCCAATACCTGACAGGCTCTTGCATGCCTCACGTTATCGGTGGCTGCTGGATTGACAAAATATGGGGCATGAACAAAAAGCGGCCGGATATGTGCTCCGGCCAACCACTCTGCCATTCGTTTCGACTGCGGCAGGCCACGGCTTTGGCCACCCACCGGACTGCGACTAAATATTTGCAGGCATTCGAACCCTATCTGCTGCGCTTCTGTCAGTGTCAGTTGCATTCCTCCAGCTACCGACACTTGAGCCCCAATACGAATCACCGGGTATCTCGCCGTGGTCCGTTGCTGTCACGATACGGACGGCGGGGGCCACCGGATCGTGCCTGACTTGATGGCGTATGGTGCGCATCATTGCTTTTGGTATCGCCAACCATGCCTGCAGGCACCGGAACTACTTCTTTATGTGACAAATTGACACGTCCCGCGTGATCAATTTCGACGACTTTGACCTTAATGATATCGCCGACTTTGACAGCGTCCTCCACCTTGTTTATTCGCTGATGAGCCAATTGAGAGATGTGCACTAAGCCTTCTTTGCCCGGCAACACTTCGACAAACGCACCAAAATTCATCAAGCGGGTCACTCTTCCCTCGTAGATCTGGCCTACTTCTACAGTGCGCACCAAATCTTCGATCATTTGCACCGCTTTTTGCGCTACCTCTTGATTAATCGCCGCGATATAGATGGTGCCGTCATCTTGAATGTCAATGTCGACCTTTTTGTCTCCAACCCTAGTGGCTTCGATAATTTTGTTGATGGTTTTGCCTCCGGGTCCTATCACCTCACGGATTTTTTCCGGATCTATGGTGATAGTGATGATACGCGGTGCATGCGTCGACAAGTACTCGCGAGGGCCGGGCAATACAGCCAACATCTTGTCCAAAATGAAAAGTCTAGCTTGGCGAGCCTGTTCCAAGGCTTTAGCTAAGATTTCCCGATCCAAGCCATGAATCTTGATATCCATTTGGATCGCAGTAATGCCATCCTTGGTTCCGGCCACTTTGAAGTCCATGTCGCCCAACGCATCCTCCAAACCTTGGATGTCTGTCAAAATGGCAACGCCCGCCTCGTCCTTCACCAATCCCATAGCGATGCCTGCCACGGGAGCCGTGATCGGCACCCCGCCGTCCATTAATGCCAAGGTGCTGCCACACACCGATGCCATCGAGGAAGATCCATTAGACTCCAAAATATCCGATACTAAACGCAGTGCATATGGAAACTCCGATTCCGGCGGAATCACGGGCTCCAAGGCTCGTCCTGCCAGTGCGCCATGGCCAATGGCACGCCGATTGGGTCCGCGCATAGGTCCAGCTTCTCCAGTGGCAAACGGAGGAAAATTATAGTGATGCATATAGCGCTTGGATTCCGTTTCCCCAATGCCATCTATCATCTGCTGATCCGACAAAGGTCCCAGCGTCATTGCGGTTAAGGCTTGGGTTTGTCCCCGAGTAAACAAGCCAGTGCCATGAACCCTCGGCAAGACGCCTACCTCAATATGAAGCGGCCGAATTTCGCTTAAGGCGCGTCCGTCAGGTCGTATACCTTCCTGAATGATTGCGCGTCGTACAACTTTTTTCAGCACATTTTTCAGCAAGCTGGCAATCATTGAACCCTGGTCTGGATATTCTTCAAGCAACTCTTGGGTAATATCCTGGTTTACCGCGGCAATTCGCGCTTCGCGCTCGAGTTTGTCGACCGTGCGCATTGCCTCCATCAGGCGGCCTTCGGCTTTACCTTCCACTAACGCGACAAGGGCGGGGTCGGCGATGAACACAGGGTATTCGCTTTTAGGTTTCCCAGCCTTGGCTTGGAACTCGGCTATCCCTGCAATAACGCGGCGAATCTCGTCATGACCAAACAAAATGGCATCCAGCATTTGCTGTTCGGAAATAATATTGGCTCCCGCCTCTATCATCAAAATGGCGTCTTGAGTCCCCGCTATCATCAGTTTTAGGGCGCTTACTTGCGATTGTTCCGATGTAGGATTGGCGACAAATTCACCGTTTACCAAGCCCACTTCCACTGCCCCAATCGGTCCTTCGAACGGAATGTCGGAAATCGTCAGCGCTGCAGAAGCCCCAATCATGCCACAAATTTCGGGAGAGTGATCATGGTCCACAGAAAGAATGCTGGCCACAATATGTACGTCATTGCGAAATCCCGAAGGAAACAACGGCCGGATTGGCCGATCCGTCAAACGAGCCGCTAAAATCGCCTGTTCACTAGGGCGACCCTCTCGTTTGATATACCCTCCGGGAATTTTCCCGACCGCATAAAGCCGTTCTTCAAAATCTACGGTGAGCGGAAAAAAATCTATTCCGGCTCGCGGTTCACGCGACGCCACTGCAGTCACCAAGACCACGGTATCGCCATACCGAACCACCACAGCGCCATTGGCCTGCCGGGCCATTCGGCCGGTTTCCAACGACATGACGCGTCCGCCTACCACCATTTCGGTAGTATAAGACTCCATAAGTATCCTCCTAAGTGCTAACCAGATCGCGCATCAAAAAATCCAAGTCCTCAAAATTGGGAAAAGAGCGGGTCATATCCCGCTCTACCGACGCAATCCGAGTTCTTGGACAATCGCTCGATACCGTTCGCTGTCCTTCTTTTTCAAATAATTCAACAGTCGTCTGCGTTGTCCTACCATTTGCAACAAACCACGTCGCGAATGATGATCTTTTTTGTGAATTTTAAGGTGTTCAGTCAGTTCGCTTATCCGTCTGCTTAACAAGGCAATTTGGACTTCCGGAGAGCCTGTATCCGAATCATGCAGCCGATGAGCCGCAATGATGGTCTGCTTTTGCTCATTTGCGAGAGCCATCGCTTAGCCTCCTTTCGTTGTCCTCGCTAGTTGGCGGGTGAACCCGCACGAAACTCTTCTTCTTCCGCCAACAAGGATAGTAGTGCGTCTTGATAAGCCTGTACCGCCGGTTGTGGCACACCTGCACGTCGATAAAGATCCTCTAACTGGTGTTGCAGGCGCTTAAATTGTCCCGTAACACAAATTGTGGAAATTTTACCGACCATATCACGCCACAGTTCGGTTTCCATCAGGTTGCCTCCAATCAAAGACACTTAATTGTATCATACGCCCTATACCGGGACAAGTTGCTACCGTGGCCTCGCCTTGCGCAGTAGGGTTCGGGCGCGCTCTACATCCTTTTCGATTTGATGAACCAGTTCCCCTGGCGAGGCGAATTTTATCTCGGGTCGCAGGTGCTCGATAAAATCAAAACGCACCGGTTCGTCAAACGACCACGACGTTCCATCAAGAATATGCACCTCTAATACCGGGTCAGACCCGGCAAAGGTGGGACGGATACCCCAATTAGCTACAGCCTCGACAGATGTACCGCGGTAGTTCAAAAAACCGGCGTATACACCAAATGGGGGCATGATTTGATTGCTTGGAGGAAAAATGTTGGCGGTAGGGATCCCCAGTTGTCGACCGCGAGCATCGCCGGCCACCACCGAAGCTTGCACCGCAAATGGATGACCTAAATCCCCTTTGGCCAGAGTCACCTGACCTTCTTTAATAAGTTGCCGAATGCGTGTACTGGACACTACTTTGTGCGCTGGTTCTTGGTCCTGAATTGGGTCTATGACGTGCACGGCAATGTTTTGCGCTTGGCCCCATTTCTGGATCGTATCCGCATTGCCTGTGCCCCCCGACCCGAAAGTAAAGTTATATCCAATGACGACAGATTGTACTTTAAGGCGTTCCACCAAATACAATTGCAAGAACGCCAAAGGTGGTACCATAGCTAAGTCTTTGGTAAACGCCAAAATATCGACCCAAGGTACCCCTGCCTCAGCTAAGTAATGCAATTTCAAATCCGTAGGTGTAATGAGCGACAATGGCATTTGGGGTCGCAATACCGTCATCGGGTGTGGATCAAAGGTCATCACTACCATGTCCAAATGGTGCTTGCGTGATTCAGCTTGTGCCCGGCGCAACAAGGCCTGGTGTCCAATATGGACACCATCGAAATTCCCGATGGTCACCACTGTAGGCCGCGAAGGCCGATGATCCTGGTCAATTCGCTCCATAAGCCCCGTCCTTTAACAACACGTTCCGAAACCGCCACGGCGGTCCGGTCACTATGGCAATAATATCATGGTTCCCCGCTAAGGCAATCGTTCCCTCCGCGTTTCCCATGACATGTGGCAAAACGTCTTGGCGCCCATGGGCAATCATGGGTATCACCCCAGGATCCAGGTTATGAACCGCGATAGACAAGTGCGACTCAAATGATTCCAAAGCGGATATCCATTGGTCTCCCATCGCTTCCAATTGTTGCAAACTCCAGGCGCGCGTTGCAGCAAACGATCCTACACCAGTGCGTTCCAGCCCTCCAAGATGGGCACTATGGCCTAATAGCAAACCCCAATCACGCACTAGCGAACGTATATAAGTGCCGCCACCGACACTGGCTTCAAAATACCATCGTTGGCCGCTCCCTTCGATCACCGAGATGCTCTTCACCGCAATCGGGCGCGGTGACGGCCACACAGCTTGCCCCTTGCGTGTTAGCTGGTATAAGCGCACTCCGTTTTGCTTCAAGGCTGACACGCGCGGGGGAATTTGC
>JAMDDZ010000121.1:0-2979 GCA_023488565.1 Bacillota bacterium | reverse complement strand
AGACGGCGTTACGGCGCGTAGGCCAGGGTGGACCTGAGCGGGCTACCACCGCTCCCAAGGCATCTCCAGAAGATGTGCTAACGCCCAACTCCATCCATCCGCGGTAAATCTTTGGCGTAAGTTCCAGCCAGTTTATGAGTTTGGTATAGGACCCGATAGCCATCGGCAATACCCCGCAGGCATCGGGGTCTAGGGTTCCTGCATGTCCCACCTCGCGAACATGGGTAAGTTTGCGTACTCTCGCTACCGCATCATGCGACGTGATCCCCCTAGGTTTCATCAGGTTCAAAAACCCTTTGGGGGCATCGTTTACAGCCCCCGACTTCCCGTCACTCATGGGGATCAGGCAAGGTTTTCATTAATTCCTGAATGTGAAGGCTCTCGACGATCGAGGTGTCTTGCTTGAAATCTAATTGTGGTGCATGCCTTAAACCCAATCGACGCGCAACCTCTCCCCGCAGAAATGAGGATGCACTCTTTAGTCCTTTGAGGGAATCCTGAATTTGTTCAGGATTCCCCATAATACTGACAAACACTCGAGCAACGCCTAAATCTCGACTTACATCGACATGAGTAATGCTAACGAAGCCAACCCGAGGGTCCTTCACCTCGGTTTGAATCATGGCCCCTAATTCTTGTTTCATCATTTGAGCCACCCGATCGGCGCGCGCCTGATTCATGAGTGCACCCTCCTAGCTAGCTTTAACCACTTCTTGGGTATACACTTCAAGAATATCCCCAACTTTAACATCGTTAAACTTATCCACGCCAATACCGCACTCGTATCCCGTCATCACTTCACGTACGTCGTCTTTAAATCGTTTTAGGGAGCCAATGCTGCCATCGTGAATCACTGCGCCATCGCGAATGATGCGCACCTTGCCAGTCCGAGCCACCTTGCCTTCGAGCACATAACACCCGGCCACGGCACCTACCTTAGGCACTCGGAACACCTCGCGCACTTCTGCCCTTCCCATTACCATCTCTTGATACTTGGGAGCCAGCATCCCGGTCAGGGCGTTTTGCACATCATCAATAACTTCATAAATGACCCGGTACTGCCGAACGTCCACATGTTCCTTTTCGGCCAGTTGTCGGGCTTTGGATTCCGTACTCACACCGAATCCTACAATGATCGCCCCAGACGCTTGGGCCAACATGACATCCGACTCCGTCACACTACCGACACCGGTATGCAGAACCCGCACCCGCACTTCTTCATTGGACAACTTCTGCAATGATTGCGCCAGAGCCTCGGCTGACCCGTGCACATCTGCCTTAATAACCAAATTCAGATCGCGTATCGACTCGTCTTTAAGACGCTGATAAAACTCATCCAGTGATACCCCACGTTGTCCGGTCTCAGAACTTTGACGGGTTCGTTCCAGCCGCGCGTCGGCAATCATTTTAGCGTGCCGTTCATCCTCGAAAATAACAAAATCGTCACCGGCATCCGGCACTTGATTAAAGCCCAAAACCTCAACCGGCATCGAAGGCCCCGCTTCTTTGACACGTTGTCCGCGATCATTGAGCAACGCGCGAACGCGTCCCGTTACAGAGCCGGCCATAAAGACATCTCCTACTCGCAAAGTGCCCTTCGCAACGAGCACGGTAGCCACTGGACCTCGGCCTTTATCCAGCTGCGCTTCAATAATCGTCCCTTGTGCCATCCGGTCGGGATTCGCCTTCAGCTCCAACACATCCGCTTGCAAGGTGATAGCTTCCAATAACTGGTCGATTCCCTCGCCAGTGCGTGCCGATACCGGGACCATCATGGTATCGCCGCCCCACTCCTCAGATACCAACCCATATTCCGTGAGTTCCGTCCTAACCCGCTCCGGATTGGCATCGGGCAAATCAATCTTGTTAATAGCCACCACGATAGGCACTCCCGCTGCCTTAGCGTGGTTAATCGCCTCTATGGTTTGCGGCATAACTCCGTCATTGGCTGCTACCACCAGGACGGCCACGTCCGTAACTTGAGCGCCCCGTGCCCGCATTGCGGTAAATGCTTCGTGTCCCGGAGTGTCTAAAAACACTACTTGCCGACTGTTCCATTCTATAACCGAAGCACCAATATGCTGAGTGATACCGCCAGCTTCCGATTGCGTGACGCGTGTCGATCGAATGCGGTCCAATAGTGAAGTTTTGCCATGGTCCACGTGTCCCATCACGGTCACCACCGGTGGACGCTCTTGAAGGGATTCGGGGGTGTCTTCGCTTCCCTGAATCAACTGTTCTTCGCGCTCTTCCACAGTAGCCCGCTCTTCCACCGTGGCACCCATTTCGTTTGCAACGATCACCGCTGTTTCTTTGTCGAGCTCATGATTTAATGTCGCCATAACCCCAAGTCCGATCAGGTGCTTTATCAGTTCGGTGGCTTTGGCACCCAACTGGTCAGCCAGATCCTTGACCAACACCGGACCACTAATGACTACGTGGCGGGTAACCGGAGGCATGTGGGTTTCCTGGCGCTGAACCCCTTTGCGTCCTTTGGATTTTCGTTGAGTACCAAAATGCTCTTCATCCCATGACTTATACCGACGATCCGTGTTGGGTCCTCCGGGCCTACGCTCTTTCCCACTATGACCGGTATTGCGCCGCCCAGTGTCCTTGCTGGGGCGGCTCGGTGCTACCGGAGGAGGGACTGCCGGACCGCGACCAGCAGCAGGTCGTGGGCGGGCTTGGCCGCCTGAAAACCCAGGTCTGGCTGGTCCGGCTGAGTTTGGCCGTGGACGGGAAGCTCCGTAACTCCCGCTACTTGTGCCGGGGGTCCGGTTTCCTTGATACGGCGGCCGGTCGGGCCGACCCCCTGCCGCTCCCTCGTTGCGGTGGTTGGGATACGGAGCTCGGGGAGGCCGGCCTCCGGTTGTGGGACTGTGGGTTGTGCTTCCCGTCGCGGCGCTCCGACTGTTGCTGGGATGTGGCGCGCGTTCCGGTCGGGTGTTCCGATCTCCCTGGTACGGAGGTCGTTCGCTG
>JAMDDZ010000007.1 GCA_023488565.1 Bacillota bacterium | reverse complement strand
CCTCTCGCCCCAAGAATGTATACGCATATAACCCAAAAAACCTTCCAAACGATTCGACGTCGGTTAGCCCCTAACAGGGGTTCCGTGAACTCTCGTTCATGATATGATTCCAGTACGTTTTAATTTGAGGCAACGAATCGATTTCAAGGACTTTTATTTTTTACGGAAGATGTATCCATGTAAAGACGAAACGGGATATCGCAATTGTAGTCTCTAAAATTATTCCACACGATTCTGGACAACTGAGGCATCTTTGGTTTAGGGATGGGCCTGCCAACATACGACACTGTGCACAAAGGGAGACCACTGATCCTATCTCCTAAGTCTGGGCAAAGGTGTCGGTTTGTTGTCCTGTCCTTTTATTGCGCACCTTGCCTCACGAAATTTTTCCCTTCAACAGTTTGGTGCAGGAACTCGTTGACTGTTTAGCGAATGGATTCGGCAAATAGAGGCCTAGATCCCGAACTCCAAAACACTGTTGGGTGGTGTGTTCCCGATTTTTTGACGAACTGAAACGGCCATTTTAGGATGTCCTGGGTAATCTGTGTAATTTCTAAGAGCCAAAGAAGGAAGGTAGGACCAAATAGTGGAATCTCAAAGTAATTTTGTCCCACTGACGCCGGACTTTGATGACCGTGTGCTGTCAAGCTTTGCCAAACAACCGGTAATGAAACTCGTTGGCGCTGAACTCGTTAAAGTGCTTCCCGGTGAAGTGGAGATTCTTCTCCCGTTTCGTCATGATCTCACCCAACAGCACGGTTTTCTACATGCGGGTATTATCACGTCGATAGTGGATAGCGCTTGCGGTTATGCAGCCTTGAGCCTAATGCCTGCTGGAGCTTCAGTCCTAACAGTTGAATTTAAAGTGAACCTTCTTGCTCCGGCGAAGGGCGAGAGGTTTTTAGCCAGAGGTAAAGTTGTTAAGCCGGGCCGAACCATTACTGTTTGTTCAGGTGAAGTTATATCTTTAAGTTTAGAAGAGACCAAATTGGTTGCCACCATGACAGCCACGATGATGACGCTTCAAGGTCGTCCTGGGGTGACCGAGGGCTAACTGATTATTTCTCAACAATTAAAAAGCAATGTGAATGTGCGATTGCTCTAGGCGGAGTACTTTGCATTATACGAGACAAGATATTTGCTAACTATGGTTGCATTGTCATTGGCCAAAAAAGAGAGTTTCACGGGATTTGAGTGAAGAAGGCCGAGCCGTTGCATTGTATTGGCCGTCCCATGATGGCGAGTGTTTATTAAGGCACCTGTTTTGGGCCTTAGTTTGATCGTAATGTTTCAAACACTATCTTAGATATGTTCCACCTGCACTAGAGAAGACGCCTAATCTTCGGAGTCTTTATCACTACACGGGGACGTTGGAGGGGCATCGACTTCTGGCGTAGGATTCACCGTTGCGCCCTGAATTCTTCTTGGTCAGCTCAGATGCGATCTCGAATACCGTGAACCAACCATGATTAGATGACCCACATTGATCGGCAGAGACTCAATAACCCAAAAAATTCGTTTAATGTACCTGGCTACAGATATACTACAATTAACATGATCCCAATGGATGTACAATCGAGGAGGAATTTTGAGTGGAATTGGCCATATTGACGTCAGGTGGTGATGCTCCCGGCATGAACGCTGTTATCCGCTCTTTTGTTCGGCAAGGCCTTTTAGGGCAACATCGCGTTTGGGGGATTTTGCGGGGATTGGAAGGACTTGTGCGAGGAACGCGCCAAGAGCTGAAAACAGAGTCGGTGGCAGATATTATCATGACCGGAGGTACCATGTTGCACACCTGCCGGTTTGGCGACTTTCATTCGCCAACAACCCAACAAATGGCCGTTAAACAAATGCGAGATTGGGGATTGGATGGATTGGCGGTCATTGGCGGCAATGGTTCGCTCAGGGCAGCTCATGCCATTAGTGCCGCAGGTTTTCCGGTGGTGGGCATTCCCGCCAGTATCGACAATGATGTTTATGGTACCGACGATTGCATCGGGTTTGATACTGCGGTCAATAACATTACGGCTTCGATAGACAAGATCCGGGACACAGCGTCATCCCATGAAAGAATTTTTGTAGTCGAAGTGATGGGAAATCGCAGTGGGGCGTTAGCTATTGGGGCGGGACTCGCAGCCGGTGCCGAGGCCATTGTGATACCGGAACGCCCAGTTAATCCGGAAGTTATCGCCGAACGTCTGCAAACAACTCATGCCCGCGGTAAGAAACATAGTTTCATTGTGGTTGCAGAGGGTGCGGATCGAGCCGAACGATTGGCTAATGAGTTAAACGGCATGACGGGTTTTGAGGTGAAATGGGTGGTGCTTGGCCATACTCAAAGAGGGGGACCGCCTAGCGCCAAAGACCGTTTGTTAGGATCCGTTTTTGGGTCCGCTGCGGTGTCATCACTGGAGCAAGGAGCCCATGGGGTTATGATAGGGGTGCAAAACGGCAAGACATGTTGGGTGCCCTTGGCATCGGTGGCTGAGTCGGAAAAGCCGGCGCAATTTGATTGGCTTGATCTGGCGGAGCAACTCGCTCTATGACCTACACCGGTGACGGTTTTAGGCTTTTCTCCAAGTAGACCCACCAGGTTTCGGGCAAATCTGGATGGGCGCAATATCCTAGATACTTGTGCCCCATCATATGGGCATAGGCTTGCATATCTCTAACCACGGACCATTTGTTAGTTAAAATATCGATTTGCGTGCCAATTGGCAATGGTTTTAGGGCATCAGTGACACTGATGAGGGGTGCTCGTCAGCACTGACCTCTAATGTCCAATTGCATTTTTGCCATAAGAATCCCCTCCGGGGTTATCATACTGGAACGAATATTGCGACGTCAATAACAACGGCAAAGGCTTTTCGACGACCAAATGACTCCTCCCAGAGTACCATGGACAGATCGCCGAAAATGTGGGTACAATAAAATAGAATTTTTGTGTTGAAGAAAAGGGTTGATTAAGATGCCGAATCAAAATGGTTCACAGCAGGGATCTAAACCGCCACTCTGGGCATTTATTGTGGTCGGATTACTCCTCGCGTTTTTCGCCGTCGGATACTTTGTAGTCTAGTGTCATTTTTAGGACATGAATGGCAACCATCTGGAAAAAACTTTATATGAGTGGTTAACCAGGGCCGTGGCTAAGCCGGACGGTACCCCAATATGAACTAATTCATGCGATCCACCATAGAGCCAGTCGCTGAGCGTTAACAATCCGATCCTCCGCCCCATCCTACCGACATGCAGTACACAGGACTGGGCGACGGTTTTTTCTTGTGTTTGCAGATTGCGACCCAACATATGGGGGCACCCGAATCATGCTATCGGCATGTAAGGATTTTCAATCTTTAAAGAAGAGTGCTGACGTACTGACGTGATCATATTGTGCATTGGTAATGAGGTGGATTCGACGTTGGGACAAAGCTTGGGCAAGCAGTTTCTGGCTTTTGGGCCCTAAGAATTCTCCCGGTACAGAAGCTGGGGTGACAATGGTTATGGTAAGCTGATCTCGGCGACGCTGTTTTCGGAATAAGGCGTTCAACAGGAAACCCACTTCGAATGCTGGCGCGTCAAGCGATCCCACGGGGGGAGGACTGTCGGCGGGAGAGCAGAAACTCCTCATCTTTGAACTATGAGGTCATTTGCCCGCAGGGGAGGCCAACGGGCACCCAGGGAAATCGTCGCGAAAAAACTTCTCGATGCGCATCGCGTATTATCCTACCAAAAATCATGAGTCGACTGCGTTCGCGGTCGGCACGGCAAGGGACCCCGCTGATGAGAGTCTTTATGTCGTCTGGAGTCGCCATCGCCCGATCCATGTCGTTCGCATCCAGCCTAAGGCTTCCCGCGCCATTTCGATCCACTTAATGCGGGGCATCTTTTTGCACGTGGCACTGACGGTTTTCCGCGTGGTCCACCAAATCCACCACGTCACCGCGCTTCGTTGAGCCCCGACCAAGGCTTCGATGATGGCGGGATCGTGGTCGAAACAATGGGCGAGACGCCCGGTCGTCTTGTCTTGCCGGAAGATACAATTTTCCAGATCCCAGCGATGATGCATGATGCGATAGACCGTCAGGGCCGAGGCGGCGGCCCCACAGGTCGTCAGGGCCCAGCCCTTGTAGGTCTTGGGTCACCGTCCGTTCCCAGTAGATGATGCGGATGTGGGCCCCGGGGGCCCCAACTGAGTGCGGGAAAATCCTCAATCTGCAGGAGTTCGGGGCCGAGTTGCCGGGTGATCACCGGGAGCGTGATCTTGAGCAAACCCTGGGCGTTTTGCAGGGATCGTGAGCCGTTCATCTTTGAGGCGAATGACGGCATTCCAGCCGTGCTGCTGCACGGCCCGAATCAAGATATGCGTCGCATACAGCGCATCCGCCACGATCACCTGAATTTGGTGATGATACATGTGATAGAGCGTATTGAGCAGCCGATAGGCGGCGGTCGGCTCGCATTCATTTTTATCGCGGCCATCGGCCGGATGGACGGCGTCCCATTCTAGGACCGTCTGCCGATGAGGCCCCACCGTACTGGCGACCACGATGCGGGGGAACCACTCCGTCACGCCGTTGACTGGGCGATGCAGACAATTCCGACACGTGACGGAATGTTGCACGAAGAGTTCCACCCCATCCAGGGCGACCCCTCGTAGCTCGTCGATGCGATCCCCGTCGCGATTGCGGGCCAACTGTCGCCCGATGCGTTGCAGCAGATCATGCCAGACGGCGGGCGCGATCGTGGCGAGCTGCCGGCGGATGGTATCCGCCGAGCCGACCGACGCTAAAGCGTCGGAGGCGACCGCGACGGATCCAGCCTTCCAATGGCTCGAGGCTACGCATGCGCAACAGGCTGCCCACCAGGATCAGGACCGCGACCGTTCGCGGTGCATGACCGGTGTCACCCGGTGGACAAATCGAATATCTTAGTAACAGTGTTGAGAAATGTTCTGAACACTACAGGCACCTCCTTCCCGAGCACTTCGCATAGTACTCCAGAAGAGGTGTCTTCGCTATGGGATACCCCAAATCATCCTAAAAACTGGTAAAACCTTACCCTTCGTGACCTAGGGATTCTTCCGAAATTTCCTATCAACGATGCCTCATATGGCTTTTATTTTTTGAATTTGCAGCATCAGTTCACCTT
>JAMDDZ010000041.1 GCA_023488565.1 Bacillota bacterium | reverse complement strand
ATGGCGGTATTGGCTGAATGGCCATTAAAATGGTTTCCGGTTCGAGTCGGCGGATATGAGGTGCGCAAGCAAATACGCGGTGGAAAGGTAGATCAGGATCAAGCCGCCAAGATCTTGCTCGACAAAGGACTTTTGGCCCAAGTGGCATCTGTTCCAGTAATCCAGGATAAAGACAGTATTTATCTGTTGCGGGCTGATTTGTCCAGTGTTGAAATGCCGCACAAGTCGCGGGCTACACTCATCGCAGATTATGACGCCGCGGTAGGAGAACGCCCTGTGATTGGCGGAGAGGACATCCAATCATTCTATCGTACGGGGCAACTGACAGCCGAAGAATGGCGAGAGTGCTTCAAAGACGGCAAGCCACTTATTGAAGTGCTCATGGTACGATAATGGGATGATTTTCAGGTTGCTCTTGATTCATGGCAATAATCTCCCGATACACCGTAGCACTGGGCCGGGGATTGCGCTCTAATGTCTCGTAGTTGACGCCGATGAGCCCAAATCGCGGGCGATAGCCTTCCGCCCACTCGAAATTATCTAACGCCGCCCAATAGAAGTAGCCTCGAATATCGATGGCTTCAGATTGCGCTTTAGCGATTTGTTCCAGATGGGCGATAAGGTAATGTTGACGATCGTTGTCATCATCTGTGGCAATACCGTTTTCCGTTATCAGGATTGGCTTTCGATAGCGTTTTAAGTGCTGCAGCATATGATATAATCCCTCGGGGAACACCTCCCATCCCATTTGGGTCACTCGAGCTCCGGGTTTAGCCATGATTGGCATAAGGCCGCGCCGGGCAGAAATCCACTGCCGAGTATAATAGTTGATGCCGAGAAAGTCTTGGTGATTCTGGACCTTGTCGATGAAACGCCAATTGAAGACCCTATCGATTAAAGAAGTCATGGTGCGGTCTGCCAGGGAAAAGCCGCTGTAGGGCATAAAATAGGATAAATGGTGAGATAGCCCAACCAGAGAATCGGGAAAGCGTTGTTTAACTATTTGGTACGTTTTTTGATGCAGATCAATCAGGCGATTGGTTAAATGCCATCCTTTGGCCAAATTACGCTCTCCGGGAGGCCAGGAGCCCTCGGTATATCCCATCACCGTATATACCATGGGCTCATTGATGGTGATCCATAATTTGACGGCATCTCCTAAATGATCTAAGACATAAGACACGTAATCAAGAAAATACCGCTCGGCATCCGAAGCGAAAAAACCGCCCAGGTCAGCAAACCACTGGGGAAGAGTAAAGTGATGCAAGGTGATTAAGGGTTCAATTCGCAGACGGCGCAGTGTGTCCACGATGTTGCGATAACGTTTTATCGCGGGTGTGGAAAAGGCTCCGGGCGCGGGTTCGACACGGCTCCATTCAATGGAAAACCGATAGGCGTTCCATCCTAGTTGCGAAAACAGCACTAGGTCCGCATCCGGATTGGCAAAATGGTTAGTACTGCGTCCGGATCGTTCGCGGTTGACGACGTGGCCGCTTTCTTCCCATCGTGTCCAATCGTTTCGGGTATTACCCTCGATTTGATGACTAGAGGTGGCAGCACCCCATAAGAACCTGGGCAGTGTGCTTGGCCAGTTCATTGTCTTATCACCCGCCAACTCCCATTTGTACTCGGATCGCCTGCGGCAAGGTACGGATGGTAATAGGAAGATGACCAATGAGTTCACCGTCGGCATGAACCCACAGATTCGGAGGACCTTCCACGGTAAGTTCCGGCGTCGATAAGACTTTGACTTTCCGGTGGTTGACATGGTTGCCCCGAAAAACGCGGGCTAACAGGGGCAAAACTCCCAGGGGGGAGATCGCTCCAACCCACACGACTTGAAAACGGCCGTCAAAGGGAGAAGCTTCCGGGCAGATTTTCATGCCCCCGGCGTAATATTGGGTGTTGCCAACAGCAATCAGAAAGGTGCGTTCAGTACGCGAGGCTTCGGTTAACGTGACTTTTATCATTTGACTGCGATAGCCAATCAAGTTGTGTAGGATACCGCGAATAAAGACCCAGGTGCCATTACCTTGCTTTTTTCGCTGATTGACCCATCCAGCGACTTCGGCGTCGAAGCCGACGCCAGCCACGGTTAGGAAGTAATGGTCTCCCACCTGACCAATATCAAACGGCTTGGCCAACCCGTTCAATACAACGTCTAGGGCGTCTAAGGGATTTTTCGGGTAATTCAATACTCGTACTAAGTCATTTCCGGTGCCCGCTGGAATGACGCCGAAAATGGCACGCCCTTGGGGCATAAGGCCATTAATCACTTCATGGTGAGTGCCGTCGCCCCCTAGCGAAATAACGGTCATGTTTTCGTCGTCGGCCACTGCTCGAGCCAGTTCAGTTGCGTGACCAGGCCGTTCGGTGCGCTGAACTTCGATACCCAAGGCCTCAATTTTTGGCTGCAATTCATGATAAATACGTTCTGCCTTGCCGTTTCCGGCGGCTGGATTATAAATAATCAGTGCGCGAGTGTTGATAGTAACTCCCCCATTGGATTTGTCGCGTTGCCGATGAGAAAAATTCGACATCTAGGTGGGAGTTCCTGCTATCGTAACAGGTTGCGACACACGCGAATTTCATCTTTGTATTCGTGCTCGTTGTTGACAGGCGTCTCTAAATAAAATGGAATCTTTTCGAGTCGTGCATCGTTTATGATTTGTCCCAACATTTCCAGCTCCATGGCCCCCTGCCCAATTAATTCATGACGGTCTTTATGCGAGTTAAACGGGACTTTGCTGTCATTAAAATGGATGGCCTGCAGTCTGGTCATGTATTCGGGATTGTCAAATCCGGAAAATTGGGTTGGGTTTTGTGGATCCAGAATACCGGCAGCGAAGGCATGCTGGGTGTCAAAGCAAAATCCCACTTGATCCTCATCAAATGGCTCCACAATAGTGAGCAGCTGGTCCAGCGTAGTGCCGAGCTCAGAACCCTGGCCAGCGGTGTTTTCGACCAAGATTGCCACGCCCTGGGTGGTGTTCTTTTCCAGCACAAGCCGTAGGGCTTGGTGCATGCGGTCAATGCCAAATTCTACCCCGTTCCCCTTGTGTTTGCCACAGTGTACGACCACGCCATACGTACCTCGTGCCTCGGCGATAACCAAATCTTGCACCAAGGCGTCCACTGATAAATTAAACAGTTCCTCTTCTGGGCTTGCAAGATTGATCAAATAGGGGGTGTGTCCCACCGCAACCAAGTCCAACTCTTTCATTAAGGCCTTGCCACGAGCAGCGTCATTGCGATCCAGAGGTTTGGCGCCGCGAAATCCTCGGGGATTTTTTGTGAAATATTGAAAACACGTGGCCCCCAATTCCGGTGCCGTTTGCACCGTTTTGGTAAAGCCCTTGGCCACACTCAGGTGACAACCAATGCGCATAATATTAGCTCCCTGTCGTTTACACGTTGACAATATGATGCCGGAGTCTCCTATACTCGTCAAGTTTGGCCGAGGTGACCAGGTGGGGACCGTTATCCAGCAAATGCCATGGCGATATGAATATTTTAAGAAGGATTTTGCCTTGAACAGCGAGAACCAATAGAAGACATCGTGTAGGGAAGGATGGTGGTCTTAGTGACCGCGAAATATTGGACCTATCAGGAAATGTGGGACGCACTCAATGGATGGCAAGAAGAATTTCCTGAATTAATGACGGTTTCTGTGTTGACCACGAGTCGTGAAGGTCGGGAATTGCCGGTGGTGGCGCTGACCGATCGCCGTACCGGGGACCATAATATCAAGCCTGCATTGCTGGTCGATGCCAACATACATGCTGGCGAAGTGGCCGGGAATGCGGCTGCCATGTTTTTTATTGAACGATTACTGCGCAGTTATGGCCATCAGAGCGATCTGACCGAGCTTATCAGCACTCGTGCCACATATATTGTGCCGCGTCTGGCCGTTGACGGCGCCGAATTGTATTTAACTACACCGCATCGACTGCGTTCCAGCCCGCGCCTATATCCCTACTCAGAGTCTCCGCATGGCTGGGTTCCCCAGGACGTTAACGGAGACGGATGGATTCTGTCCATGCGAATTCCGGCAAAGGACGGAGCCTTTGCCATCGATGAACTGGACCCGCGCGTGATGCGTCGCCGGGAACCGGGGGAAGTGGGCGGCACCTATTATCATGTTTTTGTTGAGGGTCGTATTGATCCGACTACCCGAATGGGTAAAATGCCGGCCTTGGCCCAAATGAAGCTGAGCCGCCGTGAAGGGATGGATTTCAACCGTAACTTTCCGATAAGGTGGGCGGGAGAAAGTGGCCAGCCTGGTGCTGGACCATTTCCATTATCGGAACCAGAAATCTATGGATTGGCGAAATTTGTGGAGGCTCACCCTAATATTGCGGCCTACGTTGCGCTTCACACCTCAGGCGGTGTGATTCTACGCCAACCCTCGACCGGGGCTGACACCGTGTTGTCGGAAACAGACCGCGAATTATTTACCCGTGTTGCGGAAATTGGGGAAAAGGTCAGCGGATATTTTGCTCGGTCCAACCACCGTGCGTTTGCCTCTGGCCACGAGAAAATTTTAATGCCGGGCGCTGCAGATGATTGGATGTACGACCATCAAGGAGTTTTGGCTTTCACAGTAGAAATATGGAATCTAGCCCATGCGGCGGGAGCACGCGGGTATGCGGAGCATGGGGTTTCTGAATTGATGAAGCGGACATTAGAGCAAGAACGGGATGATTTGCGAAAGATCTATGCCTTTGTCGATCGCGAAGAAATCGAAGAGGGGTTTTTCCCGTGGACCCCCATGGATCATCCCGATTTGGGACCAGTGGAAATTGGAGGTTTAAATCCGAAATATTTGGTGCAAAATCCCCCTTTGCGGTTTTTGCCGCGGGAATGTGAACGGGTATCGGCGTTTTTGGAGCGATTGGGGCTGTCACTGCCACAGTTAACCATCGGATCTGTGTGGTCTACGGAAGAGGGCCCTGGGATCTATCGTGTGGTTCAAAGCCGCTGGCACGAGCAACTTCAAATCCTGTGCAAACACATTCATACTCCTTTTTGCGCCGCAATTTTAGACTAACGTTACCGTGGTAGCTGCCCGTCCACCCCGCGGGGCCGAGAACACGATGGTTAGCACCGAGCCCGATTGCGCCTTGACGACCCATTGTGCATATCCTCTTTGACTGGTCGGCGGCGCATACGAGCCTTGATCT
>JAMDDZ010000003.1 GCA_023488565.1 Bacillota bacterium | reverse complement strand
GTTGAGGTCTGCCCTTGCGGTTACTTATGCCTATTCTGAAGAAGATTGGATGGATCATGCCAACCAGTTGGCGAGCCTGCGAACGAATTTGAACGCTTGGGTGGAAACCTTGCATAAAAGACATTCCAATGGTCTGACCGTGCGCGACGCGATGGGAACCTTGAGCAGGCATCCTGACTGGGAGCCGGCACGCATGTCTTGGAGCCATCCCGATGTACACAATGCGGTCGATTTGAAGTCGCAGCGCGAACTGGTGCGCACTGCCGCGGCTGTGATCGGGGATTTGGGATCTTTGCCGGGGCATCCCCTGATTGGGTTGCACCACAGCGAATGGACCACTGCTTGGCAGGACCGGCTGAGTGACTTGATAGAAAACGTCGAAGGGACCGTAAGCAAACTGATGTTGGACAGCAGTAAAGTGACAAGTTTGTTTGCCTCACCTCGGGTTGCCATGGCCGATCAAAGTTTGCAAGACTTGGACGCCTTGAGCCAGTTGCTCCTGCAGTCTGAGACAATCCCCGCCGAAGTCATGCGTCGACTTGAAGAACATATTCTTGACCAACTGCAGGATTGGAGACAGCACGGACATCGGCGCAATATGGCCTGGAGCGAATTGCAACCGTGGTTTCACCCGGAAATTTCACGGATAAATGGGGAGATGCTTCGTTCGCAGTGGATGTTAGGCCGAGGAAAATCCATGCTTGGGCGCTGGCTGACACGGAGAAAAATTGTGAGTCAGTTCCGTCCATTTATGGTAAAGAGTGTACCGGAACAGTCTTTGGACCCGGTACTGGATTCTCTGTGTCGTCTCAACGAAGAAGAGAACTATTTGAAGACAGTAGGCGACCAGGCATCTCGGCTGCTGGGAGACCTTTATCACGGACTCGACACCGACTGGGATAGGGTGGAGCATGTTGAAAACTGGATTGATGACTTCAAAAGAGCAGCCTACCAATGGTCTCGGAGTGCGAACGAAAGCGAGTCCGACGCAGTCTTTCGAAGCTTGATGGGCTGGATGCGGAATGAAGGAAAATCTGGGCTGGCGGCAGCGCTTCCCTTGTTGACCCACTATCGAGAGAGTTGGAGTCAATATCGGGAAATTCGTGCAACACTCGTCGCTCTCACTCAAGAATCGGGTCAAGATGTGTTGCCAACGGATATTGACGATTTTCTGGCTACCATTCAACGGTGGCGTTCTGCACGAGAACAGTGGCGGGTATGGTGCCGTTGGGTAGAACTTCGAAACCAGTTGACGGAACGAGGGCTCAGCGGGTTAATAGGGCAATTGGAGCAAGGAAAAGTTTCTGCCATCGAACTCGAGGATCGATGGGAATATTCCTATCAATACTGGTGGTTTCGTGCAATCATCGACCAGGATCCGGTGCTGCGCAGTTTCTCTCGTGCCGACCAAGCACGAAAGATTGCGGATTTCCAGCAAGCTGACGACCAGTTCCGGCGGTTGACTGCCCAATACATTGTTGCAAAGTTAACCTCTCAGGTACCCAAGGGAGACACACTGACCAAATTCGGATCGGAAATGCGGATATTGCAGCGCGAATTGGCCAAAAAACGTGCGCATTGGCCCGTAAGAAAACTTATTCGAGAACTACCCAGGCTTCTGCCAAAGTTAAAGCCGTGTCTTCTGATGAGTCCTCTCTCGGTCGCTCAGTACCTCGATGCCAACGCTAACTTCGATGTCGTGATTTTTGATGAGGCATCGCAAATACCCGTATGGGATGCTGTGGGAGCGATTGCCCGTGGTAAGCAACTGATTGTCGTCGGCGACCCCAAACAATTGCCGCCCACCACTTTTTTTGACACCCAAGACAACGAAGATGAGGTGCCAGACGATAACATGGCGCAAGATCTCGAGAGCATCTTGGATGAGTGTCTGGGAACATCGCTACCCACATTGCGACTTGAGTGGCATTATCGAAGCCGCTATGAAAGCCTTATCGCATTTTCCAACCATCGATATTACGATTCTCAACTAGTCACATTTCCGTCCCCAGTTACCCGCGATGACGCAGTAAAACTGTGCCTGGTAGAGGGGACGTATGATCGCGGAGCCACCCGAACCAATGCAGAAGAGGCCAACGCCGTGGTAGAAGCGATAGCCGCACATTTCATTAAGTATGATGACAATGCACCAACATTGGGGGTAGTGACGTTCAATCTAGCTCAGCAACAGTTGATTGAGGAGCTGCTGGATCAGAAGTTGCAGGCCAACCCAGAGTTGGAAGAGCGCATTAGTCAGGCATCGGAGCGATTGTTCGTGAAGAACTTGGAAAATGTTCAAGGGGATGAACGTGACATTATATTCTTTTCTGTGACCTATGGACGAGATCACAGTGGCCGGGTTGCATTGAACATGGGTCCGCTCAACAAAGAGGGTGGACATCGACGGTTGAATGTGGCGATTACTCGGGCTCGGCTGGGCATCACCATTTTCTCCACCATAGCGTCCGAGGATATTGATCTATCCCGCACCCGTGCGCGAGGCGTGATGGATCTCAAAGAATATCTGCATTATGCGCAGCACGGTACCATGGATCGCGGAGCAGCGCGAAGCAGATTGACTGCACTGCACCCCATTGAGGATAGTATTGTCGCTGAATTAGAGAAACGCGGGTGGATTTGTGAACGACAACTTGGTTCATCTGAACATCGAGTAGATGTCGGCATTGTCGATCCTGACGATCCTACCCGTTTCATCCTGGGAATCGAAAGTGATGGAATCAGTTATCGCTCGCTGCCTTCGGTGCGAGATCGGGATCGACTCCACCCTTATGTGCTAAAAGAGCTGGGGTGGAATTTGGAGCGCATTTGGTCTCTAGATTGGCTAACGAATCCAAGACGTGAAATTGAACGCATTGAGCATCGGATCGCTGAACTGTCGGGAGCCAACCCATCGGCACCACTGTCGCCCGAACCGCCAATGGGACACGTGGCCCATGCCTTCCCCGTGGGAAATGACAACAGTCGTTTGGCCTCTCGCGCTAATGCGGGAGAATATGCCAGTCTTGCCACCTGGCTCCAACAATGCGCGGATAAAGAGGTTGTGCTCACCTTCGAAGATCTGGAACGCATTATTGGCAGCGTACTGCCGCCGTCCGCTCGAAGATATGATGCCTATTGGTATGGAGGCCAGCCGGGGGCTACTGTGGGAAACGCCATTGTCTCGGCAGGATGGCGTGTCGTGGGACTGGACAAACGATCGGGATGGGTGCGTATGGCTTTGAATCAACACACCCATTAACTCTCTTGCCAGCGACTCCCGGCGGGATTGCAGCCACAGAGTTTCGTTGCCTGCGTCAAGTACGTTTAGGGAATGGTCCAGCCGACGGACAGCTCGCTAGGACAGAATTGTTAGTTCGCTCGTAGCCGTCAATTTAGAAGCTGAATTTGTCGCGTAAGCGAAGGAGTTATGAACGATGAAATATGGGGAACTGATCCAATTCAAACCGATTGCCTCAGTCATTAAGGTGCAAGACGCTGACGAACAGCAAAAGGCTCTGGAACTGCTCGCCAGCAATGTTATGTCTGACCTGCTGGCCCGAGAAATTCATAATTATATTGTGCTGCATTTGCAATTTGAGGCCAAGCACGACAATAGAGGACCCTCATAGTGGGTAACTACGGGATCGGTAAATCGCATTTAATGGTGGTATTGTCTACCGTGGCGGAAAATGCGGAGTTGCGGAGCCGTTGAACCACGTGGGTGCAGCCGACGCCGTGACCCCCACTGGCGGAAGGTTTCGGGTGGTGCGTATGGAAACTGGGTGGTATCCAAATTACAACGAGTTAAAAGTAGGAATAGTCCGTTGAAAAGATAGATATGTAGGCCGATATTAGCCGTCGCTGAAAGCATTTAAGCTCGTTTTTGGCTGTGCTACGTTTACTGGCCTACCCCCTTTGAAGGACCGATAGGAGTACGGGAGACGCCACCGGCAATTAGGCTTACTATGGCGGCTGGCATAAGAGGTCCATCCAAGCCGAATGATAGAATAAAGAACACGATAGTGACGAGCCCGAATGCTATCAATAGGATGCGAACGTGGCGGAAATGAAAAAAGAGCCAACCGAGGCTGAGTCCAAAGATCATAGCGAGAGGCGTGATAGCCATTGATTCCCATCCTGCACTGCTGGCCAAACTTACCGTCTGGCATACCGTTCTATCAGGTAGGGTGGTCGCACACGACGATCCTGTAGGCATGAACCAGTAAGCCATAACGGCGGCAACGATAAAGACACTGGCCACACCGGCAAGACCATCTGATAGGGTGGATACGTGCTTATGCAGCCATCCGTTCAGTAGGTGTTGCATAATTAATTTACACCTCCATTTCCGTTGGTGCTTCAGTTTTGCTGGACGCCATCTGAAGCATTTCTTGGCCTAAGCTCGCGAGTGTCATAGGATTCGCAGTTAATAGAATAGCGGTTAGTTGGTCTAGCAGGTCATAAAATTTCTTGAGTGTTTCTATGCGGTTTTGAACGAACGTGTCGCCCGATGCTTCCGCTTGTCGTATACTGTCATCCACCAGTTGAAATGAGGTTGCAAACGCTGGCTGGTAGCGCCGCTGCAGAAAGTGTCGCCCAATATCCCAAAAATCAATATTTGGGGCGAAAAATACGCGGCGGTCACCAGGTTGATACTGCCTCCGCACCATTCCAAGTTCTTCGAGACGTCGGATAGCAACACTGACATTTCCTTTGGTTACGCCCAATTCCGCCGCGATCTCGGCTAGCGTTAGCGGTTCTTGGGCGGTATAGAGTATGGCGTATAACTCTCCCGTAATGCGGCCGATACCCCAAAACCCACTTTGTATTCCCAATGCATTCATCAAGAGGCGACGAGCCTCGGACTTTTCCATGAGCACAATCATCTCCGAACGTTTAGTTCATTCTAAACGAAAAAAGTTTGTGTGTCAAGATGATCGCTCTCTTTGTGCAGCATCGACTCTGTTCGTTGCCGCGTTGAATTTGTTACTGTTTTGGAGTCATATCACAAGACCTGCGAAGGACAATTCCCTGGCAATCCGCAATATCCATGGAGGTTCATGGAACATTAACGTCCGCTATTAACCGGCTAATTTCCCACCTAAAGATCCGGCTGTAGTATCCATATATTAGGAAGTTATTAGCCGGTTAACGCCCGGTATTAGCCGGTTAATAGGAGTTATCCGGACCCTTGTGGGT
>JAMDDZ010000146.1 GCA_023488565.1 Bacillota bacterium | reverse complement strand
ATGCGCTAGGCGTGCCGATTGACCGGGGGTTTATCTGGGACCCGTCGGGCTAACGGCCAAAAAAATTCCACGATTTTCCGTTCCCTGACTCGCGGAACCTGGGATAAAACCCTAAAACACCGAAAATGGAACATGATCCCGATGGTGTCCGGGCAGACATGCAACTCTTAAACAAAGAGAACCCTTGCCGTCCACCGCCACTTGCGACGGCTCAATAACCACGCCCCATAAGACCGATAATCGCCACAATAACTGGGCCCGTAAGACGAGGGCACGTAAACGTAAAACAGCCTTTCAGAAGCCGTACCAGCGCCATACCGGCCTTGTACCGTGGCAGAGCCTGTCTCTTTATGGTAGCCAGTTGCCCATTCCCATTCCTTCCCTGAAGGCATTCCCCTCTCTTGTGTCCTATACTGCAACCATCATGGATAAATGATGGGGCCCGCGTGGCGACACTGCATATCAACACCTATCGACTCGGTGCCATCATGACCGAACGGCACTGGACCGAACGAGATGTAGCCCGGGAAATGGACATCGCTACTTCCAATTTGAACCGGATCCTCAATGAAAATCGCGGCTCAGGAGTCCATGCCATTGCACATGGCCTGGGATGAGGTGTTAGAGATGGTGGCGGATGACGGGAACGGGCAACAGCCAATCCAGAATAACTGCCGGTTCCCAGAATAGGTAATCTCGGACTAGCAGGAACTTTTTACATCTATGGCGAAGTGTGTGTTTAACAGGCTCTTATTATTAACGGTAGAGCATAAAGGATGGCCACCATTGGATAATGTGCAAATTCCCTTAGACGACTTTCTTCGCGCTGTGGGGCCATGTGTTCAAATCATCTCGTCACGCAATACTGGCGATAGGCAATTTAACCGAATTCAGTTTCTGATGCAGGAACCTCACGCTGAAGATTGTCCTGGTACTCTGTGGATATGTCCATCCCGCACAGCCTCAGAGCATATCGTCTTGGATCGTTGGATTCTGTCGCTCAGTCGATGGGGTGCGCCAGGAGTTATCGTGATGGGGGATCACATTCCGAGTGCGACGCGTTTATTAAGCGAGCGATTACAGTTCCCCTTGATGATCATGATGGTGGACGCAATGGGCCAGGTGATGGATGCCGCGTATCGTCTGCTGGTCGGAGCGGATAATCGCCGGATGCGAGACGAACTGGAACAGATGGATCACATCCAAAGAGCATGGCGTGTGAGCTCCCGCTTAGAGGAGTTTCAACGGACCCTCGGCGAACGGGGAATTAGCATTACCGTATCACCCACAGGGGAATCGTCTGCGTTCCAGGTGTACTGGGGGCGGGGTACAGGGGAGCGGTTTTCGTTGGAGCCACCAACGCTTTCGCGACGTGTGGTCGACCAGGTCAGTTTAGCGATTGGCGTATTTCTCGACCTTGATGCAGCGGAAATTGAGTCGGCCCTCCGGCACCGTGCCGAATTTCTATTAGAATTGCTCGTCGACCCGCACGTGCCAACTGGGTCTGTCATTCGGACAGCCGCACGTTACAACCTAGATTTGGGTCGAATTCACACCGCGTTCATTTGGGATCTCGACCAGTTTCGGGAATTTAGCGAACAGGCCACCACGGAACAGACCATCTTGAGAATCAAAGGCGATGTTCTGGAAGCCGTTGAAAATGATGCCCAAAAAGTGTTCGGTCACGGGATGGTGCTTCCACATTCGGATGAATTTGTGCTTATTGTAGAAAGCCGGGAACGGATTAAGCCCGAAGCGGCACTCGCCGGCGCCGTGGTCATGCGTGACCATCTGAACTCTTTATTAAAACGGCATGGAGTAGCGGGGATTACTTGTGGCATCGGATTTCCCTACGATGGGCCGGACGGACTGCGCAAGAGCTTTGATGAAGCCCATGAAGCCTTAACCGTGGGACGGGCACGATATGGGTTTGGAACGATTGCCCATTTCAAAGATCTGGGATTGGAACGGTTTTTATATGGCTGGCTCGACTCGCCGCGGTCCCGAGAACTCGCGGAAGGGCTCTTGCGACCTCTTCTTGCCGAGCCTAATTCCCGGGATCTGTTTGAAACGTTGGAGGTGTACTTGAATAGCAAAGGACGCATGGCCACCGCCGCGCAAATTCTCCACGTCCACCGCAACACCTTGAGGTATCGACTGGACCGGGTGCAACAACTGCTTAAGTTGAATATCGACGATGCTGCAACCCAGCTGGTGCTCCAGTTGGCCTTCAAAGCCCGTCCTGAACTGCACTAGCAATCTCGTCAAACATTGTGCAAAATGCTGAATGAGTTAGGCACGGTGATGTGGAAATACTTCCTTAGAAAGAAAGGAGGTATGATTCAATGCAGGATCATGGGGAAGATTTCCCACTGACCCGAGTACCCGAAAATGCGCGATACGGTTGGTTTTCGGTCGCCGTTCAGCGATTTGGGCAAATGTCCGCTCTGTCTCAGTTTTTATTGGGAGCCACCCTCGGCTTTGGGATGAAATTTTGGTCTGCCTTTTGGGCCTTGACACTCGGGGCGGTGGTACTTGAAGTCGTCTCGATCATAGTGGGCATTGCGGGGCAACGGGAAGGGCTGTCCACTTCACTGCTGGCGCGGTGGACAGGATTTGGACGGTACGGTTCTGCGATGATTGGCATCGTTATCGCGGTGGGACTAGTCGGGTGGTTTGGCATCCAGAATGCGGTGTTTGCTGAAGGACTGGTTCAACTGATTGGAGGGATGCCACTCTGGTTGTGGTCGATTCTTGCCGGCGTGGCCGTTATTGCTATTGTTACCTTTGGCTTTCTCTCAATGGGATGGACGGCTTATATTGCCGTGCCCTTGTTTCTAATTCTTGCAGGCTGGACCATCATTAATGGACTGAGCCATCATGCGTTGCATCATCTAGTTATGATGGCCCCTCCTGGACCGCTCTTGACGTTAAGTCAAGGGACGACACTGGTGGCGGGTGGATTTATCATCGGGGCGGTAATTACCCCAGATATGACCCGCTTTAACCGGACGGCGGGAGATGTAGTGAAGCAGACGATCCTGGGCATTACATTGGGTGAATACACCATAGGGTTAGTGGGCGTATTGCTGGCGCATGCGGTGAGGAGTTCCAACGTGGTGTCAATTGTCTATTCCACTTCGGGATTGATTGGCACCATCATTTTAGTGATGGCGACGTTGAAGATTAATGACTGGAACCTGTATTCCTCCACGCTCGGAATTGTCAACGCAATTGACACTCTTTTTGACAAAAAAGTGTCCCGTGCCAAAACGACCTGGGTCATTGGGGGCCTCGGCACGATTCTGGCGGCTGTCGGGATTTTGCAACACTTCGTAGGGTTTTTGATTATTCTCGGTGTCGCTATTCCGCCCATTTCCGGAATTATGCTCACCGACTATTGGATTCTTGGTCGGCACCGGGACCAATTGGACCGGAGCCTTTCCAAAGGAACATTGCCCGATCGTATGGAGCTCTTTAATTGGCCCATGATTGTGGCCTGGGTAGGGTCGTTCTTATTGGGGTATTTCATTCAATGGGGTATTCAATCGATTAACTCGTTAGTGGCGGCCGTAATTTTATACTGGATCTGTTCCGTCATCAACGCCAGAATAGTGAATCAGCCCAAAATGGTGGAGGAAACTGCATGAGAACCATTACCGTTGCCGATTTAGCCGATTTGTCGGTGGGAGCCACCTTATTGGGAACCGGTGGTGGAGGGGATCCCTATATCGGATCGCTGATGACCGAAGCGGCTATTAGCCGCTTCGGACCGGTGACCCTGATAGACGTCGATGAACTTCCCGATGAAGGTCTCGTCATTCCCGCAGCCATGATGGGAGCTCCCACCGTGATGGTGGAGAAGATTCCGAATGGCCGAGAAATCCAGACGGCTGTATCTGCGCTGGAAAGAACGTTGAATCAAAAGGCTATCGCAATTATGACGATTGAGGCGGGCGGGATCAATTCCATGATCCCGCTGGCCGTGGCCGCCGAACTGGGACTCCCGGTGATCGACGGAGATAGTATGGGACGAGCCTTTCCGGAGCTTCAAATGACGTCGTTTCACGTTCATGGCATTCGTGCGACACCAATGGCTTTGGTGGATGAAAAGGGCAATCATCTTATCATCGACGCGATCGATAATCCGTGGACGGAACGCCTGGCACGCACGGCGACTGTTGCTGTGGGCGGTGCGGCGATTATTGCACTGTACCCGATGACAGGACGCCAGGCCAAAATGACGATGGTGCGAGGAACCATGGGTAAGGCTATGGAACTCGGTCGATTACTCCGAGACACCCGGTTGTCGGTCACCGAAATCGGAGAAAAACTCTCTGGGGACCATGGGGCCCTGGAACTTTTTTCGGGTAAGGTGGTCGATGTGGAGCGCCATAGCGGCGATGGATTTGCTCGCGGTACCTTGTCGTGTAGCGGGCTCGGCGCGTACGACGGATCGGTGCTGCGCATCGAGTTTCAAAATGAGAACCTCATTGCGCTGCGAGATGGCATCGTGGTGGCCACGGTTCCCGACCTTATTTGTGTGCTAGACCGGGAGACTCTCATGCCCATTACTACCGAAGGACTGACCTATGGTCAACGTGTTACGGTGTACGCGTTTCCTTGTGACCCGGTGTGGAACACCCCAAAAGGAATGGAAACCGTGGGGCCCCGCTACTTTGGATACCAAGTGGACTACACTCCACTGCAGCGCTAGATTTTTGCTTCCCAAAACCTTTCACTTTTTATAGGAGGACAAGAATGAAATACCGACTAGGCATTGATGTGGGTGGCACGAACACCGACGCGGTTATCCTGACCCCCGACGACATGGTCGTAGCCAAAACCAAAACTCCTGTGACTCGCGATGTGGTGAGTTCGATTCGTGATGCGGTACGCGCCGTGCTTAAAGATTCAGAGTTACCCGCGGATGCCATTTCGCATGCGATGCTGGGGACCACTCAAGTGACAAACGCCATCATTGAACGCCAACGGTTGAACCCAGTGGGGATGATTCGCATTGGTGCTCCTGCAACGTTGGCGGTACCACCTTTGACCGGATGGCCCGCATCATTGAAAGAAATGGTTCAACGGGCCAGTATCATGGTACGGGGTGGTCACGAATTTGACGGACGGCCCATGGCACCTTTGGGACTGAATGACATCAGAAGGTTCTTGGATGAAAACGCGCACACTTTGTCGTCGATAGCGGTGACGGCAGTGTTCTCTCCGGTCAACGCAGAGCACGAGTTAGCGGTGCGAGACCTCATTGGAGATGAATATCCTCATTTGACCGTTTCCCTGTCTCACGAAATTGGCTCTGTCGGACTTCTAGAGCGAGAAAACGCGACCGTGCTAAACGCCGCAGTCGCCGAAGTCGCCAGCATGGCAGCCAATGCCTTCGAAGATGCCCTTCGAGAAGTCGGGGTCGAGGCCGCTCTCTTCTTTGCCCAAAACGATGGGACTTTGATGGCAATGGACTATGCCTTGCGTTACCCCATCCTGACTGTGGCTTGTGGACCCACCAATTCGATGCGGGGTGCTGCCTTTCTTTCCCGATTGGATGATGCCGTAATCATTGACGTGGGTGGTACCTCATCGGATATTGGGATGATTCGAGGAGGTTTCCCTCGCCAATCATCACTGGCCGTTGAAGTGGGAGGAGTACGAACCAACTTCCGCATGCCGGATTTGATTGCCTTAGGTCTTGGAGGGGGATCCCGGGTTCGGGAATCGGAAGAACGAGTCACGGTGGGCCCGGATAGCGTAGGCTATCGGATTATTGAGGAAGCTCAGGTATTTGGCGGTGATGTCCTTACCTTTACTGACGTGGCCGTGGGTCAAAAGAAAGCCCACATCGGTCATAGGAACCCGACCGTATCACAAGATCTCAGCGAAAGAGCCTATCGTGAGGCGTTGCGTATCATCGAAGAAGGCATCGACCGCATGAAGACGAGCGCCGAACCAGTTCCTCTCATTGCCGTAGGGGGTGGTAGCGCGCTGTTGCCAGATCGGTTGGAGGGAGTTTCCGAAGTGATTCGACCGCTCCACTTTGACGTAGCCAATGCGATTGGTGCAGCGATTGCCCAAGTGTCAGGGCGGGTGGATCGAATTTATGCCATGACTGGACGTTCTCGTGATCAGGTGATTCAGGACGCCATAGCAACTGCACAGGCGGATGCGGTGCGGGCCGGTGCCGATCGAAACACCTTAGAGATTATCGAAGTCGAGGAGATCCCGCTCGCATACTTACCATCTAACGCATCACGGGTGCGCATCACCGTGGCGGGGCAATTGGCGGGGGACCCTTTATGAGTTGGCAAATCGGAATTGAGGACTTAGACGCCTTAGCCATCGGGGCGGCAATTCTAGGAACCGGAGGTGGAGGTGATCCCTATATCGGGCGGGTGATGGCAGAAACCGCCATACGTGAAAACGGATCCGTCACGGTCTATAACGTGGATGACTTAGATGATGATCGTTGGGTCATTCCCATTGCCGGCATGGGAGCTCCCACAGTGCTTTTCGAAAAAGTACCCCGGGGAACGGAGCCGGTTGCGGCATTTCGACGTTTAGAAGACCACCTCGGGGTGCAGGATGCCTTCCCTTGTCCGATTGAGGCAGGAGGCATTAATAGTATGGTGCCGCTACAAGTAGCGGCACTCCTGAAACGGCCGGTCGTGGACGCTGACGGCATGGGGCGCGCCTTTCCCGCACTCTACATGCAGACCTTTCATATTTTCGGTATACAAGGCACGCCTGCCTGTATTGCGAGCGAATTCGACGACTTCGTCATATTGGATCACCTTCATGACAATTACGCGTTAGAGTGGATTGCACGTGGGATTACCATCCGAATGGGTGGCCATACTTTTTTGTCGCAATTTCCGATGCGGGGACATGATGTGAAACGGTCCGCGATTCGCGGCACCCTAAGTTTGGGTTTGCGGATTGGTAAGGCAGTGCTTTTGGCCGAGAAGAATCATCGGGATCCTCTGGAGGCTGTATGCGAAGCAACGCATTACGCAGGATACGGACGAGGGCAGATTGTGTTTAGTGGGAAAATCGTTGAAGTGTCACGCCGCACCGCTGATGGATTTGCGCGAGGTAAAGTCCGTATACAAGGACTAAATGCCGACCGGGACCAATCCTTTGAGATTGAGTTCCAAAATGAGAATCTCTTAATTCGTCACGAAGAGCGTATTCTCGCGATGGTACCCGACCTGATCACGGTACTGGATTCCCACACGGGTCTTGCGGTAACCACGGAACGATTACGATATGGGCAACGTGTCGCCGTTTTGGTGATACCGGCACCAGCTATCATGAAAAGCCCTGAGGCGCTTCAAGTTTGGGGACCTCGAGGGTTTGACTACGATTTTGATTACGAAAAATATTTCGGCAGATAATTCATAACCTAGGGACTGCCATATATGGCGTAATATGCCATTGATCAAGAGCGCTCACGCCCCTAACGCCTCCTACAACACAAGAAATTCCTGTCTATTTTTGCGATGATCAAGATGATCAAAATGTGCATTGTTTACGACAGACCCCTGAGTTTATCAAAGGCACCCGTTTGCTAACCCCCCTTTTTAAGCTCATCGATGCCATCCGGAATCCCAACCGGTCTTGCAGGGTAGACCGGAGGAATTTCACCTACAGTCCCCCACAGAGTTCGGCCTTGACACTCTCAGCTCATCCCCCGCTTGCCGATGTCAAGGCCGTCCCCTTCGCGGACTCCGCTTATAGGGTTTTCGCTTTGCATCACCGACAGGGTTCTCACGTTCTATGTTCCAGCCCGGACCAAGCTCGTGCCCCCTATACGCCGGATGCCGCGAAGGCCGTGAGTAGGTGTCGCCTTCGCTGATCTGGAGAGAGGGAAAAACCCTCAATTGTGACATCATAGTACCGTACTTGCGACGCGAACTGGGGTTCGCTTGTCGCTCACCTTCTTGGACCCCACCTGACCACCCGATCTAGCCGAGCAGGTGGCCGTGGCGTTGCACGCCTCAGGTCCGCCCGGCGGTCAATCCCCAGCGGACCCGTCTCGCGCGGGCTCTAGCGAAAATTGACCAAGCTATGGGGGCCTTGCGGTGCCGTTATCCGCCGACCGGCGTCAAGCCTTTACATTCCAAAACAAGGCCCTCAAAGACCCGTGCCGCATTATTGCCATCAATGGGGAACACTGGCTACGGCAACGCCTCGCCCTGGTGTATCCGGATCCCCGACATGAACGCACCTTAATTCGCTGGCTGTTAGGGGCGGGCGGAACAGTCCAGCGGGACGGCACCACCCTCACGATCGTGTTGGATCGGCCCGTACGACCTCGGTGGGCCCAGGCGGTGCAGGATGTTTTGGAAGACCTCAACGCGCAGAGTCTGCGCTACCCGGCCAATCCCCGGTGGACCCTCCACTTTACCTTGAGGAATGCACGGAAGCTAGAATTTTCACGCAAACGTTAACCGGGGAAGTTTGAGTCAAGGACAATATCGGCGAAATGCTGGGCAAGCGCATGAGGCATATTCACACCCAAGGCAAACAGTCCTTGGAACAGTATCGATCGCAGCAGCAAAAACGTACCGATGAACTCGTCTCGACGCGCCGGGATCTGCTCACGGCTTATCAAGCCGAAGGCAGTCCCGAAGAACCCGTAGAGGCACTGACAAATGTCATTGGTGACCGAACAGCGACTCTTTTAGAAAACTGGGAATCCCACCTGGCTTATGCGGGCAACAACTATACCCCATGTCTACCGCACAATCTCCCGTGATGGGGGCGACCCAGCGAAAAAACCCGGTAGCGGGTCGTCATGACGCCATTCGCCTCAGCGCGAATCCCAAGCAGTGGGGTTGTGAGACCCCGATCTCCCCCTCGCGAAAACCCGGATGATCGCCGCCATAGGACTCTGATGACTGCCAGCAGCCATCGATGGGGATGTCATCGGTCGTCCCCTCGAATTCCTCCAAAAATCGTGACCATAAAATTTCGCCACAGAGGAGTCCAGGGTAATGGATCTCATGCCCTTTGGATAGGTTTTTAAGAAAATGGCCAAAAAACGACGTAAAGCTACGAGAGCAAAATCTACGAAGACTAGGACAAGCTCGGAGGCCATCCACACAAAGCGGACAAATCCGTACCTATGGGGGGGCAGCAGGATGGTATCATGAAAGCAGCGTCGACATAGCCTCTCGAAGTTTCGTGGAACGTGACGCTATTTCGCAATATGCGGAGGATACTCTGCGTGGATAACGCTAATGAAACAGGCGAAGATGCCTCGCCCTGTCAATTGCCTCGGTCCGATTGTGTACTTCTAACTTGGTAAATATGTTTGTTAGATGATTTTTTATTGTACTCTCGGACACATACAAGTATTCCGCGATGTGAGCGTTCGTTTTACCGGTTGCCACCAATCGCAATATTTCCAGTTCACGAGACGTCAAAATTTCCTGCTGTTTGGGTGCAATCAAAGCTGGCAAATATCTTGCGATCAGGTCCGGCTGAACAACGGCTTGTCCGTCCACCACGTCCCTAATGGCCTTAGCCAATTCTGGTATCTCCACATCCTTGAGTAAAAAGCCTGACGCCCCTGCCTTAAGTGTCTCGACAACATTCCCCTCTGTATCAAAGGTCGTCAATACGATCACCCGACTCCACCTATGCTCTGTGATTTCGCGCATTGCCATAATGCTATTTGAGGGAGGCATTTGGATATCCATTAAGACCACATCGGGCTTGAGGGATTCCGCTAGAGAAACGGCATCTGTGGCGGATGCGGCCTCCCCGACGACGAGAAAATCGGGCTCCGTCTGTAATATCGTTTGAAGTCCACGGCGAATGATTGGCTGATCGTCAGCTATGAGGATCCGGATCGTCACGGGGAATCTCCTTCCCTGTTCCAGTCTGTTAAATTATCCTCTGGAGTCAATGGTAGTTCAATGGTAAGGGTAGTGCCCCGGCACAACGCGCTGTCGATCCGCAATGACCCATGCAAAGGGCCGAGGCGTTCTCGGATTCCCAAAAGTCCAAAATGTCCGGGAGGAATCTGATTTGGGGTAAACCCCTGACCGTCATCGCGTACCGAAAAAACCAGGCGCTTTCCGGTACATTGTAATGTTACCCACACATCACTCGCACGAGCATGACGTTCGATATTGGTGAACAATTCTTGCCCGATACGTAATATCGTATATTTCAATTCGCTCGATAGTTGTTCGTCGCACGTTCCGGTATCCCAATGGACAGTCCATTGATTGCGTAGCTTGGCCGACAACAAGCTAGCTTGTAGTTCCGACTCTATGGACATTGATGGGCGTCGTAGTTGCGTGACGGATTCGCGCAACTGACGCATCGCATTCCTTGAAAACAGCTTAGTCTCGGTCAACACTCTGAGAGATTCCTCCGTTTTTCCTGAGTTTACCAATCGTGTTAATGCTTCTAGTTGGACCGTAATCGTCGTTATTGCATTACCCACGGTATCGTGAAGATCGCGCGCAATCCGTGTTCGTTCTTCTAGTGTTGCTAGTTGGCGATCCCGGATGGCTGAAGTGGCTAGCTCATCGTTGGCTCGCGAAATTTGCTCGATTAAACTTTTTCGTTGCGAATCGGCCTCTTGGATGAATTGTAACATCCATCCAAAACCAAATGCAGCGCCTGATGTGATGAGAATAGTCGACATCGAATACCACGTCATTTTAGACGAAGGAGAGACAAGTATCCACAGGGTCCATCCCAACAAGGGGATGCTTAGACGTTTAATCCATGTTGTTGTTAACCGAAAACCAAGCAATCCCAGATCAACAAACCATAAGAACGAGAATGTTGACGACAATAGCACTAATCCCGTCGTAAAAACACACAGGCCGAGGAGCCCGATCATTGTCGAATGGCGGTAGACCAAGAATCGTAAAGACACGAGGCTCGCCATAAACAACACCGCAACTCCAGCAATCCACGAGTCGATTCCATGGGGGCCCAGTCCGTGTTGATAAATGTATAAAAAATTGATCACAATGGCAAACCCTACAATACCATCGAATATCCATGCCCATGTATCTCTAATCATGACACTATATTAGCATGACTGTTTCGCTGTTGCCAGGAAATCCCAACGATTTTTTAGCGTTTTACTTCTGCGTCAATCACACGGTTCGAAAGACTCGTTTTAAGTACACGGTGACCCACCGGATCCGTTACGATTAGGTCGGCGTAATTTTCCCACACGATATCCTCTAAGGACCGAACTAATTCCGCTACCACGCCCACCCTCTTGAGTTCCGTTACCCACGATTGCGCCGATTGGGTTTTGAGTCGTTCTTTAATACTGGTAGTGACGTCCTGAGCGTGATTTAACCGAGCGGTAGAGTCAAGGTACTTAAGCGCCATATCATCCAATCGCAAGACATGACATAACCGTCGAAAGGATTCGTTCGACGGTGTACAAAGTGCCATCCACCCGTCGCCGGTTTCGAACAGTCCATTAGGGACAATCACAGGATTCATCATCGGGTCCGGTGCATTAATTAAACAGGCGTTCAGTGAAGCTGTCGCTAAATGATTTAAAAGGAGAAGACTAGACGTTTCCAGGGAGAACACGAGGTGGTCGCCGCTCCCTGTATCGTTCCGGCGGGTGAGCGCCTGGAGGATGCCGATAGCGCCCTGCATTCCCGTAACAATATCTATGGCCGGCACCGCCACTCTTTGTGGCACATCATCGGCGGTTCTGCGTGTAAACCCCATATGGGCTTGCAGCGTAATGTCGAGGCCAGGCCGCTCTGATGCTGTGTGGTATGCTTGGAATGATGCCATAATGAGCCGAGGATTGGCCTCCGTCAAGCGTTCGTAGGAAAGACCTAGATGCTCACGTGTGGATGACCTGAAATTGTCAATTACGACATCCGCCTCGCGAACCCACTTCCGTATCTGCTCCCGCCCCTTAAGCGTATCTAGTTGGGTCGTTACTAACGTCTTATTGAAGTTTAGTCCCCAATAATAAAGACTCTCTCCAGAATCTGAGAATGGTCCCCACGTCCGCGCAAGATCAGGATGCGTGGGATCTTCGATTTTCCAGACTTCCATCCCTCCCTCCCCCAGTAAACGTGCACATAAGGGACCCGCTAGAGCCCGGCTAAAGTCCAGGACGCGCATGGATCTGTTCCCTCCTTTCGTTGGATTGTAGTCTGGGCAAGGCATAAAATCGCTTAAGAGCGGTCGTAATTACTCCGCTGGCCAGCGTTAAAATTCCAATGATGAGAAATTCAATGTGAGTTACTGAGAAGTCCCCAAAAATCACTAAGAACAACGACCCTATCGCTCCCGCAGCGGCAGTGATTCCAGATGTAATTCCCGTGACGCTACCACGATAGTGTGGATCAACGTGCTGTTGTTCATAGGATACGATCAAAGCTGAAAGTAGCCCTCCTATGGTTGCTAACAGCGTTAACGTGATGAATGCTATCCACATATGTGGTTCTACCGTCCATACTACGTATAGAATGGGAAGGGCGAAAATTACACCATAAAGCCTGGCGTGTGTCATGAGCGATACTAAGTGGGGTCCCCACACCGTGCCAATGGTCATTGCAAACAAGGCCGTCGCCATGAAAGAACCGTAGACCCAATGGTTACTGTGAAATGTAAGGATCGTCAGTGCTGGTAGGGTTCCGGTAATTAGAGCCATTGCGCAATTTAACAGTGCGAATCCCGGCAACGACCAATATACCAACGTGATCCGTTTGAGCGCCTGAACACTACCGGATGCGCGTACAGGTGCGGACTCTTCCTGGAATTGTGGGGATTGTTCAGGCGGGGGAGGAACGCTCACCCATAGAAGAGAAGTGAAGACCATGATGGCCCCGATAGTGTAATACCCAACAACCGCACTTACGGGTATGATCATAAACAAGATAAGCCCTACACCGCGAGCTAGCACGTGAATTCCTAAGATCCTGCGATTTTGAAGTGCTCGTTGGGCGTCTAAGACGCTTTCGTTAAGAGATGCTGTGAGATTTGGGCGGATGATCGTCTGAGCCAACGCATAAAACAGGATCGCCGTGCCGAGAATCACAAATTGATGGTCCAGCAGAGCGACCATGGCGGCGACGGCACGAAGAATTAAGCTGATACTCACCCATATGTGACGTGAACCTCGGTCACCAAGGGATCCTCCTACCCCTTTTAACAATCCGATTCCCGCCATGAAACCATTCAGCGATCCTAAAACCACCAGGCTGTGAAATTCGAGGTACAGCGTCCAGTTGATAACGGCTAAAAACCAAGATCCCGAGAGGGCAAGCAAGGCTTCAAGTGTCCAATACATCGGAAGTGTGCGGTTCTTCATGGTCTGCTCACTTCAGACAGTCGTGTGGCTAACGTCACGTGGTCTGTGGTCGACAGCAACCCAGCCACCGTTCGCCCTGGCCCCCCCACCACCCATTCGGTAATACCCAAATTACGACAGCGGTTTACTACCTCCACAAATCGCACTGGGGTCTCTAAAAGGGATGCTAGGTGGTCACGTAACAATGAGGAATTCGTTAAAATCTCACCGTTAATGCTAGAAATAATAGGAACCCTAGAAGCGGATATCGTGTATTTGGAGAGGACCTCATGGACGTAACGGCGATTTACATCGCGCATGTGGGAACTGTGAAACGCTACAGGTAAATCCAACTCCAATACTAAACTGGCGTGGCGAGCCACCGCAAGTTCCAACACACGACGGACACCATCGACGGTTCCACCGACAACAAATTGTGTCAGTGTATTGTGACCCGTAATTTCCACTAGGCCGTAAGGTCGAACATCTGCTACCACGGCTTCCAGTTGTGAGATCGTGATGCCCTCAATGATGCCGGTCATCATATCCCTTGATGTGCTGAGGTCCTCAATGAGAAGCCCCCGTTGATAGCATAATGTAACCGCATCCAATGGAGATAATGCTCCAGATAGAGCACAAGCTACGTACATGCCATTACTAAGCCCTGTAAACGTGTCTGGACGGCCAAACCTTTCAATCCAATACGAGCCGACCATAATGCCATAAATAATTCCAATAACCGTTCCGTAGCGCGGTCGACGCCCCCATTCTTTGAGATGATCTAGAAGATTCACCCACGAAATGCCGAGGACCTCTGAAAACTCACCGGCCATTTTGGGATATTCGTTAAGTACATCACGAAAATCCTCAACGAGTGCCGGATATTGCGTCCCGACACCTGGGAATATCATGACGGTTTTCATTAACCCTCACTCCCTTGACGAGGTGGGGCATAGACCACCGGAGTAGATAACAACGATTTAGTCCGTAACGCTTGACGCAAAACATCCCATGTCTCGATAACTTCTGTTTGATCTCCCCCCCATCTATAAATGGGAGAACCTGTGGAAAACGCAATTTGCCACGGACCCAATATCACTAAATGCTGATTTCCATCGATGGGGACGATGCGTCGGCGAACGCGTTGAATAGCACTCTTGGACAGTGCGGATACGTCAGAGACCGTGAGGCTCTGCAGTGCTACGGTACGAATAGTAAAAAGCCAAATGCTCCCCGGCACGTCTCGCCACTTAGTCGTCCAGTGCATGAGGTCGGTCGGTGTTTCCCCATTTTGGGTAATCACAGGGCGATCGTTACGCGAAAATTCCTCTAGTGCGTTTGTGAATTCCGCAGGTTGCGCTACGACGAAACAGTTATGGTCTGGAATCACAATGCTCATAAAGCTTCCCTCACTTTCACGTGGGGCGGTTGTTGGCGTTGACGCACGGCTTCTGCCGCTCGAACGCCTGCTAAAGTGACACCATATATACCGTGGCCATATCGTCCCCAGTGAGAACATCCAATTAAATTAGGATAAGGTAGTCGCGTCGGCATGCCCTGATAAGGTAGAAATCTGCGCCAACCATACAAAGCACCATTCCAATTCCCTGTATATCGCACCAGCGTGGACGGTTGTGCAAGTTCCCACCGAATTACCGCATCCTTGACTCGCCATCCTGTCCCCCGTTCAACGGCAGAAATAATCGATTCTGCATAGGCTTTTTTGTTTGGCAAACGACCCAGAGTCATGTCCGATGGAACGGCAAAGGACAGCACGTGATGGCCAGAAGGGCACAACGAAGGGTCTCCTAGGGTGGGAATGGATAAGACAGCGCGAACCTCTGGAAACTCCAATAAATGGTTTGCTGGGTCGACTGAAGGGTCGGTACTCCAAAGCATGGACTCCGGGATGGGGTCTATTTTGAGATCTGGTCCAGCCTCAACATAGAGGATGTGTGCTGTGGGACCGGGTTCAAGAGAGGGGAGTTGCAGGGGCAGTAGCTGTTGAAGGCGGTTTGGTGTCGCTGCCCAAATTACGTGACGACCTGAGAAATCCCCTTTAGTGGTTGATACGGTCCATGTGCCGGAATCGTCGTCAAATGATAAGGTTGTAACCTGTGTGCGAGTTTTCACCGTACTTCCTTGCCGAATTAAATAAGCCTTTAACGATTCCGGCAATTGCCGCGAACCCCCTCGGGGATAAAAACCGCCATGATAATAACTGTCAAACATCAAGAGGGCGCCTAACGCAGATATCTCGGAGGATGGCATTCCCGTATATAGAGTGCTACTGGATTCAAGGAGGATTCGACGGGTTTGCAAGTTCGATTGCTGGTTTAACCACTGTTCGAACGAAACCTTGTGACTCGTCCGCTTCGATGCAACTAAACCCTCTCGTAGGGTCTCGGATAAGGTGTGATCCCATGCATCGTACAACTGTCCATGCATGTAGGTTGCAAACAACGGTTCAACCGGGATCCAGTCCAAGTCGAGCTCCACCATCGATAAGAGTTCTGTCAATACTTCGTGGGGCCCTAATCCGCCAATAACGTGAACCGCCGCATCGAACCATGTGTGTCCACGCTTAAACATCGAACAATATCCCCCCACTACTGCATGTTGCTCCAACACAAGTACGTCGGCTCCCGAGTGTGCAAGGGAACAGGCGGCGCTGAGACCGGAAACGCCTCCTCCAACAACAATGACATCCGGCATTTTGGTTACACCGCCCTTCCTACAACGATTGAAGCACTGTGTCCCCCAAAAGCAAAAGAATTCGAAAGAGCTAAATTGACCTCGGACAAAGGGGTAGCTTGACGCAACACAACAAACCCCTCGGATTCCTTCAGCGGCTTGGACAGTCCAAATGTACCGGGGAAAATTCTCGATTGCAAACCTAATATCGTCGCAGCTAATTCGATCGCTCCCGCTGTCCCAAGTGTGTGCCCGATGGCTCCTTTTATCGAACTTAGTGCGGGGCGTGTCGTCGTACGTCCAAACACACGAGATACGGCTTTTAATTCGATCGCATCGTTGATGACAGTGCCTGTGCCGTGCAGGTTGATATAGCCAATCTTCTCCACAGGAATGGTAGCCATCTGCAGTGCGCGTTCCATTGCCAGTTGGGCACCAACTCCTTCGGGATGTGGGGATGTAGGATGAAACGCATCGTTCGCCGCTCCATATCCTAGAATTTCAGCCAATGGCTTAATGGACCGACTGGCGACCGAAGTGCTCTCTTCGAACACTAAATAACACGCGGCTTCTCCCAGAGAGAGACCATCTCGCGTGATATCCAGAGGTCGAGCACCCCCTTTACTTACAACCTTCAGGCCTGAAAATCCTGCCATGGTCAATGCCGCCAGAGGATCAACCCCGCCCACGATACATGTTCGAACGGCACCTGATTGAACCAGATCATAACCTAAACAAATTGCATGAGCGCTTGCGGCACATGCGGCCGAAGCAATGGACATCGGCCCGCTGATTCTAAAAAAGCGCGCGAGATGCTCATACAGTGTTGCTACAAGGTATAGGGAATTGGTTTTATCATGGAGATGCCGAGCCAAACTATCGTTGCCACCCAATGACGTGCCTACTATCAAGCCTGTCGATTGAAGCATAGGGGTCGTCAATGCGGCGTGAGCGATGGCTTCCGCCATAGCGGGTATGGATAGGCTAATAGCCAAGTCCCCACCATGAGAAATTCGAGACGGTTCTATTCCTGGAACCTGTGCCGCCTTGCCTGTAACGAATCCTAATGACCGTATTCGTCCACTAGTTCTTATCGCTGTTTTGTTTTTTCTTAATTGATCCCAGAACACACGGGTGCCGAAACCAAATCCACTGACGATGCCGATTCCTGTAACCATAACCCTGTGTTTCACGGGGCTACCCGGGAGTGCTCAATTGCGTTTAGAAACGTTGTGATGGCTGTAACCGACTCAAGTACGTGAATGTCCATTTCTTCACCAAACACGCCAGGGAATCGGCGATCAAGCCCCATGGCCAATTCCAACATATCCACAGAATCTAGTGCCAATCGACTGGTGTCTCCAAACAATACCTCAGATGGTGATAATGGAGCAACCTCTTCCGTATTCAAACCGACTCGACTTACCAGAATCTCTTGAACGCAGGTAAGTACCTCTTCTTGCTTAATGTTCATGGTGGTCAGAACTCCTTTCGTGAGGGGGTGGGGTAGTAACAACAGGGGTCGCGGTCAATAATCCGCCATCGACCGATATGGTAGCTCCGGTGATGTATCGACTCTGCGAAGATAATAAAAATTCAACGACGTATGCAACATCTTCGGGCCTACCTAGACATCCAGCAAGAGTTTGTTGACTAATGACCGTGCGCTGTGCATCGCTAAGCGATGCCAGCATGGGGGTATTGATGTAACCTGGCGCTATCGCATTGACTCGGATGTTCCATCGCGCAAATTCCTGGGCCGCGACACCCGTCAGTGCCAACAGTGCTGCTTTTGAAGCAGCATACGCTCCTTGGCCACAGCGTGGGTGTAATGCAGATACTGACGCGATGTTGACAATACTGGTGTCTTCCCCTGCATTAATCAATAGACGTCCGGCTGATCGCATGAGTTCATAGGCGCCCCAAAAATTTACGTTCATCACAGACTCCCATGTTTGGCGATGGCTTTGCATGATCAACTCGTCTTGCACTATCCCTGCCGTGTTAACGAGTCCATGCAATACCCCGTCTTTTTGTAAAATGCATGTAAAACCGTGGCGAATACTCGCAGGATCTGTGAGGTCGAGTCGTAATTGCCGCCCGTTCAAGTCCTCATTTATGCGTGAACTTGCGGTCCACACACATGTGTCGGATTTTCTTAAGATTTTAGCGGTAGCAAGACCAATACCGCTCGATGCGCCGACAACCAAAACTACGCGCATTATGACATTACCTCCTGGCACGCATCGGATGCTATAATGTAAGCTGTTGACTGTCCGTTTGGCAGGTGCACCAAAAGACCATCTAGCCATGAACCATTGGTATGATACGCGAGAATGCTGGTGAGGGCTCTCGCCTCCCACCCTCCGTACCAGTAGATTCCGGGCGGAAAACTCAAGTTGTAGACGCGAGACCCGCGCCAATCGGGAATTTCGTATCGATGGTTTCGGGCGTCAAGAACCCATACCCTGCTGAGATTCTGGGACGACAACCCAATTTGGTCCAAGGCATCTCCCAGAGGATCTAACGAGAGATCTGTGCCTCTTAATGCGGATTTTGCTGCAAGAATAAACACTTGCGTCGAATCTGAGGGCGTATTGGAGATCGCCATTACCGACAATGATTCACAGATCCGAAGGCCAGGGTCGCTCAGTTGTTCGGTTCCTAGAGATATCCCCAACGGATCAAATTCACCCATGTCGATCACTAGAGCCCGTGAGGCTCTGTGGAGGTTGAGCCACAACGCACCTAAATAAAGCGGCGACGATCCCATCGTCGTCATGGACGGGCCTCGACAAACAAAACGAATCGCGCAGTGGCCAGCTTGGGCATTAGCCACAGAATTACTAAAATGGATTGGGCTGAGACTCACAACCCCTTCATCCCGAATGATTTCCAGACAGCGAACTACCGTATCCATAGGCCCCGCATAGCTGTTCACCAAAACCGCCAATTGATCGTCTGGAGTCCATTGCGATTGCGCGAGAACATCAGACACAGCGTCCAACAGAACCGTCCCCATCCGGTCAATGCGACGTTCTCGTCTATCACTCGACAGGAATGAGTACTCACAACCTCCACTCTTTGGTGGTTGACCGGGTAAACATTGGATGGCGGACACCGCCACTGACTGACTCATGACTGGTGCACCTCTTCAATTGTTTGGGGGATTGGAGTTAGGTATCGCCATGCGAGCCACTGAGCCGGCGTATCCGACAACCATTGTACAAACTTGCGTGTGATGGGCAATGGACTTTCGTCCGGCAGATAAGCAGGTGTCATGCTGAGTTGTAGCGATAGACTATCCGGTTGTCTGACTTGAAGAGCGATTGCGGACACAGAAGCACCGACCATTCGAGCTAATTGAAAAGGTCCATCTTCAAGCGCTATAGAACCTTTGGGTAGATCAACGGCGTATCCCCCGGTTCGTTGTCCTGCGGATACATCCGCCGCGATGAATAGCGTACGACCACGACGCAATGACTGTGCAGCTCGAATCAAAACACCGACGTCTCCGGTACTCAACGTTTCGAGGTCTACCGTCGGCGAGGTATATTCGAGGGCCTTGTGAAACAAACCCTCTTCTTCCCGATTTATTAGTACAGTGGGCCGCCACCCGAACGCTGCCGCCATCGTGCATACCGTGGGTAACCAGCCAAAATGAAAGACCACCATTATGGGTGCGGGGGGACTTTTTGGAATGGGGTCTAACAACACCTCTTCCCAGAATCTCTGATCCATACCATGAAGACCCACCGTTGTTGCTAAAGGTAACCGTTGACGCAACATGGCTCTATGCGCTTCTATGAATACTTCTTTTGGCAACGTACCGCAGTAGTCCATAAAGTTCTGAGTCGCAACCATGGAAATGTCGTGCAAACGTTGAGCCCACTCGTCATTCCCCCCGCCGAAGGTTTGGACCTGGACTAAACTCTGATACGTGATGCGCCAGGGAAGAGCTTTAAGGCTCCCCAACACGAGATGTTGATCCAACAGGTCAGACCCGAACCACATCAGTCGGCCCTCCCCCAATTCCAAGTTCAGCAGCACTTTGATAACATTCGGGCATCGGAGCGTAATGGTTGCCAATCGTAGAAAATGCATAGCATCGGCAAGCCTGTGTCGCGCAATTCCCATCTAAACGGCATCCACGACAGCCGCTCAACTGTTCCAGACGCCATCCACCGCGATAAAAATCCCATCTGCCACTGTGCCAAATGTCTTGTAAGGACTGCTCACGGATATTACCAATGGTTAATCCATCGCTTCCGATGGTTTCGGTACATGGGTAGACCGATCCATCGGACTGCAATCCGAGATGAAACATACCTGCTTCCGACACGTTGGAAGCCAAAAAAGCCCGCTCGGTTTTGTCATTAGCGGGATGCGGGAAAAACTGCCACTTAAATTCTGTCTTGAAGTTTTCTTGATACTGTTCCGCTAAATGTTGAATAAGTTGTTCCGCTACCAATAAGTCACCTTGTTTTAAGGATACAGGATTGACTTTGGCCCGGCCTGTGAAAGATGCCGGATGAAGAGACAAACCACGAACCCCGAGGTGCTTTGCCATCTCAAATAACTCGGGAATGGTGTCAAGATTGCGTGGGGTGAGGACGGACTCTAGAATGATTAGATGACCGTCACTAACTAATGCCTCGACGCTTTGCAACACCCGCCGAAACGAACCATGCCGATCTCGAAGCCAATCATGACTCTCTTCGGTGCCGCCGTCTAAGCTAACATGCACATGCATTCCTCTTCGCTTGCGTGCGAGAAGGCTTACTAGTCCAGTTCGAATGGCGGGTGTTAGTCGGTGACCATTAGTAAAGAACTCCGTATGAGCTCTAACCATATGAAGAAGGTCAATAATGTCAATAATGTCCTGTCGAACTGTCGTTTCTCCTCCAGATATCGCAAGAGCTATAAGTCCACCTCGATTGAACTGGTCAAACAAGTTGGCCAGCTCCGGTGTCGTCAAATCTTGACTAGTATCAACCTCGGGGCTTGCGTTTCTCAAACAGTGCAAACATCGGAGATTACATCCTTCTGTCAAGGTTAAATTGATCTTACTTGGGAATCGCATCGGTCTAACAGGCGTGTTCGGGACGCTATAGTCGAGTCCCCACAAAGGCTCCGAGTGGTAATCGCCCACGGATGCCTGTTCGAGTGTTTCTTCGCTGACTAACTGGTCCACAAAAGCATCGAACTCCCCACCAATGACCGATTCGCCATGGGTCCTGGCTGAGTCGGTAAACAGTACACGGGCTTCCTCTACAGTCAAGGGGTGCGTCCATGCTTTTAACAAGTCGAACGCAGTTGGGGAAACGAAAGTCGTTCGATACGAAGGAATATTTCGATAACAAAGAAAGTCCGGATGGAAATGTCTTTCGTCTCGAAGCACTACTTCATTATTAAGAATTAACGCCATGTCAAACCCTCCGTTTTTCAGGCCATTAGGAGGGGCCGCGGGCCCCTCCCCTGTCGCGAATTATAGACAGCCGCAGTTTGTCATGCTCGGGTGAAATCCTGTAAATTTGACATCCTTAATCATCGTCGTACCTCCTCTTCTGGTTTCCTTTATAATGACCCTCGTTTCGCTAATCATCGAGATGACAAAATGTGTAACAGGTCGACACAGTTGTCAACCAAGAGGAATTTCCAAAAATATCGCGAAGTATCTACGAGATTAAATGGTTCGTCGTTTGGGAAAGTTCGGAAGATGTTTCTTAACCCTTTAGGAAAACATTTTTATCGATGACTGGAGGGTTGGCAAGATGACGCCAATACGTGTGGTTGTTGCCGACGACGAGAAGCTTATTCGAGATTCTCTTCGACTCATATTGAATATGGAGGAAGGAATTGAAATTGTCGGTGTAGCAGATTGCGGGCATGAAGCGGTAAACATAGCGGAGCGGGAACACGCCGATCTCGTGCTAATGGATCTTCGTATGGCCTCGTCAAATGGATTGCACGGGACGCTTGCTATGCGGCATCGAGTCCCAGAATGCAAAGTTCTGATTCTGACAGGATATGCACAAGATGGGACGGTCCTTGACGCAATTCGAGCTGGCGCTCAAGGTGCCATTCTTAAAGATACCACCGTACAAGATCTGATTTGCGCCATCCACCGAGTGATATCGGGAGAAGTAGTACTTGCTCCTGAAATCATGCAATGTCTAGTACACTGGTTTCGATGTCAAACGGCATTCGATAACATGGTGCCAGTAACCTCAAGGGAAGTAGAAGTCATTCAAGGTGCCATTAGCGGCATGACGAATAAGGAAATTGGTGAAATGCTATACATCACCGAAGGATCCGTCAAAAGCCATCTCAATCGAGTCTTTAGCAAACTACATATTAGGAGGCGAACAGAATTAACTATTTGGGCGCACAAGCATGGACTTTTGCATGACTTGGATGAACCCAATTAACAATTACAACCACGTCAACCGGTGTATGAGAGACAGAAATACTCAAATCATCAATACCGACCTGTTGTAATTGTTGTTGGGCCTGAGCCCTGACTTTAAGTTGGGGTTCTCCCCCCGGTCCGCGACATACAGCAATTTCACTGGACGACAAAGGAGGGGTAACGAGTTGCCTGAGAACCCCACACAAGAGGGCACGCCCCTCCTCGTGCCCGATGCGTGATCGACCTAACGGAATACGGGGTGTTTGGCAGCGTGACCTGGCGGGCAAACTAACATAGGCTAGCGCATATTGACTACGTATAGCGATTTCGCTCGCGCACAATATAAGGGGGGTGAACTCTACGGGGTTCCAGCCTAATAACGGTGGATATCGGTGGTGGTTATTTGAACTGTCAGGTCGTTCTCCCAGAGATGTTTCCAACGGGCGTTTAGGAGAACGAGGGTCTTCACACCACACGACACACGCTAGGCTATTGGGGTACGGGATCCATATCGCTCGAAGCAAGCGTTCAGCACTGGGGGATTCGATATAGTGGCCATTCGCCCGAATTATGATATCCAACGGCAGGGGCGGTAATTGACGTATCCCAACGCCCAAGGCCTTTGCATAAGCTTCCTTAAATGCCCAAACTATTGCGACCTGGGTATAAAGCGGTAAATTAACTTCTGACACCCAAGGGCCCAGCCGTTGCAAGATGTGGCCGCTTTCGTACCATGCCACAAATTGCCGAAATCGTTCCAAGGGTACTAAGTCAATTCCTACTCGCATCATCATGGTCCTTTCTCATAAAAAACTCTGAAGCTTTTGAATTAACTCGGTACGTCCTCGAGTACCGAGCTTTCTCGACATGCGCCAAACGTAGGTTTTTACAGTGCCTTCGGTGATGTATAATTTATCAGCAATAGACTTATACGTATTTCCAGCTACAAGTAAGCGGGCGACATCGGATTCTCGATCGGATATCGGAGATCGAGATAGAATCGGTCGCGATTCGTTTATCAGGCATCGTTGGTGCCACCACGTTATGCCAATAAGGAGACTGACTACCAAACCGTCCATTACACCCACGGCACCGTGAGCTCCACCGCTGATAATACAGAACCCTGCTGGAATCAGCCAAGGAATTTTTGGAATAAGGTGCGATGTGAGCCAAGGGGTCGAAAGCACTAGGCACGAGCTTGATAGGATGGGGCCTATGCCCTTAAGCAGAAATATGCTAGCACTAGCAATGACCAGGATGATAATGCCATCTAACATTTGTTGCCATGGTTGTTTTTGATGACCAATAAAGTCTAAACCGCTTGTACTTATAAAGAGTAGTAAAATCATGGTTATGAAGAGTGCTTCCTGACTCGTGGCCGCAATTAATGCGTACATTACGATTGCCGAACAACAAATTATCCGTAG
>JAMDDZ010000031.1 GCA_023488565.1 Bacillota bacterium | reverse complement strand
AGAGGTCATTGTGTCGCATCTCGCCTTTGCCGCGATTAGCCCAGGGGACCAGGACAGGATCTTTACTACCCTGATTCAAGTGCGAGAGTTTATGTTTCAGCCGATTGAGTGAACCGCCACGGTCACGGTTCTTAATCATGTGCTGGTAGTGACGCGCATATACCACAGCCTTTAATCAAGGGGTCACCGGTCTCCTGTTGGTCTCCTATAGACTACTCAACAAACCTTTCAGCCGGTTCCTGCCCCCTGCCACGTAGGATATCCTGCCGATGAATCCAACACCTATTATCGCGCAAGCCGATGACCACGCAAATTTTCATGAGCCACTTGCCACAAATCAGGGACTGCGGCCCTACCTGATGCATTCTGATGCATGGGGGTCGGAAATCGCTGTGGGATCATGAAAACTCTCATCTGGATCCGTGCTTCCGTCAAGCAGCAACTGCCATAGCCCGCTATGTGCTAGGTGGTCCTGACGAACCCTTTTCTTCACGTTATCCCCCCACACTCGCTCATAAGTCCCGGCACGGAAGAGTTCTGAGACATCAAGAATCATGGATACGGGGTGCGTTCTTAAAAAGCACATCGGTCCGAAGACCTATATGATCATAAGGAACATCCTGCCAGACAAATTGAGGAACCGCTTGGATGGTGTAAAGCTCCGCCCAGGGCGTCTTCAACAAAACATTTTGGATCCAATGCCATTGTGCGGCTTGCAGTCGATCCAATTGTTCTGGCGTAGCCAATCGCGACGACACCAGTTGAGCCTCTTCGTCACTGAGATCTTGCGGATAGACCCCTATATTCTCCTCTACCCGAATGGTTTTTTCCGTAGACATCTGCTGGATGATAAACCAGACTCCTGGCTTGTTTTGCACGTCCTGACTGTTGAAGCGGACCCGACCTCCCGTCAAGTAGGCAGCCACATCACCTAAACAAGGACTGTTGCGCGACAGTACACGCAAATCGGTACGGTCAATCACCCCATCAGGAAACAGCATCGGCATAGCTACAGCAATGGCTGAAGCGCCTCGGAAGAGCCCGTCGCAGGCATGGCCATGAAATTTCACCAGATCTTTGAAGGTAATGGTTTTTGCAACTTGGGCATACCAACCATGACTGGATTCCGTATCCCGCACCTGAAATGGGGGCAATGACGCACTTGCAGCCCACTCGGGCCAATACCAGGTCACAGTATTATCCCCTATCTCCTCCGTCTTCGGCGTTGTCATGTTAAAACGTCATGACGGTATAGCCTTCACGCGCGTAGCGCGAAAAAGCATCCCGGGCAAATTCTGCAAAAATGCCTGCCGATTTGGCCTCGTCAACCAGCCCCCAACTGTTCAGTTGATTGCTGCACCCTCCCACGACAATGCCCGCCTCAATCAATTCATGGACTAGATGCGCCATTTCCCCTTCAGTGTCCCCTATCACCCGCAGTCCTTCAGTGAACAAAAACACCTCCACATCTCCGATGCCATTTTCGTAGCGCGCATCGTAAATCCACTTGGCCACGTGCAAACCCGACATTGCACGGGGTGGGTTGTCCTTTCCCGACATCACTACAATAGCTATTTTCCCCATAACAATCTCCTCCTCCATATTTTTAGAGGTCTCGTTATCAGTCCCAAATACCTATGGACTCCACCAGATCATCCAATGCCGTCAAGCCAATGACATCTTCTGCTTGCAACGGTACCTTAACAATAGTTGCGCCCGGAAATTGTTCTCCGAGATTCGCAATATACCGCTGTTGCATCGCATAACGTTTTTTAAACAACGGGTGTACACACACTTCTTCCGGTAGCACCTGGTTCACTATAACCGCACCAGTTTCGATGCCGATGGTTCTGAGATCCTGGGCTCCGCGATGAGCTTCCTGGATTGGCGTGGACTCGGGGTATACTACCCAGGCAAATGTTGTTGTGTGGCGATCTTGCAACATCGCCATAGCTCGATGCATTGTTGCCGCTTCTTCTTGATCCACCGCACGGCTTTCTTCCGATCCTTGTGCCTTTACCGCAATTTGCTGGCTATAACTCAAGGGTAATCCTAGCAGTCGCAGCGTATGTCCTGTGGGGGCGGTATCGAAAACCACCGTATCATATTCCTCGGTTAACAAAGCCCAAAGAAACCGCCGAAACACCGCCACTTCCTCGGTGCACGGGGAATTCAGTTCTTCCTCCATGCGCAATACGGTGTCCGCCATGTACCGTTCCCGTGCTTCTGCCAAAACCGCCTGTTGGTAACGGGCCGTCTCTTCTCGGGGATCAATGCGAGCAGCATACAGCCCAGGAACCCCCGTGACCGCCGTAGGATCTTTACCGATTTCGCTTTCCAACACCAACCCAATGTGAGAGGCGGGATCCGTAGTCATTAACAGCGTCTTCGTCCCATTACGGGCATTTTGCACAGCAATGGCCACCGCAAGTGTGGTCTTCCCTACTCCGCCCTTACCTGCCAAGAAGAATCGGGTTGAGTGGTCACCGAACAGCGCAGACATCGTCTGACACCCACTTTCCCAAGGCACGCAGGGCTTTAATACCTTTGACTTCATTTTCCAACAAGGGCACTTGAATAGGCTTCACGTTAAACTCCTGAACTAACCCATCTAGTGCCCTCAGCTGCATTCGACGACGGGAGGCAAAGAAGGGGTGATTGCTGGCCTCTTCGGGAATTACGCCGTTGACCACAATTTGCGGTTTAACAATGGACAATTCGTCCAGTTCTTTAGCGGCTCGCACTGTTTCCTTGACCGCCGCCCTTTCCGGCTGGGTAACCAGAATGAATGTGGTTTTCGATGGATCTTGCAACAGCCCCAATGCCGCTTCATATTCCCCTTTGGAAGTTTGCAACTGTTCTACCGGACCAATACACGTCTGACCCGACCCTTGCTCACTTTCGGTAATATGGACAGACCATGCCGAAGGTAACGCCAAAAGCCGCAAGGTGTGTCCAGTGGGTGCGGTATCGAACACAATCACATCATAGTCTGCTAAGAACATGGCATGAACAAATTCATCAAACCCGGCAATTTCCACAGTGCATGGGCCGCTCATTTGCTCCGCCAACGTACTAATCATGGAATCCGGGAGCACTCCGCGAAGAGGGCCCAATGCCCTTTCACGGTAAGCTGCGGCAGATGCTTCCGCGTCAATCTCCTGAGCTCTTAATCCAGGAACTTGCGATATGGCTATAGGTTCCGGGCCAATTGTTTGTTCGAATACGTCAGCCAGATTAGAGGCAGGATCCGTCGTCACCAACAGAACCCGTTGTCCGGCATCTGCTAACATGACCGCTGTGGATGATGCCAAAGAGGTTTTACCCACGCCGCCTTTGCCCGAAAAGAACAAATATCGCATAGACGTTAACCTTTCTTTACTGTGTTATCCAATATTAGTACCTGCACTTCGTCATAGGTCGGATACCGTCCCACAAAATGCACCACACCGTCAATGGCAGTGATTGGTAGGGCCGCAGTGCCGGATTCCAACAACGTCCGATAGACGACAGGATTCTCCGTAAACGCTGTGGCCTGCCGGCTGAGTTGATAGCGCTTCACAATAGCGCCTTCGGATTGCAGGCGAGTCAGGGTTTCTTCGGCACGGACTAGCGCGGGATCTGGCGCCGAACCACACACTCCGGTGGAACAACACAATTCCGGATCATAAATCTCAATCATCATGTTGCATCCTCCTCAATTAACAATTGCAACCCGGACCACAACTTTCGCCCACGATAACGGAGATTGGCTCCCCTTGCGCCCACTTGCCAGCCAAATCATCAATCGTAGTAATGCCCTGCAATCGAACAGCCCGCGCAATATTGATCACGGTTTGAATGTCGCGGGAATCTGCTCCTGCCTGCCGTGCTAAAGTCATATGGGTCTCCAGACAAGATGTGCACCCACTGGCCACGGAGGCTGCAATGGCCACCAATTCCTTCATCTTAGCATCCACATTTTTTCCCCCTGTCATGAACTTTTTAGTTTAAGACATCCCCTTGACGCGCATTTACCCACCACTAATAGTGATAAGGCGGCTAGCGTCGGGATTTGGTAATGGTTGACACACGGTGTCCACCCGATGGGCACTTAGCCATTCCTCTTGATCAGGAACCTGTGGCAAATCACGCACAAGTTCTCTCACGGCAGGTGACACATCATCCCGTAATGCATAATACGTCCAATATTTTTGGCGGCGCTCCGATACCAAACCTACTTGCTTGAGTTTACGGAGGTGCTGAGAAACCGCTGGCTGACTCATCGGCAGCAATTCGACCAATTCGCAAACGCAAGCTTGCCTTACCCGGAGTAGTGCTAAGATTCGAAGTCTGGTCGGATCGCCCAACGCACGGAAAAGCTCAGCTCTAGTCTCATACATTCAATATCACCTAATTATGATATACTTATATACGGATACACCGTAATTGTCAACCATGATGTTGGCATGGATTTTAAATCCCTAACAGAGAAGCTTAGCAGGGTTTTATGGGCAAACTCAATTCATGTTCCGGTGCCCAAGAGAGTCCAATGTTGAAATTGACGTGCCAATTGGTCCATCCCTGCGGGATTCAAACGATAATATACCCAACGTTGGTCTTCAGGTTTACATCATAGACTTGGAGTTTTGCTGTCGGGATAGTTAAATTGACCGTCGACATACAGACGCGGTGTTCCTTCTAACGCACCTGCGGCATTTTTTAGACCGGCCAACGAATGCCATTAGTACCCATAGATCTCAGGTAATCCACCGTGAGATAATGCAGTCGCATCGAAATTCCATTTGCAGATTGTTTGAGCTCGTTGAAGATCGCCGTATGATTGGCCCAGGAAAATCCATTAGGATCAACCAAGTGATGCCGTTTACGTTCGTGCCATAGAAACACTGGGGGATATGGTCAGATCTGTCGATGTTTCAGTATACTCTGAGGCGCTTTTGCCCGAGGGCCATAAAATTAATGCAGGTCAGCGTAGTTCTATGCAGTAATAGCTGGTTTAGAATAGTTCCGTAGATAAGGCTTTCTATAGGAAGCCCAAGGAGGTCTCCCATGCTAACTGCCTACGGCGCAACTGTAGTGACCCTGATGATGGTATTTTATGCCTTAGAATCACGTTCTCCATGGTTTACTTTTGCATTTGCCCTCTCCTGTTTAGGATCCGCAAGCTACGGATTTTTAGCGGGCACCTGGCCCTTTGGCGTTGTGGAGACCGTGTGGAGTTTGATTGCGTTCCGCAAATGGTCAAACTTGCGTCGATCGGTAGTCCAAAACCCGTTGTCACAGCGCTAGACAAAGAGAATGTCGCAG
>JAMDDZ010000066.1:4928-5320 GCA_023488565.1 Bacillota bacterium | reverse complement strand
CGTCTCCAGGGCTTCCCGATCGCGGACAAACGCCTCAGTGATGGCCCGCATGTCGGCATAGTAGCGCTCGGCGAGCCCTCGAAGACTGCGAAAGAGCTCGCAGGTCGCCGCATCAGTCAGGTGGTAAAACCGAGCGGCTCCCCGGGGTTCTACACGGACCAAATGGGCATCTTTCAGATGTTGCAAGTGCTGTGACGTACTGCCCACCGACATCGCGCTTTTCCGCGCCAAGGTCTCCACTGTCGTCGGCCCTTGGCAGAGAAGGTCAAGCAATTCTAAGCGCCGGGGATGCGCCACTGCCCGCCCAATCCGGGCAATCTGCTCATAGATGGCATCTTTAAACGCTCTGTCTGGATCCATCGATCAATACCTCCGTTATTCTATAGCTCTAT
>JAMDDZ010000066.1:0-4918 GCA_023488565.1 Bacillota bacterium | reverse complement strand
TTAAACCCATGATAGCAGCCCAACCGTTCCTCGTCAATAGTCCGGGGGAGCCATATCATCGCGCGCTCGCGATGTGACGATTGAGGATCGTTCGGAGAGAACAGGGTGTTGCAGGAAACCCTGGCCTAATGGGCGGGAAAATCCGGATACCAAAACATAGAACCCCCTGGCGTTCTCGAAGCTATTAAAGCGCCGTTTGGCTTTGGTCCGCATCAACAGGGCGTACACCGCGTCATTGAACGGGCGGAGGCATGGGCGCGTCCAAATCGGGGTGACCCACATCATCGCCGGCATCGAACCCATCGGCCCCTAGCATGAACCCGTGGCACGGCAATTGGCCGCGCATGGCTGGACCGTCAGGCTCTTGAGCCCAACCATGACGGCGGAAGAACGGCACGCTGACCATCGTCGGTCCAAAAACGACCCCATTGATTTCATGGCCATTGCCCGCTGTGTGCTCAACGCCCGGGGATCAGAGCAGCCGCTCATTTCCGGAATTCCTTCCGCCCTGCGGATGATGGTGCGCCAAGAAACGTGGATCAAGAACCTGATTCGGAGTGTGATCGACCAAACGTTTTTGGTGTATCAAGGGTTTCCAGACGAGGGCGATCCGACCGCTGCCCCGACGCCCCTCCTCGACTGATGGAGTCGAGCGGGGCGGATTGGGGTGCGGGAATTCCCGCTCCCGCAGGATTACCAACAGTGACAACGGACCGACTTGTCACTCCTGAATCGGCGGGAAAAATTGCGGTTCCCGGAATCCACCTTGGACCGTATTTGGATCTGCAATCAGCGCGGGCATATTGAGTCCTATGAGTTGAAGTGAAAGTATTATCCCACACTGAACTGGGGGAAGCCTTCAAGTTGGAGATATTGTTTCGGGAGTAGATGTCTTAACTTCAAGCACTCCATGGGGATTCAGTGACATAACAGCAGCATCAATTTTCCTTGCATCATTGTGTCAGTGCTGTTGGACTTGCACAAGTGCTATTAGGCTAGCTCTGAATGACCGGCCATAGACCCCATGCCAATGGTGCGCCTGACCCGTATAGATACCGTTAACGCCATTGGCATAGGGTCTGTCGCCAGTAAAGGACGTGTCATTCTCTGAAAATAATAGGATACCGTGAGATTCGCCGGCACTTGATGATCGTCGATGCGTTCTTTACCTCAATAGATTTGTGGCACGACCATAGATTATGGAACACTCTGGCAATGTCAAAAAAGCGAAATTCTGTGCGTCCTTGGGAATCGGCGGATTGTCCCTATCCGTTGGCCCCATTTGCAGGAAATTCCGGAACCATGTCGAAATTTAAGGGAGGAAAGATTATCCAGACTCGCTCTGTGAAGAAGGTGCCTTTTTGTTCAAATGGATTCATCCGTTGATGGCCGGATCGTTGATAAGTCTAAGTTTGGGGGTTTTTGGTGCTGGTGCCGCTCATAAAACAATTCATCAGCCCTTAACAATAGCCACCTTAGGCCAGTGGGTCTCTAAACTGCCCCATACACCCGTATACCAAGAATCGACTTTGAGGAGCGACTTAGGTGCCGTTGCACACCTAAACCAATCCCGGACGGTCAGTGTAGTGGTGGCCAATTCGTCGCTGGTAAGCTCTCTGGCCTCATACAGCAATGCCGTAAGCACTCCCGGCAATCCGTTGTTCCACCATTTCTTGACGCCTTCACAAATGAGGGTGCGATTTGGCCCATCTCAGTCCCTCATTGATAACGTCACCCGCTCCTTAGAAACGTCGGGATGGACTGTTACTGGACACAACGGTTTCATTATCACGGCAAAAATTCCGGTATCGGCTGTCCATAACGGATTTCCGATATCGAGCGATATTTGGGGCATCTCCGGCTTGTCCCCGATTAAAATTTCTGACTCCAGTCACTTTGCCCCGTCCCTTAAGATTGCCGCTAAGACAGACCATGTTACGCCCACCACAACAAGTCAGACGAAAAATGCCTCTAATGCCGTGAATGTTTTTGATTTCCAGCAAGCGCCCGTGATCAACCTCCCGTTTTATGCACCAAACGGTGACCAAGTCGATATCTTATCGTGGAACCCGAACATTATGACTTCACTGCCGGCTGGCCTGCCGTTTAACCTCATACTGGCGGCCACGGCTTCTGATGGTCAAAGCCTGCCTATTACGCAAATTACCAACATCGGCGATTCCTCATCATCCTACATAGAGTATTGGCCTTCTGGAACCGGATTTCCTGATTCCAACAATGCTCTTTGGCAGTTGGAACTCGCTAGCGTTCAGTCCGATCCGAACAGCGATACGCTGTCTTTCACCGTGACATTAAGCAATGGGCAACAGATACCAGTCTCTTTATCGCTTCCCCCATTTACCGGCAACACTAATGTTTTAGACCCCTTGACGGGAGTCCAATTGACAAAAGTTCTGGGCTCTTCTGGAGTGATCCAAAGCAGCAGTGCAACCTCGCGTCCCGGTGTGGCTATCATGGACATCGGGCAATTGCCCAGCATTGCCGATCTGCAAACCTTGATGAACCTTCAAGGGCTGCCGATGCCCACCGTACAATATAATCTATTGGATGGCGCTACCACCGCGATGACCAACAGTATCATGGCCGTGGAAAGCAACCTGGATCTCCAAGCTGTTGCCTCTGTTGACCCCGGTGGCAATATCGTAGAGTATAGCTATCCTTACACGGAGTATAATGATCCATTGGAATCCATGCTAAATCTCTTAAGCCAGCAATCTACCGCTAAGGTTGCCACTATTAGTTACCAGTTTTGGGGAGAAGATCCGCAAACTTTGACTCCTTTGGTCGACGCCTGCGTGACTGAGGGCATCACCATCCTAATGGGTAGCGGAGATTTCGGGGCTTGGGACGGGTCACCTAATACAGATCTTCTTGGCGTTTCAACGGGTGATTCGCAACCCGGAATTACGACAATAGGCGGTCTAGACTTAGCCTCTCCTGCTACTTACAACAGCAATGGCAACATGACCTCAGCCAGCGGTCCGGCCATTGCCAAGTCATGGGGCGGAGATTACTTAAACGGGCTTCCCCTGTCGATCGCTCAAGCTTATCTGGCTCCCAACCGGGCGTCAAGTGGTGGTTATTCCACGACTCCGGTTCCAAGTTGGCAATCGGGATTCGTTCCTCCCAACGCCTCTGGAATGGGGGTCCCTGACATTTCCTCTCTGGCGGGAATCCCGGGTCTTCTCGGAGTGTATCAGGGCGAAGATGTTGGTTATGGCGGAACCAGCTTATCTACCCCCTTGACTGCGGGATGGCTTGCCGACCTTGAGGGAACCCCGCAGATGGTAAGTCAATCGGCACCCGGACTCGGCAACATTAGTCCCTTGTTGTTTAATACCGCTAGGCTGCATCCCGATGCCTTTTCCCAAGCATTATGGGGAGCCAATGGTTACTATACCGTAACCTCGTCCCAGCCTGGCACTTGGAATCCTGTTACAGGGCTTGGACAACCGCATTGGGATGAACTTGCGAATCTTTGGAGCACTCAGGCCATCGCAAGTTTCAACATATCAGGAATTGGCCCGACCGTTGAGGCAGGCCAACCGATTACAGTCACGGTAACGGCTGACAACGGTGAGGGAAACCCTGTTACGAATTTTAATGGCACGGCTTCCATTTATACCACCGACAGTGCCGCGCAATTTCCCACCCAAGTGTCGTTTCAAAACGGAATCAGCCAGTTTCAAATAACCTTTTCGAGTCCCGGAAGCCAAACCGTTACAGTGAGCGATCCGAGTCAGGATCCTCCAGTCACGGCCACAAGCCCTGCTTTTGAAGTAGATTCGCCTCTCCATATTAGCTTCAGCACTACCGCTCCCATCGTAGGATCAATTGTCACCGCTTCAGCCGAGGCTCCGCTTGCCAATCCTGAATATCAATTTTGGGTCTATGACCCTGCAACGAATATCTGGACATCGTCTGGTACATTCTCGAATCATAACAGCTACCAAATCCGAGAATCTGTTCCCGGAACCTATCAATGGATTGTGTACGCCAAGTCCGTCGGTGCTTCACGTTGGTCCTATTACAGTAAATCGTCTGTGACCTACCAAGCTGCGCCCGGTCAACCAATGGTGTCAGCCCTTTCGGTCACCACCCCTTCGATTCAAGAGTCTCCCGGCAGTTCAGCGACTTTTACAGCCACAGCGAGCGACATGGGCGGAACCCCGCTTTATCAGTTCTGGGTGCACGGTCCTAATAACCGATGGATTCTAGCGCAAAATTACAGTACTAATTCAACTTTTACATTGTCGAATTTGGCAGCGGGCAGTTACACCATTGCCGTGTACGCTCTTGATGCACAGGACGTCGCAAAAGGGTTATGGCAGGACACATACTACTTTGATACGGTGATCAACGTGGGTAGCTCGGTGTCCCTTAGTGCTCCAACATTGGCTACGGCAGGTAGTGCAATAACGGTAACAGGAACAGCTCAAGGAATTACCGACCCAGTCTATCAGTTTTGGATTGAAACCCCGGGCGGTGTCTGGATTCAACGAGGGTTTGGAACCGATACCTATACCTGGACACCAACCGATCCCGGTACCTACACCGTTGCAGTCTATGCCAAGGACCCCAATGCGTTGGCGTTGCCGGCATATACTGTCATGGCGGACCAAACGATACAAGTGAACTAACGCGAAGCAATCATTGGTGACTCTACGGTGCGGGCCAGCCTGTGGATTCCCTCTACGCCCCACAGCCATTCGGCTGTGTCAAATACGTCACATTAGTAGTGGGTGGAGTTGGCTGAGTCCATTGAGACGTCTCGTCATAAGGAGAGCCTGTGGGTTGGTTTGGCGTTGTAGCATTTTGAGGCTGAGCAGTCTGCACCATCATTTGATAGGTTTGGGCAATTTCGATGGTCGACGGAAGTAACCCAGGAATTGGCAAA
>JAMDDZ010000119.1:15416-24166 GCA_023488565.1 Bacillota bacterium | reverse complement strand
GGTTCTCTTGAGCATGCAGCGGATTCGGCTCGCCTATAATATGGTGCCGCTGACCGCGGATGATCCGCAGTTACCCGACCGCCTGGTAAAAATCGCGGACCAGCCGAAAGTGATTGTCGATCTTATTGTGGCGATGCCTGCATCGGAACGCACGCAAGTGGCGCGCATGTTGCACGAACACTTCGGGTACACGGACGATTTGGAGGATAGCTACGATGCCGTCGGCACCGTCATTCGCGCTCAATTGGATACCAAGGTGCTCACACCATTGTATGAAGTGAAGGCCATCAAAAAGAAAGAAAATCCCGCGTATTCCTATCCGGGCACCTCGGCTATAACAATATTAGAAGGGGATTTAGCTGCCTTGCCTAAGGACCGCGCGGGACAGGACCTTGTCCACGCGTTTATCAACAACGCGGCGCGGTGGCCGGACGTCGTGGAGCGCATGGAGCAACTCACCGGCTTTTATTTCAAATCCCCTCGTGAGCGATTTGACGAGGCCGTGGACGTGATCACCGGGTTGGCCGCTGATATCGGGCTCGCGACGGAATATCCCTTAGTGCAATCGCTCCAACACAGCATCAAAGGGGTCTTGCACGCCGAGGAACCGTACATGCAGATCCCGTCATTGCCTAAGCTGTGCGGCGACCTAAGGGCGGCCCTCGATGCGTCTGTAGCCGAAGAGAAATTGCGTCATGCAGCCGAGATTGACCGGGCGACCACCGAGGTGATGCGCATTCGGGCTGAGCATCCATCGCTACCTGAGGAAATCAATAGGTTGGCCGATGCGGTGCTCGCTACAGTGAATACCTACAACGAGGCGGAGACCCTGTCATTGGTCCTGGCCAATCTTACGCAGGTAGGAAAGCGACTGGGGGACCTACATCGGGCAATCAAGGGATTAGACCAAAAACCCCACGATGGCCGGCACGTGATTCCCTTCCGGCAGGTTTTGCGGCGCACAGCAGTTGGGGGAGCGCCCAGACAAATTACTTCATCTAGTGAGCTGGCTGCGTACCTCGAGGAAATCCAAATCCAATGCTTAGAGATTTTGCAATCAGAAGGCATCATCGTTATCGATGCGACGGAGGACTGAAGAATGAACAAATCGGCACTCAAAACGTTTGCCACCACAGCCCGAAGACAGTTGATGGAGCAAGTAGCTGTGGAAGCTGAGCGATTGGGGATGACGTCCGATCATCCGATTAGCTATGCGACCCACGGGGATTATTTGACGATTGGACAGACACAGTATCCGATGGCGTGGCGTAACGCGGTGGAGTCTCTTAATAAGGCTTGGCATCAACGTGGGTTCACGGCCCTCGTGGAAGAAGTGGCATACACGTGGTTTAATCGGTTCGTGGCTATTCGCTATATGGAAGTCCATGATTATTTGCCTACCCATATTCGCGTGCTCTCCAGTCGTACCCCAGGCCAAGTCGATCCGGATATTCTCTTGCACTATGCAGATCTGTTATGGCCAATCGACGTACCGATGCTGGATGAGGCAATGCGCACGGGACAGCGAGATAGGGCCTTCCGGCAACTGCTCATCGAGCAATGTAATCAATTGCATGCGACCATGCCGTTTTTGTTTGAGAAGTTGAATGATTATACGGAGTTGTTGTTGCCGAACCACCTACTCCATACGGATTCCGTCATCACCCAGTTGGTGCATAACGTCGCAGAACAGGATTTCCAGGAAGTTGAAGTAATAGGCTGGCTCTATCAGTATTACATTGCAGACCAAAAGGACGCCGTCTTCAAGGACCTCAAAGCGGGAAAGAAAATTGGCTCCGAAAACATTGCCGCGGCGACCCAACTCTTCACCCCGGAATGGATCGTTCGTTACATGGTGGAAAATTCGGTAGGGCGCCTCTGGAAGGAGTCTCACCCGGATTATGCCCCAAAAAGTCGTTGGCGCTATTTCCTTTATGATTCTGAGCAACCTCCAGCGGTTTACGAGCAGATGGCCTCTTTGGCGAGGGTAAATCTTCAGCCCGAAGAGATAACGATTATGGACCCTGCCTGTGGTTCTGGGCATATTTTGGTATATGCTTTCGATGTGCTCTACGAGATCTATGAGAACGCGGGCTATCCGAGTCGAGAGATTCCTCGGTTGATTTTAGAGAACAATCTCTATGGACTGGAGATTGATCCGCGTGCTGCACAATTGGCGGGATTTGCGCTCTTAATGAAAGCATCCGCCTATTCCACACGTATCTTGGCAAAACCTCCGGTGCCACGGGTTCTATCCATTAAGGATACGCGAACGACGGACCGTGAAGCTTTGGCACAATTGTTGGCCGCTCATACCTCGCTCCATCACAAACAGATTAAGGCGTGGCTTGATTCCTTCGTGGATGCACAAAACCTTGGATCCCTCATTCGCCCACCAGCCATCGACTACGAGGCGATTCGCAGCGCACTGGGGGAAATAGCGACCCATGGAATCGGCTCTCTATTCGATCCCGGGCGTCAGGATGAATTAGCATTGTTGGAGCACCTGACCGTGCAGACCAAATTGCTGAACCAATCGTATGATGTCGTCGTCACAAATCCCCCTTACATGGGTGCGCGGGGAATGAACACCGATATGGCACGTTATCTTAAGGACCAATATTCAATGGGTAAGGCTGATTTGTTTGCCGCGTTCTTATTACGATGTATAGACATGACGAAATTAGGCTCCTTTACGGCAACGATCAATCAACAATCGTGGATGTTCTTGAGTACTTTTGAAGCACTGCGACAGCATGTACTGGAGACTACGACTATAGTCAATATGCTTCATTTGGGACCGCGTGCTTTCGAGGAATTGCAAGGTTGGGTTGTGCAGACTACCACCTTCGTTCTACGTATAGCGCCCATTAAGGATTATGCAACGACATACGTTCGGCTGACCGAGTATCTTTCAAGTGACGATAAAGAGAGTCGCCTCGTTGAAGCCCATGCTGATAAGTTTCGGGTAAACCAAGAGCAATTTCAGGCTATCCCCGGGTCTCCTATCGCCTATTGGGCATCCGACGCGGTTCGGAACATTTTCAAGACGGGTACACCGTTAGAGATAATAGCGAAACCCCGGATTGGAATGAGAACTGGGGATAACGATCGGTTCCTCCGATATTGGCATGAAATTGGCTATCATCAGTTCGGTACGAACATGAAGAGCTCGCAAGAGGCTATCTCGAGCGGACATAAGTGGTTCCCTTATAACAAAGGTGGCGAGTTCCGCAAATGGTATGGTAATCAAGACTATGTGGTTAATTGGATGGATGACGGAAGAGCGATAAAGGACAACACCAGGGCCGCCTATCCAGAAATTGGCGATAACCTAGGATGGAAAATTTCAAACGAGCAGTTCTATTTCCTCCCAGGCATCACATGGACGGATATTAGTTCTAGTAAATTTGGCGTGCGGTATACGCCAGCTGGATTTTTGTTTGACGTCAGTGGGTCGTCTATATTTCCAGAGGACTATCACTATATTTTAGGCTTTATGGCAAGCCGCCTTTCTGTATCGTTCTTAAAGATTATTAATCCGACACTTCATTTTCAAGTCGGCAACATTGCTTCGCTGCCCCTCATTATGAGTGATTCAATAAAGCCCGAAGTGGACCAGTTAGCAGAACAGAACATCCGCATTTCCCAGGAAGACTGGGACGATTTTGAGACCTCGTGGAATTTTACCCAGCACCCTCTCGTCAAATATGGGTTAGGGGTTTCCACGATGGCCGAGGCATACGCGGCATGGCATGATCATGCGGAGCAGCGATTTCGCCAGATGCAGGCCAACGAACGCGAATTAAACCGGATGTTTATTAATCTCTATGGATTGCAAGATGAGTTGACGCCCGATGTGCCGGATGATGATATCACGTTGCGTCGAGCGGACGAGGCGTGGGATGCGAAGTCCTTCCTGTCCTATTTCATTGGCTGCCTCATGGGGCGCTATAGCCTTGATACGGCTGGGCTGGCGTTTGCTGGAGGGGATTGGGATCCGACCCGGTATCAGACCTTTCAACCGGTTACGGATGGAATCGTGCTTTTCACCGACGATCGCTATTTCGAGTCCGATGTGATAAGTCGTCTGGAAGAATTTCTGACGGCACTTTATGGGGCCTCATCGGTGGCGGAGAACATGCAGTGGCTGGCCGAACACGTGGACCGGCGAGTGGAGGACGATGCGGTGACAAGGCTCCGCCGCTATTTCATGCAGGAGTTTTTTAAGGACCATTGTAAGGTGTATAGTAAACGTCCGATTTACTGGCTCTTTGATTCCGGTCCAAAAAAAGGATTTCGCGCACTGCTTTATCTTCATCGCTATCATCCTGACGCCATCGCTCGCGTGCGTCTGGAACATTTGCAACCCCTGCAGCGGCGCGTGGCTGAAGAGATGCGCGGGTTAGAAGGACGATTGGCGGCGACCACGCTCAGCCGTGCAGAGCGGCAGATTTTGGAGTCGCGTCTGGAGGAGCTGCGAGCCCGGCAAGAGGAGTGTGTGCGCTACGACCAGGTGCTGGCCGACTTAGCGAATCAACGGATTGCACTCGACCTGGATGATGGGGTCAAGGTCAATTATGCCAGGTTGCAACCGGCCTTGGCTCCGGTAAAGTGAGGGACTGTGATGGATGAGCTCACCTTGTTGATCAACCAATTGTCGCAGGACTCGCAATGGCGCCGGGTGGTGTTTTGGTATGAGCCGGAGGGAGACCGCGATCGGGAGGTGCTGCGAGACGCGTTGCAGACCGTGAACGTCAAACTGTGGGAACTCAGCCCGAATAACGTGCTGGAGACCAAATATCAGCTGGAGGTGGTCGACACCGACAGTTCCTATCTGGTCTACGCACCCTTTGAACATCCTGCGCCAGAAGATAACTGGCTGTGGGATATGGAACTGTATGGTCAGGTGTTTGAAGCGGATGCGATGGGACTCGTGAGAACCCGGCTTGGCCTTCAGAACATCCCACGCTCGGCACTCGAGCGCCATGCTCGCTTCTTTCGCAGCCAGGATCGGATTCATCGCCTCGAGCGGCTTTTGCCGGAACACTCTACGGTGCAAGACCTGCAGTTGGCGATGCTGGCCGTGATAACCAACCAAGCTGTGCTAAACACCTCGACCGTGTTAGGGGCCTTGTTGTGGAAAGACACGGGGGCATGGTGGGACGCGGTGCGTAAATATTTTGGGGCCGATGCCTTTTGGCGCTGGATGCAGGACCATTGGGGCATTCCTGAGCGGGTCGATCAACTGTCAACACTCCGCGACGTATTGGTGGTGAATCACTTACAGGTGCAGATTCCGGGGTTTAATAACAAAATGCCCGACCTGCGGGTTGCGAAGCCGCATGCGTGTCGGATGCTCATGGATGATTGGCTGAGCCGACCGGACTTGCGGGACGCCATGCGTCCATGGTTGGTCGATTGGGCTCATGATCGGGATTTGTTCGAGGCTTTACGTGAGGTGGATATGGCCGCCTGCGACACCGGTCCGTGGATCGATGAGATGATACTGCACCGCTCGGTCGACGCCTTGGTGCACGAAGTGGATCAGCCCGAGGAGTGGCTCGCGGCACTCCAGAGCCGACACACGCGACCCTGGTTTGGCGACTGGGAGTCAGCCTATCAAGCGGTGGAGGCGAGCTGGCAATTGGAAGCGATTAGGCGGAGGTGGCCCGAGCAGAGGTCGATGGGGATATCCTCCATGGTCCGTCTCTATGCGGACTCTCTCTACCGGGTCGATGCGGCGTATCGAAAGCTTGCAGCAGCCGTCCAGTCCCTACAAAACCCGGAGTGGCTGGAACTCGCGTGGGTTCGGTTAGACAACTGGTATACGCACCATTTCCTCCCGGAGTTAGCTCAGTGGGCAGAGTCCACATGGACTCCTGGGTGGTTTTCGGAGGATGTCGTAAGGCAGACGGAATTTTACGAACATTTCTTGGCCCGCGCGGTCGCGAAGACCTCGGAGCGCATTTTCGTGGTGATTTCCGACGCTCTCCGGTATGAAGCGGCAGTGGAATTGCAAGAGCGACTAACGCGGCGTACAGCCGCCAAGACCGTGAAAATCACGCCCATGCAGGCCGTCTTGCCAACCTATACGCAATTAGGCATGGCGAGTCTTTTGCCGGGACGTACACTTGGTATGACCGAGCAGGGCGTAGTGTTGCGGGACCAGCGGAGCACGCAAGGCTTGGATAATCGGGCGGCGATCTTAAAAGCCCATCATCCCGCCTTTGATGCCATGAATCTAGACGACCTCATGACCATGCCTGTGAAAGACGGGTTAGACCGGGTGCGAGGTCTTAGGGTGATCTATCTTTACCATAATGTCATTGATGCCATGGGCGATAAAGCAACGACGGAGGGACGCACCTTTGAGGGAGTGGAGTTGGCCTTGCAGCAGCTCGAGGGGGCCGTGGAGAAGTTAGCGCGATCGTATCAGGCAGCCCGGATCGTGATCACGGCCGATCACGGGTTTCTCTACCAAGCCCAAGAGGTGGCCGCGTGGAACAAGGTTGAGCCAGTGAGCGGAACGGTGGTGGATGGGAACCATCGATTCAAGCTGGGACGGGACTTAACTGCGCCGCCAGGCACCGAACCTTGGGACTTGTCCTATCTGGGCTTAACGGGATGGGAAGCGGTCATCCCTCAAGGGCTCAGCCGCTTTGGAGGGGCCGGCGGCGGGACACGGTTCGTGCATGGAGGTCCCATGCCGCAAGAGGCGGTCGTGCCCGTGATCGAGTATCGACCTATACGTGCCCGCGACGCCATGGGCAGTGGACCGGTGGATGTGGAAGTCGTGACGGAAGAACGCACTGTGACGACCTATGCATTTCGGGTCAAGCTCTTTCAAAAACAACGCGTCTCGCCCCAAAGACCGCCGAGAAATATTCAGTTGGCTCTTTATTGGCAGGGCCAACGCATCTCGAATGCCCCCACCATGGTGTGTGACGCAACGGGTGATGTTTTAGACCGCTATTACGACGTGATGCTGACCATTCATGAAGCAGCCTACCCTCCGGGCGGTCAGGGAGAACTCCGTCTCGTTGACGTGACCGAAGGGACCGCATCTCTGTATTTGACGGTTCCTGTGGAATTGCGGATATTTGCGGAGTCGTAAAGGAGAGATGCAATGTTAACCGTAGGTGAGTGGGTGGAGGGGAGCTTTTGGCCCGAGCCCGTAGAAATTAAACGCTGCGAGGCGATGGATGAGACGTACTACATTGTGGAGGCGCTCGGGCGCACATCGCGTACCTATTTTGAATCCGTCCTTGACACCTACCAACTCACTGCTGTGCATCGATTGCAGGGGGGATTGGGGACGGATGGCGAGCCACCTCAGGCCGAGCGGATGGTGCAAGCCATTCAAGGGATGATTCTAGCCGCGGACCGCCGATTCTCGGCGGCGCGATCACGGGGGAATCGTCAGGTTCTCCCACTACCCCATCAGGTCGAAGCGGTGTACGGACGGATGTTGCAGACCCCCTTGGTGCGGTTTCTCCTCGCCGACGATCCGGGCGCCGGAAAAACCATCATGGCGGGGATGCTGATTCGGGAATTGCGTGTCCGTGGACTGGCTGATCGTGTTCTCATCTTGGTGCCGCCACTGGTGTTGACCCAGTGGCAAAACGAATTACAGGAGAAATTCGGGGAGTCCTTTCGGATAATTAATCGCAATACATGGGATGGCCATGGCAACCCCTTTACCGAGACCTCCCGGTGTTTGGCATCGGTCTATTGGGGCGCCCGCCCGGAAGTGAAGGCCTTGGCTACGGCGGTCGACTGGGATTTAGTGATCGTCGATGAGGCGCACAAAATGGCGGCCTATACACAGGGGAAGAAGGTTCAAAAGGTCGCACGCACCCAAATCTACCGCTTGGGCGAGGCGCTTTTGCCCGATGTTCCTCAATGTCTTTTATTAACTGCCACCCCGCATAAAGGCGATCCGGAAAATTTTCGCCATCTAATGCGACTTATCGATCCGGATGTCTTTCAAGAAGTGGATCCCGAGCAAGTGATGCGCGAACGGGCCAACCCGTATATCATTCGTCGCCTCAAGGAATCCATGGTGAATTTTGATGGGACGCCCATTTTCCCCCCGCGGACCACCAAGACTGTTGCCTTTGACCTGACCCCAGAGGAGCTTGCGTTGTATGAAGCGGTTACGCAGTATGTGCAGAAGCACTTCAATCAAGCGCAGAAAAAGAATAACGGGGGAACGGCTTTTGCAATGATGTTGCTGCAACGCCGGTTAAGTTCCTCGCTCGAGGCGATTACCTTGTCGCTGGTGCGACGCCGTGAACGCTTAGGCACCTTGCTCACGCAAACATTGGAGGAGCGCAGTCGGTGGCAAGAGCAGTGGGCGTCCCTGGAAGACCCGGACGATGCGGACGTCGATGAGGAAAGCCTTGCCGATGATGAGGTCGTGGGCGCAATCACGGAAATTGATACCGAAGCGCTGCAGGATGAAATATTTCAGTTGGATCGTTTGATCTCCCTAGCCACAGACGTGCAAAGTCGCGGGACCGAACGAAAATATCAGGAACTGGAAACCACGCTGTTTGGGGAATCGGGGTTACTGGCCCGGGGAGAAAAACTCTTAATCTTTACGGAGGCCCGCGATACCCTGCGGTATCTGGTGCGTCGTCTTGCAGAGCGACTTGGGAGCGACGCTATTGCGACGATCGTGGGTGAGCAATCGATGGAACAGCGCCATCAACAAGTGGAATTTTTCCGGGATCACGCGGTGGCGC
>JAMDDZ010000119.1:1547-15406 GCA_023488565.1 Bacillota bacterium | reverse complement strand
TATCAATTTCCGTGATTGCGCCGTGGTGATGCTGGCAACCGATGCGGGTGGCGAATCCATCAACCTGCAATTTTGTCGACAGATGATTAATTACGACATTCCTTGGAATCCCAATCGCTTGGAGCAAAGGATGGGGCGTATTCATCGCATCGGGCAAACGCGTGAAGTCTTGGTGTTTAATATGGTGGCGGCCAACACCCGAGAAGGGGATGTGCTGCAGCATCTCTTGCGGAAAATGGAGCAAATGGCCCACGATTTGGGGGAGGAATTGGTCTACAATTTTCTCGGAGATATTTTGGAAGGGCGCTGGGGGTCGCTTGCCGCCATCATGGAAGATTGTATTATGGGACGGCAATCATTAGACGAGATTGTTGCCGGACTAGACCGCACCTTGTCGGAGGAACACCAGCGCTTATTGGAATTGGCGGAGCGAGAGCGATTAGACAGTGATGCGGTGGACTTGCCGAAGCTGCGAACCGAACAATTTCGGTTGATCGCGAGTCATCTTCCAGAACGAGTCTACAGCGACTTCACGCAAGAGGTATTCAGGACACACGGTATTACGCTGTCTGATAGCACCGGTCACTGGGAAGTGGGGCGTATACCAAGGGCCGTGCGTGATGCTTTGAAAGGACGCGACTGGGACATGAATCCGGCAATGATAGGGTCCGGCGATATTGACCGCGATAGCCCTCTGTATTTGGTTGCCGATCAACTGGCATCGGAATCTGTCATGGCTTCCACGCCAGTTCTGACGAGAGCCTATGCGACTCCGGAGCCATTAGATGTGGTGGGATTTCAAATTTCTGTGGGCGATGGCAACGGTCAAGAAATTTATGCTACCACCGTCCATTGGGCTCGGCGGGCCTCTGGTCAATGGATTCGTCTCGACCCGTATTGGTGGTTTGCTGAAGCGTGGACGAACGTCCGAACAACGACTACGACGTTCGACATTCGAGATTTTGAACGACAGGCTTTACGGACCGCACTCAGCGAGATGAATCGAATACGCCAAGTCCGCGAGGTGGTGGTAGACAAGAAGGCGCAATACTTGCGACGCGCCTTTGATGGGCAGTACCAGCAATTACTCGAGCGGCTGACGCGCTATCAAAGCACGAATAATGATAACCGCAATAGCGCGCTGATTAATCAAGCCACGGTCAGGCTACGCGAACTAGAGTCCCGCCGCCGCACTCGGCTTGACCGCTTGGACCGCGAGCGCGCCATTCAAATTAGGCCCATGCGAGCCCTTTACACAGTGCATTTGGATCCCTCAAGTGGGGGAGGAAGGATTATTCCCCAAGAGTGGGAGCTGGCGATGCAAGAGTATGTGGTGAATGCGGGCTACAAAAATCTTACAATATTTCCTGCCTTCGGCTTAGTAGACTTTTATGCCGAAACCGCAACGGGTGAACCCGTGTATATGATCGGCAAGGTGGGACCGAATGGAGGATTACAGGACCGACAATTACGAGACGCTCAGATGTTGGGAGGCCATGTCATCATATGCGACTTGAATGGAAGTGCTGTGACGGGCACTCGATCAGCGTTCACTTAAGATATGGTTGCCATATGTGGGATAGGGTTTCGATGACATCGGTAATATCTTGGATAAGTCTGGGACTTATTTCGCGATGACGGAGCATCCATGGGATTTCTCTGGTCCATCGAATTTTTTCAGTGACTTCCAAACGCCAGTACCGACGTGTTGATGGGCTCTCTGTAGCCAGACTGCCGAATCGCCAAATCAAGTAGAATCAATGATGCCCCAATATTTCCGATAAGGCGCCACCAATGTCTGCGCAAGCGCGCTAGGCTCCGACTTCCGCCGTGATTAATTCCGTTCGCTTCGATGAACGTGTCGCGAAAAATTGTCCCCACAACGCCAGTGATAGGAATTACTCGCCAATCGAAAAATTAGGTGCGGATTACCTGGTCAATTGTTATCGACAGATATTATCATGTGTTATTGTTGGATTGTGAACGAAAGTATGCATGGTAATCGAATCGCTACTGAATAATGCTAGATGCAATGGGTGAGCGGATGAAATAAAAAGCTATATGGAGGAAATATCTTGAACCGACAGGAAGAACTCTATTTTTCTGCTCTGTCGAAAGATAGGGCGGAAAATGCTGACATGCTTGACAAACCGTCAATGCGTGGGGTTAAGACTAGCGTTGTGGAGAAATACTCCGATCAGGCGCATTTTATCTATGAATTGCTTCAAAATGCCGATGATGCCGGAGCGACATCGGCGCGTTTTGTGTTAGGCGACAATGAGCTTGTCTTTGCTCACAATGGGACAAGACGTTTTTCGGTGTCAGACCCCGAGACAGAAGACGAAGCCGCCCAAAGTGGGCGGTTGGGAGATATTAATGCGATAACATCTATTGCGAATTCCAACAAAACCGCCGCATCAATTGGTAAGTTTGGCGTGGGATTTAAGGCCGTGTTTCAATACACGCAGACTCCGAGCGTGTACGATCCGAATTTCTATTTCAGAATTGAACGGTTCATCGTTCCTGTCCGAATTGATACCGATTATATCGGAAGAAAGCCCGAGGAGACATTGTTCGTGTTTCCTTTTAACCATCCTGATCGCCAACGGGCAGAAGCCTATGATGATGTCTACGGGAAACTGCGCGCATTGACTTATCCTGTTTTGTTTTTGACGAACTTAAAAGAGATTACCTTTGAATGCTCAGAAAAAGTTGGACGGTACCGCAAATCGGTCGAAAAAGACATGGTATTTGGGGAGACGACCGCCCAATTCGTTACTATGTGTCAAGAAAGAGACGAGGGAATCGTTGAGGACAGGTTCTTGGTTTTTGGCCGCGATTCCTTAGATGGTCATCCATATTTTGTGGGGTTCGCTTTGAACGCAGTTGGTAAACTAGAGAGCACAAATCATCCAGCTTTTTGCTTTTTCTCAACGAAAGAGGCGACTGGCCTTAATTTTCTGATTCATGCTCCGTTTCTATTAACAGATAGTCGCGAGGGGATAAAAGCGGGTGAACCACATAACAAAGAAATGATCCAATTACTTGCGCAATTAGCTGCAGACAGCCTTACCTATCTCAAAGAAATCGGACGACAATGTGAAACAACTCTTATCGATGACCATATCTTTGAATTTGTTCCGTATGATCCTAGTAAATTTAGCGACATTAATGACCGCAATAGGATCTCGTTCAAGCCATTCTACTCGACCATGAAAGACGCATTCAATAAGGACGCATTGTTACCGAGTTCTGATGGGTTTGTCGATGCTGACAATGCGTATTGGGCATCCGTTCCTCAGATTGCTGATGTTTTTTCCAATCAGCAGTTGGCTGCGTTGTGCGACAATAAAAACGCCAAGTGGGTCTTCACATCCTTTGGCCGGGAAGAAACTGTCCGGACCAACCTACCATTGGCCCAATACATAGACGCGATCACACTGGGCGGATATGACCATAACCATGTCATAGCATCCATTACCGAAGGATTTATTGAGGCTCAACCGATTAGTTGGCTGCATGAATTTTATCAATATGTTGCGGACTCGAGTCATCGAACCAAACAAATAAAAAGTAAGGCAGTGTTCATAAATCAAGATAGAAAGGCAGTTGCTGCGTTTGACAAACAGGGGCAGGCGATACTGTTCGTGCCTACAGAGGACAGCAGCGATTACGAAACAGTAAATAGTGCCTTGCTAGAGAATGAAGACACTGCGGCGTTTCTCACTCAACTAGGTGTCACAACTCCGTCCCTGAAGGACGAGATTTATAATAAGATATTGCCGCAATACCGAGATAATCATACCGGCTTAGATACAACGCCACATTTTAAGAAATTCTTCAATACTATAAGGAGTGCCCCCCAAGCTGAGATCGAGTCTTTTATTCATCTCTTGAACAAAATTGATTTCATCTTATTTCGCACCCTAAAGGAAGAGGAAACCTATCGAGGCAAAGCCAACACTCTCTACTTCCCATGGGAATCGCTACGCCAGTGGTTTCAATATAAGCCAGACACCCGATTTGTCGAGTTTGACGAATACCTAAATCTTGTTGGCGCGAGCAGCAAAAAAGTTTTGATTAGCTTTTTGACCGAACTCGGCGTGAAAGATGAACCGAAGATTTTATCCCGAGAACTTAGCTATCAGCAAGTCCTTCAAATCAAGAAAATATGGCCACGTTCGACTTGGGGTCAAAAATGGATTGATCGGTATATTGATGGCTACCAAGAAATAATGGGCCATGTCATACCAGGCAATTCGATGCTGATCTGGGAACAGTTATTGAAAATCACATCTTCACCAGCTTTTCGCTGGTATAATTTGAGCGGAACTTACGAGTATTTTTTTCGTACGACACGACGCGACCGATTTGATTCGCTCGACGCGACTACCCTCCGAAAAGAGCCGTGGTTGCTTAACCTTGAAGGGGAACTGGTTTCCGCCGCAAAACTAACATTGCAAACACTGTGTCCGAAATATGACTTGACTAGTGATGCATCCAAAGAACTGCTTCAGTTTCTAGGCATCGCGGAAGAATCCGAAGGCAAAGGCGCAGAGAATTATTTAACCGACGAACAACGGGCGAAACTCGAGTTAGCAGATGCCTTATCGGGTATTCCTCGAGAAGAGATTGAGCGATTTGTGCAAACATTTCGTGCCAAAGAGCGGACTGGCAATTCTCCGGTGGATGACGATGATAACGATGATTCACCAGAAGAAGAGGATGCTTCAGTTAACTCGGGGGTTTTTCGGGTGGCTAAGGAAATCTCCAAGCGGGCTCTTTCCGCGCCTAAAGAGGCCACGGAGACTCCCGCTGATGTCCAACAAAGCACTTCCTCCGACGAGGACGATTATTCGAAGCCATCGGTGGATTTCAGCAAGAAAATTGAACAGGCCAAACAGCGAAGCGCACACGAGATAGCAGAAATCGCTCGGCTTGATGAATTAACACAACAGGCGTTGAATTCCGGAAGATACTCTTATAGGTGGTTCAAAGCCTTGCTTGAATTGGAGGCGCTGAACAGCGACGAAAACTATGCCAACAGCCGCGAGATTTCTATCACGTTCTCGAAAGTAGAGCGTGAGGAAGGGACCTCCCGAACCCTGATTTTGAAGCATCCAAGCCGCCATATTCCGCAGTCCATGGAAGATCTCGCAGATATTCCTCTGGAACTGCACTTTGCCAATCAGCCGATGATTAAGGTAGCTGTAGAAGTGGTGAGCGTGAAGTCTTACACGTTAAGGGCAAAGCTTCGAACGAATGCGGAAATTGATGGGGTAGCTTTATCGCAGGTCACTGAAGCAAAAATAGAGGCAAAAAACCCGGTGTTCCTCGTGCAAGAGCTACGAAGAGCGTTCTCTCAACTGGGTCTCGATGATGATTACGATATGCAACGTAATCTCTGCGAGAACATTGAGTTTGTGTTTGGCCCGCCCGGAACTGGCAAGACCACGCATCTGGCACGAGAAGTTATTCTCCCCATGATGAGAGAAACAGATAATGCGAAGGTTCTTGTCTTGACCCCGACAAACAAGGCGGCAGATGTCCTGGTACTTCGCTTGATGGAGAGCATGGGCGAAGACCATAGTTACCTCGATTGGCTGGTTCGCTTTGGCGCGACAAACGACAGTATCATTGAGCAAAGCGGGGTCTTCCGTGACAAGACGTTTGATATTCGGACCTTCCCAAGAAATGTGACCGTGACGACGATTGCCCGTTTCCCGTATGACTACTTCATGCCAGACGAAAGCACCAGACTCCATTTGAATGCATTGAACTGGGACTATATCATTATTGACGAAGCCTCGATGATTCCGCTCGTTAACATCGCTCTCCCTCTTTATGCCAAAACGCCTACGAAGTTCGTCATCGCGGGAGACCCCTTCCAGATAGAACCGATTAGTAGTGTAGACTTATGGAAAAACGAAAACATCTATACTATGGTAGAACTCCAATCGTTTACCAAACCGACGACGGTTCCGCATTCGTATCATGTTGAACTCCTGACCACTCAATACCGAAGCATTCCGGAAATCGGGGAAGTGTTCAGTCGGTTTGCTTACGGCGGGGTTTTGCGGCACCACCGTTCCTCAGATAGTCGACGCCCATTACTTGTTGAGGATTTTATCGAGGTGAAACCTCTCAACATCGTAAAGTTCCCAGTAAGCAAATACGAAAGCATCTACCGCCCTAAGCGTTTACAAAGCAAGAGCAACTATCAAGTGTATTCTGCCCTTTTTGCTTTCGAGTTTGTAAAGTATCTGTCTTCATTAATCGACTTAGCGCACGGCGATGAACTTTTCCGCATCGGACTCATCGCACCGTATCGGGCGCAGGCTGACTTAATTGACAAACTGATGGTATCGACCACATTGCCGACGAACATCAATGTTCAGGTTGGAACAATCCATGGATTCCAAGGTGACGAATGCGACATTATTATTGCTCTGTTTAACCCGCCTCCGTCCATCTCTGCGTCGAAGGAGATGTTTCTCAATAAACTCAATATCATAAACGTATCCATCAGTCGCGCAAGAGATTACTTGTTCGTGATGATGCCAGACGACGACACGGAGAATATCGGCAACCTGACGCTGATTAAGCGTGTTGAAAAACTTTGCAAAGAACAACTCGAATGGACTGAACAGCGGTCAGAAGCAATTGAAGAACTTATGTTTGAGAGCAAGAGCTTTTTGGTAGACAATTCGTTCTCGACAAGCCACCAGCTAGTCAACGTATATGGCAAGGTGGAAAAGCGGTACGAAGTTCGGAGTGAAGATACGGCCGTTGACGTGCAAATCCACGAAACGTAGGGCGCACGGGGCCCTGGGCCTTGCATCCATTGAGTTGGAACATAAGGCGCCTACGGATTGAACTGATGATCGGCTTTGAACAATAGTTACAGCCTCTGACAGGAGATGCATTTGCATTACCTCATATTGTAATGGGTTCCTATACTCTGTTTAGGGGGCTTCATCCCCAACTAAGCAAGGTACTCTATCCAAAGATATTACGGCATAGGTTTTTAGAATTTCATTGGAGGGTGACGCATGGCAAATCACATTACTGCCAGATTGGCGTGGCACGATGACGGTTGGAACGGGAAAATCTGTCGCCATCCGGGTGCGAATGTATATTGTGTAGGTGAGAGATCCTTTCTGGGGCGATTCATCCCAGAAAATCGAAGTCTGTCAATTGAAGAGAAATTCTCAGGTATGAATTTCGAGCAAATTCAAGACTATGTACCTCCATGTGCCTCAACAAGTAATGCTTTTGGCGAACAGTCGGTGGCGGCTTATTCCAACCCGCCTGAGTTTTTCCGCTCCACCAAAGCCAAGCGCTGGGTGATGCCGCCTGCATCCGTATGTGTTTGGCCTTATGAAGAAATGTATACTGATGCGGTAAAAACAGACGGCAAATACGATAATGGTAAACGACGCGAGTCTGCTGCTGAGTTCTTCCGTAAGGTGGAACCCGGGAAAAGTTTGATCTTCTATCATGCAAATTATAGCAACCCATTTAGCGGCGAGGGTACAAATTGTTATGTTGTGGTTGGGATGTCGCGTGTGAAAACGGTTGGCGATGAAATGTTTTACGAAGGCCTTAGTCCCGACGTTTTGAAAAAGTATGCTCAGGGTATGGTTTGGCAGCGCCTCGTCACCACCACCTATCCCGATGAGGGGGTGCGTTTACCTTATCACGTTTTTGAAGATCGGCCAGAGTTACTGGGAAAATTTTTATATCTTGCCGACAATCCCGAAAATTTTAAGTATGCAACGCGACATGTTTCCGATGACGATGCTCTCGGAATGGTTGAGCGCTTCCGAAAGCTGGTCGTCATCCTAAAGGATGTGGGAGACAAGACCGATAATTGGGATATACGGCTGCGGTGGTTGGACGGTTTAATCGCGGAGTTGTGGAAATCGCGTGGTTTGTTCCCCGGTCTGCCCATTGTGCTATCCCACCTGCGAATCGACGGGGCGGCATCGTTTTTCAAAAGAGAGTGTCTCGCCGGTCGAGAAAGGCAGGCGAAGAATCATCTGTTTTCCGTGTTAGATGGCAAGGCTGCGCCGAGCTGGGATATTACCGAACACCAGTTAAAGACCTGCCGAAAAACCTGGGTGCTGCTCACGGACAGTCAACGAGTGTTCCTGGCGGAGACCTTCTCGCGGTTTGCGTTGAATCCTGCGCACCTGAAGAATTTTCTAGACAATCCGATGCTGTATGACCTAAAGGGGCTTTCCGAAAATCCGTACCGAATCGTGGAATCGTATCTGGGAAAGGGGACAACTGACCACGTAAATTTTCATACCATTGACCGTGGCATGTTCCCATCGCCGGAACTGGGTGAGCCTTATACGATCGACTTAGATCACGAAAGCCGATTACGAGCACTGATGGTGGATGTACTGCGCGAGGAACCCGCGCACATCTTTCTCTCAGAAACTCGAGTGCTCGAACTTGTCAACGATCGTTTGGCGCATCTCCCGGAATGGAAGGCGGCGATCTTTCATAGTCGTTACATTGACTTGTACCAGGGATTTATCAACCAGCGTCTCGTCGTTCGCCAAATGGACCAGGGGCGCTATGTCTACTTGCGTACGGTGTACGAGGATGAGCGTCTCGTCGAAGACGTGTGCGTCCGTCTTGCCGGACGGGCCGATATCCAATTAAAGACCCCTCTAACGGAAGATAGGTGGATGGATTGGCTATCCGACGTAAGTAGCCCTATCCGTGAACAGGCACCTGACGAATACCGTCGTGTCATCCGATCCCAAGCCCAGCAGTGTGCCAAAACGTTTGTTAGGCCCTTGAATGTTATCTCAGGGTACGCTGGAACTGGGAAGACGACGGTTATCCGCAGTATCTTCCAAGCCGTGGAACGGGTTCATGGTGCGGGGGCGCCGGTTGTGTTGCTTGCCCCCACGGGAAAAGCAGCCGATCGCATTCGGCAAGCCACGCAAAGGCCTGCACAAACAGTGCACGCCTTCTTGGCTCGATTGGGATGGCTTAAGGATGGTTATTTCCGTCGCGAAGGGGGAGCTAGAGCGATCGAACTCTCAACTTACATTATTGACGAAGCCTCAATGCTCAACTTGGAAACTATTGCGACGCTATTTCGCGCCATTGATCCGCACGCGATTCAACGCCTCATTCTGGTCGGCGATCCTAACCAGTTACCTCCGATAGGACGGGGAAGATTTTTTGCTGACTTAATTGAATGGGTCGATACATCCTATCCTGACTGCCACGCGCAAATGATTATTAACATCCGGCAGATGTCAAATCACATCACTGGCAACGGTACAGGCATTATGGAGTTAGCAGATGCGTTCTTGCATCATCCCGATGATAGTGCTGCGACTGATCGGGGTGAACTTCTTCTCTCAAGACTTCAGGAAGGTGGACGCATTGACAAAGATTTGCCCGTTGTGTATTGGGAAACTCCGGACGACTTGTATGGGAAGTTGATAGATCAAATCGTTCAAAATATGGAAGAACAGACCGGAACGAGATTCGACGAAGCCGACCGACATCGGTTGTGGTACGAGGCGTTCAAGAACAACACCGATCCCGATACCCATCAAGTCATTACGCCGTACCGGGCGGAGGAGCATGGTACATCGAATCTAAACGCCTTGTTGCAGCGACACAGTAATCAGGTGTTCCTAGAGAAGAAAGGTGAGATCGGGGGGATTACGGCTGCGGATAAGGTCATTCAGATAGTGAACCGGACTCAGTCCAATCCAGTTTGAGCATACGATCTGTCGGTTCGAAAGAAAATGCCCGTCGAAGTCTTCAGCGGCGAAACTGGTTTCTCGTGGTTTCCAGCGTATGATAAGAAAAAGTGGAAGTATCCGGATTACCGAATCCGTACCCTCCAAGTGCAATTTAGTCGAAAGCCCGACGTTCTAGTCGACGTCCCGAGCAGTAGCTTTATTGAAGAGAACTTGGATTTGGCTTATGCGATATCGGTGCATAAGGCGCAGGGAAGCGAGTTTGAAGTGGTGTATTTCGTTCTTCCAAATAAGCGTTCGGCATTTCTATCCACCGAATTGGTATACACGGCATTGACCCGTGCCAGCAAGCGATGTGTTCTGTTTCTGCAAAATGATATTACGCCCTTACTATGGTCACGACGGCGAGAGCAGTCCGCTCTAATTGGCATAAATTCTTCATTGTTCACGGTCCGTGTAGTGCCCTCAGCCCTGGAGAATCGAAGTTGGTACCAGGAAGGCCGGATTCATCGCACGCTCACAGAATACATGGTTCGTTCGAAATCGGAAGTCATCATTTGTAACTTGCTGGCAGGCCGAGAGATTCCATTCCTTTACGAATACCCGCTTTACGCCTTGGATGGTAGCTTTTACCTGCCGGATTTCACTGTCACGGCCGGTGGACGGGAATGGTATTGGGAGCATCTAGGCATCTTGGATAACCCGGCTTATCGGGAACGATGGGAACAGAAGAAAGCATGGTACGATCGTTGGTTTCCGGGACAACTCGTGACGACCGAAGATGGACCTGATTTAACAAAAGACGCCTTGTCGCTTATTGAGAGGTATTTTAATTAGCATCGCCCTTTGGCCAATAAGGGGTTCGGGAGAGGCAGGTTGAAGAGTGCGGACAACTTGGCCTCCCTGATTCCCCGTGGCGCCGATAACCAGAATGGGACCTCTTTGCTGGGTCACAACGCCTGTTCCTGAGCCAGATTGGGCCGATGCCATTGATGCCAGAGGAGAAGGCCAATGAGCCCGGTTGCTTGAATGATGATATAGGACAGGGGGGCATTGTGGGTCGGCAAGGGTAAGAGGACGATTTGGGTCACGATGTGAGCCAATCCAAGAATTCCGGCGGCCATTTGGCGTATGGGGATGGTGGTGACCGGCCCGATAATAAGGGCAATCCAGACCCAGAGACTGAGATTGGTCCCGTCGGACAAGACGGACAGCAACAAGATAGCCAGGGAGAGAATGATCCAGAGGACGATACGTAATGTTTTGGAGTCGTGCCGGCTAAAGGTCAGATAGAGCGTCACCAGCCCGGCTACTACCCAAGGAAGAAAGAAGGGGAAAGGCACGGGCCCATGGACTAAGCGAAAAACATTGGCCACGTCGACGATGAGGCTGATAAAAAGGATCCCAAAGATCCGTTGGGGTTTTCGCGCGTTATCCGTGGACAATTTGCCACCATCCTCCCAAAAGATATTTGTCCGCTCCCGCCGCCCACGTATTCACATAGCCGGTGACGCGGCCATCGCCGTGCGCCGTCACTTCATTCACATCCCAATAGATTTTGGTGTTGGCGAAAGCGGGTGCGTCTTCAATGGCAAAAGTCCATCCTGACGCGTCGCCTTGGATTTCCGCATGCCCTTGGTTGTTGGCCATGAAATAGTCGCCATTGGGAAAAGGATGACGCACAGAGTTCCACGTGTGATAACGGGTCACTTGCCTGCCATTATACGAGAAGCTGATGAAATTCCAGACAATCCCGACCGTAATCCCTAAAAAATCATTCCATCCGGTTTCAGTGTATGCACCCGATACACGGGGATTGCCTCCGTGAGGTGGATCTGGATCCACCCGATAGGCGGTTGCAGCATGGGCGCTGCTGCCACCTTGTCCAGGCTTTTCATCGAAGGAATGCCAATCTTGACCAACACCGTGTCTTGCCGAATATTCATCGCCACTTCCCGAATCGCGACGGTCTGGCCGGAATTGACCGTGACCGACACGGGCCGTTGGTTCAACGGGATTTGATAATAGTAGGTGAGTGCAAGTGAAAAAAGTGCTTGTCCGGGCGGCCAAAGGTGGTGGCTGGCGATTGGATGAGCCAAAAACGAAGAAAAGTTGCCGTACCATACAGATTCCTCAAACCCTCATCGCATCGCTGAAAACGCTGAAGGTGGAACAAGCTAAGCTACGCCATAGTCGTGGAGACAAGTTGCATGACAACGGGTTGGTGTTTACAGCGAAGAACGGGGAGCCGATTCATTATTCGAACTTCAGAATCCGACACTTTAAGCCGTTGGTCAAGAAAGCCGAACTCCCAGAGGACCTTCCGCTGTATAACCTGCCTCATACGTGTGCCACGTTGCTACTGGTGGCAGGCGAAAATCCCAAGGTGGTCAGTGAACGATTGGGACTTGCGAGTATTACCCTCACACTGGACCCCGTTTTGCCAGTCGATGTCCTCCCAGCGTAGACCGAAGTATTCTTCCGGTCGCATCCCCGTTACGAGGGCGAATTAGAACATCGTAAACCAGCGAGAGGATTCTGCGGCGGTGAGGAATCGCTTCGTTTCCTCCGACCTCAGCGCGTACATCTCTCGTCGTTGTTGCTTAGGCACGGAGACCCGGTCCGCTGGGTTCTGACTTAGCATCTGCCAGCGGACAGCCTGCTTCAGTGCGGACGAGAGAAAGGCGTGGGTGTAACGATCGTTCGTGGGGTCAAGCCCTGTTCTTGAATCTCCGAATACAGCTTCAGAAGGTCCAGTGGCTTTATCGTCGCCAATTTGCGCGGTCCCAAAGCGGATCTCACGTAACGGTCTACCGTGTCTATGTAATGGTCATAGGTTTGGGGCCTAACCTTCGTGTTCATTGTCGCTTTGAACCATTCGTCTAGGTATTCGTTAAGCGTGCGCCGTTGAGGAGCCACTAAGGAACCCATGTCATGATCGCGCAACAAGGAGTTGAGGACCTGTTGCGCTTCTTTTTTGGTTCCATGGACCGTCTGGTTGTGATAGGTCCGCTTTCCCGTCTTCGGATCACGGCCAATAAAGATCCGGATCAGCCACGTCCGGTCCCCTCGGGAGATGATTTGTCCAGCCATATTTTTTCCCCCTGTGTGTTTTTGCAACGGAACACATTTGGTACACAGCCATTATGATACTGTTGTGTAGTAATGATTTCACGTATGAACAGGAGATATTCCAATGTTTTCGCGACGCGCCCGGGGAGGCTGTTTTTCCCTAAACCTGGGTGGTTCTATGACAATCAAAGTCCATTATTTTGATCTCCTCGTCATTTTAAATCGGACCACCCCACGCCGTCATTGGAAAGTTTTACTATCGCTGGAAAAGAAGCGGTATAGTGGTCGGGAGGCTCGGTGATGAATCTCCGGGTTGAGGCTGAGGTGTGGCAGCAAGCTTGGATGCAGTTACGGTATTCGTTTCGGAGCGTCCATGCTCCAGAGTTTGGTGTATTGGGTCTCGTTGTACCCAGCCTCCACCCGAAACGATCCGCATTAATCATCAACGGACTGATTATGCCCGACGAAAGGTCTTTTGACGTGCAGGAGCGGGATCGCCTGACGTTCTCCACGAACTATCTTCGCCGGGCCGTCCTTGAGGCTCGGCGGTGTGGCGCCGGAATCGTGGTGTTGCATACGCATCCTGAAGCAAGAGACTGGGTGGACTTTTCACCGTTTGATAATCTTGAGGAGCCGCAGCTAGTGGCTAGCCTACGAGACCTCTTGCCAGGGCAATGGTTTGCCAGCGTTGTGGGAGGATCGCAGAGCTTTATGGGCCGGGTGTGGGCGCCCAAAAGCACTGGATGGTCCCAGCTCGACCGTCTGACCGTGGTCGGCGAGCCGTGGAACGAGTTCAATTTGGACGGACAGCCTCCCACTTCCGTACCCTCCCCAGGTGCTATGTTCGACCGCGCTCTCGCCGTTACTGGGATCGGTGCCTTGGGGCGGCTGCAACGCATGCGGGTTGCGGTCGTGGGAACCAGCGGGACAGGCTCGCTTATGGCTGAGCTGCTTGTCCGGGCCGGCGTGGGGGAACTGCTGCTGGTGGACGACGACCGGATGGGTGGAGAAAATCTGAATCGAATCCTATCCTCCGACGTTGCCGAA
>JAMDDZ010000119.1:0-1537 GCA_023488565.1 Bacillota bacterium | reverse complement strand
CGGTTGAAAGTCGAGGTGCTTAAAGAAAGACTCGACGACTTAAAGCTGGGCACCCATATTGAAACGATCGCTCGATCCGTTGCCGAACCAAAAGTTTTGGATGAACTACGGGGAGTCGACGTCGTCTTCGGGTGTATGGATAGGCATTGGCCACGGTATCTGCTTTCTCGATTGGCGATTCAATATGTTCTTCCTCTGATCGATATGGGCACGGAAATAGGGGTTACGGGAGATCGCCTAGATTCTGTCAATGCGCGTGTTTCTTATGTTGCTCCCGGAAGACCATGTTTATCTTGTAGTGGAGTGGTGTTGTCCGACCGAATTCAACTAGAGACACTGACGCCCCAAGAGCAATCAGCCCATCTAACGATGGGCTATTCACCCGACTTCCGATTGCATGAGCCAGCAGTCACGGACCTCAATATGCGAGCCGCAGGTCTTGCGATGTTACTTCTAAGGCACTTGCTCCAACCGTTCATGCAAGAGGGCGTCCCCGTGCACCTACGCGAAAGCGTGGTAACCGCATCGGTCAAGCGCGATAATGCTGACATCAGTGCTCGCTGTGTCTTCTGTGATTCCGGCATATACCGCGGCACCGGGGACCGAGGGCCTGCCATTCTTTTATAGTGGTCCTTCTCCAACCTTCTCCAACTCGTCCGTGATTCGGGGGATCCATCGTCGTCGGTTGAAGTCTTGACACCTATCAGCGTCGTCGCGGCAATCGGGACTAGGATTGTGGCTGGAGGCGCGGCGGAAAGACGCTAGCCCTTGGCTCAGACTGGTATCGGGTGCCGGACATGGCCGCACTTTCGGAAGTGTCCCCGGCCGTGGCTTGGTTAACGTCGGAGGATGAGGCAAAGAAAACCTTGTCGTGGGCGATGTCGTCGTGTCCATGGCCGTCGGATTACGAAGGCGCCTGGACCGCTCCAAATTGTTCTGTTCGGGTATAATAGTCTTATCAGTCACAGGGGGCGTTTAGATTGGGATCGTCTGAGAATCGAGATGGGCTGTCGACCGGAAGGGGGAACATCTTTGATGTCTTGGGAGGGCGAGACGGTCGACGGCATCCAATTTCTCCGCGTGGGCGTCAAATTTCTGAGACTGTCGGGGTTGACGCCATGAGACGGTCAGTGGCCGGGATTTTTTCGGATGCCCCCCAGGCGTCGCATCGTCTAGCGGGCGGGGATCGCGGTCGTCTTGATGATGGGGGTGGCCGATGACCACGCGCTGGGGTTGCATTGGGACTAAACGATGACGGAGGACGATTATCGAGGGCGTCCGGTGCGTTTAACGGACGAGCGGATGGCCCATATTATTCGACATCCGGAAATGCGTCCTTTATTGGACCAGGTGCCCGAGGTTTTGCGCACACCTCAATGCGTGCGTCAATCGACCAGCGACGATGACGTGTTCCTCTATTATCAGTGGTATGCCCATACCATGGTGGGGCCCAAGTGGTTGTGCGTCGTCGTGAAAGATTTACCGGACGATTCTTTTGTCATCACCGCGTACGTCACGGATACGCCCAAGAAGGGAC
>JAMDDZ010000068.1 GCA_023488565.1 Bacillota bacterium | reverse complement strand
ATCGGTGCGGTACCAGGCCATGCTTTAGCGAAAGGATGGGCGGCACTCGATTTTGCCTCCCCCTATGCCAACTTGGCCGTGGCCCTGAATTTAAGTTGGGTAGCCGTCATTTTGTACGGGGATGCAATCTTGTCTCCGTTTGGCACCGGATTGGTATACTCCGCAGGAACATCTCGAGGTATTTTCGCCTTTGCCAAAAACGGTTATTTTCCTAAGACGTTCTTATCGCTCAACGACAAAGGTGTGCCTTCTAGTGCAATATATCTTTCGTTTGTCGTAGGTTTCTTGTTTCTCCTGCCATTTCCGAGTTGGCAGAAGATGGTTGGCGTCTTGTCTAGCGCCACGATTTTAACCTATATGTTAGGTCCCGTCAGCGCAGTGGTATTAAGGCGCACTGCCCCCAATCTGCACCGACCGTACAAAGTTGGCAGCATCAATTGGTTGGGACCTATTGGTTTTGTAGTTGGTAGTTTAATTTTCTATTGGACTGGTTGACCTACCGACGGATGGCTTATGTTGATGACGGCTATTGGAATTGTGGTTTACATCTTTTATTTTTCCAAAGATCCCAATCGGTCTTGGCGTGATGTGAAGAGCGGTTTGTGGCTGGTGGTGTACTTTGTTTTCATTTTGCTGATGGCAAATTCGGGACATTTGGTGGGTACCATTAGCATTAAGACACCATGGGATGATATTATTGTAGCAGTAGTGTCCATTGCCTTCTATTATTGGGCTCTTGATTCCGGGCACCACACGGAATCAATGCCGGAAGCACATCAAGTGGCGGAAGAAGCCAAAAGCATCAACCGCTAATTTTTTGTGGATCGCACTGCGTACCTATGAATCGCAGTGCGATCCCAATTAGGAAATTCATAAACAAAAAGGAGTCTTTCTGATGTCCGCCATTCAAGATCGATACCGCCGCAGTATTGCCGGTGTGGTTCCCATGGAAACCTCTCTCCATATCTCCTCAGGGCACGGTCCATATTTAGAAACTACCACTGGCGAGAGATATTTGGACCTTGCTACCGGTATTGCCGTCAACGCGTTGGGCTACCAACACCCGCAGGTAACAGAGGCACTAATGGCCCAAGCCCGTCGTCATTTGCACCTTTACGGCGGTACTGGGTACCAAGATGTAGTAATCGATTTTGCCGAAGCCATATTGGCCACGCTACAGGGAGATTATCAAGTCTTCTTCGGCAATTCCGGCACCGAGGCTGTAGAAGCTGCCATTAAGCTTTCCCGGTGGTCTACAGGACGTCCAGGCATCGTGGCCTTTCGCGGCGCATTTCACGGACGGAGTCTCGGCGCCCTAAGCTTGACGGCGTCGGCCGCCAAGTATCGCTCTGCGTACGAGCCGTTGCTGCCTTCCGTATATCACATTGACTATCCCGCCCCGACAAGGTTGGGACTTAGCTCTCAAGAGGCGCTACAAGAAAGCCAACGGCAACTCCAATCCCTCTGGGACAACGAAATTAGCCCGGAACGGATTGCCGCGGTGGTGGTTGAACCCATTCAAGGTGAAGGAGGCTATGTCATCCCCCCGGAAGGATTTTTGGAATGGCTGCGGGATGTCACCATGCAGCACGGTATATTGTTGGCGGTGGACGAAGTGCAGTCGGGCCTAGGAAGAACTGGTCGCATGTTTGCCTTTCAACATAGTGCCATTGAACCAGACATTGTGATTATGGGCAAAGCATTAGGAGGAGGCCTGCCGGTGTCCGCCATTGCCGGTCACCGAGAACTCATGGAAGCCTGGCCTGCTGGCACCCACGGGACCACCTTTGGCGGCAACCCTCTGGCCTGCGCCACTGGCCTGGCAACGTTGAAGACCATCGAGGAGGAAGGTTTGCTGGACCACGCTGCGACTTTGGGACAATTAGCGCTAGAAATCCTAGCCCCATTGAAATCCCTATCGGCTATTGCCGATATTAGAGGGCGCGGGCTTATGATTGCCGTGGAATTTTCCGGGGCCAAAGGTCCCGAGTTGGTGGCACAAATTTTGCACCAAGCGTTAGAGGAACATATTGTGCTGCATTCAGCAGGCCTTCGCCACGAAGTCATTCGTTTCATGCCGCCGTTAAACATTGACCGTGATCTGTTTATGGAAGGACTTCGCACTATAGTCGCGCTAATCACTGCTGCATCCTAAAGGAGGATTCTTATGGGTTTATTTGCCTTTGAAAATGCACCGTTTCTCGATTTTAACGATCCTGATGAAAAAGCCTTAATGCTGCGAACCGTTCAGTCGATTCGTAGCCGCTTAGGTAAAACTTACGCTCTGCGAATGGGAGAGCACAATCGACCTGTCCACTCTACCTTCCCCTCTATTAACCCTATGGAACCAAACGAAGTAGTAGGTATTATGGCCGAGGCCCATCCATCAGACGTGGAAGACGCCGTTCGGGCCGCAGAACGGGCCTATCCTTCGTGGTCGCGAGTTCCCGTATGGGACCGGGCTGCCGTGTTACTACGGGCGGGCCATTTGCTTCGTCAGCGTCGTCGCCAGATGTTGGCCTGGATAGCTCTCGAAGTCGGAAAAAACTGGTCTCAGGCAGACGGCGAAGTCGCTGAGGCTATTGACCACTTTGAGTGGAACGCTCGCGAAGTCTTGCGTTGGGATGAAGGTCGTCCGATTCAGCCACTAGCCCAGGAATTCAATCAATATCGCTATCGCAGCCTGGGGGTTGGTGCAGTGATATCTCCATGGAACTTTCCGACTACACTTCCGCTAGGGATGATCGTGGCCGCTATCGCGGCTGGCAATACCGTAGTCTTTAAACCAGCTGAAGATGCTTCGGTGATTGCCCATCAATTACTCGACATTTTAAATGAGGCAGGGTTGCCTCAGGGGGTTGTCAATCTGGTAACTGGCCAGGGTTCAGTGGTTGGGCCTGCGTTGGTTACCCATCCACGCATCCGCTTTGTCGCTTTTGTTGGCTCTCGCCAAGTGGGTACCCAAATTCACCGAAATGCATCTGGACTCCTACCGGGTCAAGTTCACCTTAAGCGGGTCATGACCGAGATGGGGGGTAAAAATGCGACCATAGTGGCGGACGACGCCGACTTGGATTGGGCGGCCCAAGAAATCTCTGCCGCAGCATTCGGGTATCAAGGACAAAAATGTTCCGCAACATCCCGGGTCATTGCCATGCGGCCCATCTATCAGGAACTGCTCGATCGGGTGGCGGCTATAGCTGCCGACGTATCATCACAGTACGGCCCACCGGAAAACAATGCGCCTTATGGTCCGGTAATCAACCAAAAGGCTCTGGATAAAATTCTTCGGTATTATGCGCTGGCTCCCTCAGAAGGCACCCTCGCGCTCGCAGGAAGGCGACTCGACACGGCTGGGTTTGGCGTCACTCCCTTAATCGTGTCGCAAGTGTCGACTGAGTCTCCGCTGTTTCGTGAGGAGATATTTGGCCCCGCGCTTACCTTCACCATGGCGGATGACTTTGATCAAGCGTTGAACTTAGCCAACGATTGCGAGTATGCATTAACTGGCGCTGTGTTTACGAGATCCCCAGAGCGACTGGCCGAGGCCCGTGATCGGTTTTATGTGGGCAACCTATATCTAAATCGCTCTTCCACTGGCGCCATGGCGGGGGTGCATCCGTTTGGAGGCTATAAAGGCTCAGGAACCGGCCCCAAAGTGGGAAGCCCAGACTATCTCGGCTTCTTTCTGGAAGCCCAGACTATCACCGAAAAGGTCCGGTACTAAAGTATGACGCCCCGATACTTTGTTCTCTCTGTGGACAAAGCATTTGCTGTCTTGGAGTCATTCGACGGCGAACACCCCCACCTTTCGGCCACCGAAGTTGGAAAAATTGCTGGACTGAACAAAGCCACCGCACGTCGTTTGTTGTTGACCTTGTCTGACCTTGGATATATAAAGGTGTTGGAAAGCGGGAGGTATCGTCTAAGTCCTAAAATTTTACGACTCTCGCGCCAGTATTTAGACGGGCTGGATATTCCGACACTAGCACTTCCGATTTTGCATGAATTAACCCGTAGTACCGGAGAAGCCAGTAATATAGCGGTGGCAGACGGCAAAGACGTCGTTTATGTGGCCCGGGCTGCCGTGCCCCAACGAATTCTATCAACTAACTTAGATGTTGGCTCCCGGCTGCCATTGCATGCCACCTCACTAGGCAAAGTGTTGCTGTTTGGGATGACATCGTCAGAACGACAATTGCGGTTGGGACCTCCGCCGTGGCCAGGTTTCACCCCACGCACCCGAATTACTTGGGAAATGTTGGAACGAGATTTCCGGGCCATAAGCCGTTCAGGGGTGTCGGTTGCAGACCGTGAATTGGATGAAGGCCTCTGCTCCATGGCTGCTCCCATTCGGGATCACACCGGACACATTGTGGCGGCCATCAATCTTTCGGCACATCACTTAACCATGCCTGCCCAAAAGTTGGCCGCCACCCATCGCAACGCCTTGCTGAAGGCAGCACAATCCATTTCGCAATCTCTAGGCTGGACGCCGTTATCAGAGGAGGAATCATTACGCGATTAATGACGTTGTCGGAAATGACGGGCGAATACATTCGCGATGGCATGACCATATATTTGGCAGGTTTTAGCCATCTTATTCCATTTGCGGCCGGGCACGAACTCATTCGTCAGCATCGGCAACATCTAACCCTATGTCGCGCTACACCGGACCTACTGTATGACCAGATGATCGCCGCCGGTGTAGCCGATCGTGTGGTGTTTAGCTACGCCGGCAATCCGGGGGTCGGTCTATTACCAGCTTTTCGGCGTGCAGTAGAAACCGGACAAATTGCCATCGACGAGTATACCCACTTTGAAATGGTAGCCCGGTTGGAGGCCGGAGCCGCCGGCTTGCCATTTTGGCCGCTTCGGTCTCCAGTGACTGATTTGGCACCGCATAATGTCCGTCGCACCGTTATCTGTCCCTATACTGGGCAAGAGATCCCCACGGTACCAGCACTGGTGCCCGACGTCACCTTGGTCCATGTGCAAGCAGCGGACGAAGAGGGCAACTTGTATGTGGAAGGCTTAGTAGGAGAAATGCGGGAAGCGGCCTTAGCAGCTCGAACCGTGTTGGCCACGGCCGAACAAATTTACCCCGCTCGTTCCCTCAGGCAGCGCCGCTCTTCCTTGCTTTTGCCTGGATTCCGCGTTACCGCAGCAGCGGTCGTACCCTTTGGCGCCCACCCCTCATATGCGGCCGGGTTATATGAACGGGATTCCGCGTTTTATCAGGCATGGACCGCCATTGCCGGTGATGCCAATCGTTGCCAGAGTTGGCTCGAGGAATGGATTTACGGTACCGAGAACCATCAAGCATATCTGACCAAGCTAGGGCATCCACAACTAGAAATGCTGCGAATGGGGGAACACCATGAATAGCCGCGATATTATG
>JAMDDZ010000131.1 GCA_023488565.1 Bacillota bacterium | reverse complement strand
TCCCGGCAAACCGTACTCCTTCAACCTTATCTTCCGGCATCTCCATATGCTGTGCCAGCAACATCCCGTAATGGCCAACACGCATACTGTGGCCGTACGTATATGGATCCTTGGCATCCAAGGCAGCCAACATGACCCGGATAGTGTTGAAGTAAGCTTGGCGAAGAGCCTTAACAAGCACAACGGTCCAACGTACGCCAGCGAGGGGGATGAGGAAGAACAATTCTAGCCATACGCCTGAGTAATGATAAACCGCAGCCATAAAATAAGCAATTGGAATTAGAAGGGATACACTAGGGAGCGCCCACTGCATGTACACCCTCAATGATTCCAGAAGCGATCTGTTCTGCCGAAGTGCGATGGCAATATTGACAAAAGAGACATTTAGGATAAACGCAATTAATGAAGATAGAATCACTGGAATATTAATTCCCTCAATCTTTAGCCATGTACCAAACCCGCCAAAAGATGTAAAAACCCAAGAAGAAACTCCCACAATAATAATAAATTGGGCACGATTAAAGACAAGGGATGGCCATTTCACTTGGCCACGAAGTTCTTTACCATTAAACGTAAATAAAAGTGCTATCAAAGCTGCACGAGCCGGACCCAACATAATACTTGAGGCTACCAACGCGGGCAACTGAAATGAGACTAAGCCATGTCCGCGTATCATCTCTAAAGCATATATCGAAGATAAGAGCGTGATGAGCGCCATTATCGCAAAGCCAATGTTTAATCCACTTAGGGAGTGAACTTCGTCTGCGAAAACACCCAAAGCAATTAGACTTGTTGCTCCAATAAAGAATCTCATCTTCTTTGGATACATAACCACCCCACCTTCCTCTCAACTATTACCGACCAACTGTCTTTAGTCGAGCATAAAAGTTCCACCTACGGTTAAAACTTCAACTAATCCTGCAACGAGGTGACGAACCAGACCCTTCATATTTGGCTATTACTCCTATCGTAATCGCCACATGGTGCCCTCCTCTTGGGGCTATCCCACATAAATTGTTCGCTTCGGGTCAAATTCAGTTGGTCGAATCTTTCAAACTTTTTGCCCGGTATATACCAAGAACCTACGATTAACCGCATCTAGAGTCGCCCGAATCACTGAATCTTCCATGGTATCGCGAAATACGGCACTACCCGACAGCACTTCATTGCCCGACTCCACAACAGTCACCAGGACTACTTCAATGCCCCCGCTGCGGATAATGTCCACTCCGTTAAATACCAGATGATCCAGCCGAGCCAACGCCTCGTTTACTGAACCCACGGTTGCCATAGCCATTGCTGCCGCTAAAGAAGGGCCAATGGCCACGGCTTCAAACACTTCCACTCCACGATTCAATCGACATGTTGCTTGAATCCCAGAGCCGTTATGTCCTACCGCAAATCCCGCGATCGAAAGCCGTGTTGACGAAAATGCGGTATCTCCCTCCTCATGTACCTGAACTACAGTAACCCAATCGGCGTTGGCATTCATGAAACCGACACTGCGCAGAAGCGCTGTGACTTCACGAATAATATGCCGCGGCGGCTGAACCGCTGTCGCCAGAACATGAACTTTCGGATGCCCCTCTTCGTCCGGCACGACGTGCGCCCCCTGAATGTAGGGGATGCGTAGGATGATGTTTTCAAGTTCCCGCCATGATATTGTCATAGGTCCTCCTATGGGCATATTTTAGTCTTTCGACGGGATTTTCCAGATTCCTTCTTTTCAAGTCAATAAATGAAAAAAACCCCTTCTTTTTAGAGAAGGGGTTTGAAGTGCTCATTCAACGGGGTTCGAGGAGCCCGTATTCCCCGTCACGCCTACGATACAGGACATTGATGGTATCGGTCTCGCCGTTGGTGAAAACAAAAAAATCATGGCCCAATAGGTCCATCTGCATCAAAGCCTCATCAAGCAGCATAGGTTTGGCTGGAAAAGTTTTACGGCGCACCACGTTGGCTACGTCCATAGGTGGTGGCACACGATGTTCGGACGGTCCATGACGCCGACGCACACGAGTCTTGAATTTTGCATATTGTTTCTCGAGTTTATCAACCACAAGATCTACTGATGCATACATATCCGGTGTCGCCTCTTCTCCGCGAAGAAGCAGTCCGTCAATAGGCATCGTCACTTCAACAATCTGGCGTTCCTTCTCGACACTCAGGACCGCGTGCGCGGTTACGGGGTGGGGGTCAAACAATTTAGCCATCTTGCCCAATTTTTTGGTGACATGCTCTTTGAGAGCATCCGTGACCTCAAAATTTTTGCCGCGAACGATGACTTCCATGCGTATTCGCCCCTTTATGGCTTTGTCCCAATCCATGGCAACTGAACTGGTACTCCATTATACCATCGTTACAAATCAAATAGGCAAGGGACCGAGTCAACGGCCCCTTGCCCTTGTCGAAATTTACACTTTATAGGCGGACGACGTTCGCGGCCTGTGGGCCACGGTCACCCTCTACAACATCAAATTCGACACGCTCGCCTTCGTTGAGCGTACGGAAACCTTCGCCATTTATGGCACTGTAATGAACAAATACATCGCCGCCGTCTTCACGCTCCAAAAAGCCGTAGCCTTTTTCTGCGCTGAACCATTTGACACGTCCGGTCATACTTGAATATTTCCCCTTTCTTGCGCCGCCCTAACTGTGAGGACGACCGGGCTTAATATAGCATCTGCTGCCAAAAAAGTCAAACAATATCCATCGGCAGTATTCGTCAGCCTTTGTTCTGGTGAACAATCCACAGTTTGGCAGTCGTTCTCACCTGGGGATAATGGGGATAACTCTGTTGATAACAGCAATTTCAACGAATTTTCATGGGGATAAGCATTCCAGAATCGAGAATTGTCCTTTGAATTGGCTATCAATAGTGAATTTTGCGTCTTAATTCCTTGTTTCGGTACATGTGCTGATCCGCGACATTCAAAAGATGTTCTAAGGTTTCCCCATCTTCGGGATAGAGTGCCCATCCCACGCTAACTCCCAAGGGAAAGTCCACACCGGAAAATTGATGCTGTCCAATGCGGTCTTGAATCCTGTCCAACACCTGCTTTACGCTCTGAACATCAATATCCGAAAGCAACAGCACAAACTCATCCCCGCCGTACCGGGCCAAGAGATCATGGGCACGAATTTCTCTACGGACCACTGCCACCAACTGGCGTAGTACTTCATCCCCAATGAGATGTCCATACTGGTCATTGACCAATTTAAAACGGTCCATGTCTAAAAATGCCACGGCACACTGGCGTTGATACATTTTGGCGTAATCAAGTTCACTCTGCAGAGCGTTGCGGAAATGGCGATAGTTAAAAAGTTCAGGTATTAACGGATCAACTCGTCCTAATCTGGTGGTTTCGTGGTCCAGATCAATTTTTCGCAGCGCTATAGCCGCCTGTCCTGCAATAATCATCCCCAGCCGCAGGTCAAAATTGTCATAGATATTCGGTCGCACATTACCCACCACCACCATGCCCACCAACTGCCCCTCCGTGACCATCGGCAACATTAGGGCAGACCGTAGAGGATAGGTATCACCCGGATTAACCCAACGGTCACTGATCCGAAAGCTGTCCGGTACCAATTCGGGGGATTGGGTCTCCATCACCCATCCGGTAATGCCTTCATTAGGATGCACAGTACTGTCATAGGGTGCATTTTCGCCAAGTGGATGAAAAATCCACTCCCGCACCAATTCGTGCGGGTTAGGCCCCATAGCATAGATGACAATGGCGGTAACATCCATGATATCCCGCAATGCGCGTTCGATTAATTGATAAATGGTGGGGCGGTCCCCTGCCAGCGCAATCCCGGTGCTGACCCGCGCCACCGCCATAGTGTTTTGATGCGCACGACGAGTTTGGTAGGCCGAGGCTAATAGCCAGGTCACAAACAAAAACGGGAAGAACGCCAATATAGCGCCCTGCCAATGGTAGGCCCGATCCAACAACACAAAAATCGCAATTAGGGGGGCGGATATCACCCATGCCAATCCGTCTAACAAGAGGCTGGGTACCGCATCGGCCAGTGCTGGGGATCCTTCTAAAATTATGTAGTAGGCGTTTACTAGCAAGTGGTTAATTCCTATCGAAACCACGGCAAACGCAACCAAAGCAAGCCATAAATGACTGATCATGGCGTCGTACACCAAGGCTGCCCCATACAGGCTGAGAATAAATTGAGCCATATTAAACAGCGACTTGACACCGCGAGGACGAGTCAGGGTACTGATTACTAACCCGCATAACAGCGCATAGGATGCGGCTGGCAGCCCACCAATCATAAACACAGAAAAATATCCGGCGGTCGAGAGAGCAATACTCCCCCGTGATATTTTCAAAGGCCAAATGTCCGATACCGCCACCATTGCCATACCGATAAGGATGGTAACAACATGGGTCGTCGGATAGAAGCCCAGGGGAAGCGCTAGCCATCCTAAGATAGCTAGTCCTACCACCAGCCATAAATAAACATCCGCCATGCGTTGCTTCATAGTCATATAGACCGACCCCTAACAAGGTCGCCTCGATACTATTAACTATTCTCGAAACGCACGCAATTTCCTGCTATCCCGACAAGTTTTTGCTGCGTAACGGATTTTGCGCCAAAAGCTGGTGTACCGTAGGTACAATACTACCCGTGCGGTGTCCCTGAGAATAATCAACCCAAATCACCACCGGGTAATTGCATAACTTCAGCACCGACGCTTCGTCCAATCCAGGATCGACGACCTTAAAACCAGGAAAGCGAGTGGCCAAACGCTCGACAATAACAGCAGTTTGGTCCCGTGACCCTCCATCGGAGATTATCACGTCAATGTCGCTATGTGCCCATTGCTGCTCCGACCATAACGACATCAACTCCCGCATAGTGCGTTCAATGGTCGCTTCCTGGTTCTTTACCCGCACAACTAAACTCACGAAATTAACCCGGCTCCACGACTCGGGGAAACTCACCCTTTGATACAGCCATTCCACCAACGTCATGGCCCCGTACAACGCTAGCACCAGACCAACGGCTCCCCACCATGCCACTGCGGCTCCCCCCTATCCGTATATATACGGAAGAGGGGCGGTAAACATGCCCTTTTTAAACTTTAGTTTGAAGTTCTGCAGCCTCGCGCAGGGCTTCGACGCGATTCAATGATTCCCATGGCAGTTCAACATCAGTACGGCCAAAGTGACCATAGGCAGCCGTTTGCAAATATATCGGACGTTGCAAGTCAAGTTGGCGAATAATTGCCAAGGGCCGCAGGTCAAATAACGAACATACCACTTGGGCCAATTGAGGGTCTGGAAGCTTTCCCGTCCCAAAGGTATCAACCATAACGGAAATCGGTTTAGCGACTCCAATTGCGTACGCTATTTGAATTTCTGCTCTATGGGCCAATCCCGCTGCCACCAAATTTTTTGCCACCCAACGAGCAGCGTAGGAAGCCGAACGGTCGACTTTAGTAGGGTCTTTCCCGGAAAAAGCCCCGCCGCCGTGGCGTGCGTACCCGCCATAAGTGTCGACAATAATTTTCCTGCCAGTTAATCCGGAGTCGCCATGGGGTCCTCCAATCACAAACCGACCTGTAGGGTTGGTCAAAATACGGGTATCTGGATTTAGCCATCGTTCGCCCAGTACCGGTTTAATGACCTCCTCAATCAATCCTCGGCGCAGTTCTTCCTGACTCACGTCACCGTTATGCTGTGCCGAAATCAATACCGTATCAACCCCGACGGGAATCCCGCCGCGATAACGTACCGTCACCTGGGTCTTGCCGTCTGGCCACAGGTAGGGCAAGACGTCTTCCTTGCGCACCACAGCGAGTCGATACGAAAGTTGATGCGCCAGGGAAATTGGCAGCGGCATGAATTCCGGGGTTTCGTCACAGGCATAGCCAAATACCATGCCCTGGTCCCCGGCGCCAATCCGCTCAACATCCTCACCTTGTCCGGTTCTTGACTCAAGCGCTTGATCGACTCCCATAGCAATATCAGGCGACTGTTCGTCAATCGAGGTAATAACAGCCACGGTATCTGCGTCAAATCCCATTTTGGCCCGAGTATATCCAATATTGCGGATGGTGTCCCGAACCACGTGAGGGATGTCGACGTAGCAGGTGGTGGAAATCTCCCCGACCACAAGGGCTAGTCCGGTGGTCACGACGGTTTCCGCCGCCACCCTCGCCATACCATCCTGGGCCAAAATGCGATCCAAAATCGCATCCGAAATCTGATCAGCCACTTTGTCGGGATGGCCTTCGGTTACTGATTCTGAGGTAAATAAAAAATCATGTCCCACGGCTAGACCTCCTACTCATCACAAAAAATCCCCTTCTCCACGTGAGAGAAGAGGTCCAAAACCATATCTCTCATCCGTCCCCAAAAAGGGGTCGGGATTGGCACCTTGGCAGGTTTCGCCGGTTGCCGGGCTTCATCGGGCCTGTCCCTCCACCGCTCTTGATAAGAGCATTACCATATTGTCGTTGCAATTATAGAAGGGGAAGTTAGGAATGTCAATTCAACGAGGCTGGATTCTCGCCGGGGGCGATGGGTGCGCCCCCGGATGGACCCCGGTCTATGTGTTTGGGGTCGACGCTGCCCTATCCTAAAGGTTGTTTTGTGTGCGGAATTTTTGACGGGTGGCTTCGCCGCCACGAAGATGCCTTTCGGCTTTGTTCAGCTCAAGGACTTTTTTGACTTCGTCGGCTAAGTGGGCATTTACTTTGGGCAATCGCTCGGTGACATCCTTATGCACTGTGCTTTTCGAGACCCCAAACACTTTTGCGGTGTCACGCACCGTAGCCCCACTCTTCAAAATGTAATCGCCAATATCCATTACACGTTGCCAGATATGGTCCTTCACCCCTCCGGCCCCTTTCTCCCCCCGATACTTGGTAGAGTATATGGCCCGGTTAAAAAATAATGCCAGAGCATTTGATGGCTGCTCTGGCATAAGATCCCTGTCTTCCTACCTTAATCTTATGACGACGGATGAAGATAGGTCTCGGGATCCATGGCTTGGTTCCCTCGATACACTTGAAAATCCACGTGGGACCCGGTTTGATGGCTGTAAATATCGTTGCCGCCAACGGTTCCTAGTACCTGCCCTTGGCTTAGCACTTGTCCCTGTTTTACCGAGACCTGCCCCAAATGTCCATACACGGTGTTGTAGCTATTGCCATCCGCGACCGTAACGGTCATCCCCATAGCCGGGTTATCGGCGACCTTGGTTACCGTGCCCGCCCAAGCGGCGTGAACCGGGGTACCGACCTTGGCCGCAATGGTAATGCCAGGATTGAAATACCATTCGTTGAGAGCGCCCGAGTACTGCCAACCATAGGCATTTTGTACCGGGGCGTTGACCGGCAACATTAACGGTGCGGCGGTAGGTTCGGATGCCGCATTTCCCGAATGGTTGCTTCGGGGATGCGGATGACTGATTCGCGTGACCGGAACAGTAACGGGCCGAGTGGCCGCATGATGCAACACCACGGTCACAATTCCCCCGGCTACCACGACAGCTCCGCCAATGATGCCAAATAAGGTGAGACGACGATTTGCCATGCTGTTTCCCGCTTCCTGTCGTAAATTGAGGAGCGACTAGGCATCCTCCTGTTTCCATTTTGCCCAGTTTATGCCATTTTAATCGGCTGCCTTAGTCTTAATAGGTAACTGTCACCAGGGGAGAGCCCACGTCAATTTGTTCTTGATGCCAATAGGTGTTGTAATTGAGTGCTACTTGAATGTTGACAGGGTGTCCCTGAAGATTGTCAGACGCTCCAATCAGACTGCTGTCACCGGCCATCGAAACATATTGCGAAGTCGCTATACCGTTGACCCGGACCGCGTCGATTGCAGTAAACGCGTGGTTTACCACCGCTTCTTCCTGTGCTACTGACATTGCCGATCCGGCAATAGCGCCTTGCAAGGTGATGGACATGTGCACGGAACCAAAAGGCTGCAACACATGATTCACAACTTGGGTACTTTCTCTCAACCCATGAAAACCTTGGTCTCCAGTTCTATCCACCACGATGAAATTGCTGCCGTTTTGCAAACGTTCGGCAATCACGTCGGTATAGAATCCCGCAACCGTAGTGGATACGGAAATTTTCTGATAGGTGGGACCGCCACTAGTAATTAATGGTCCGTTAACATGTAAACTGCGAGCTGTTTGAGCGACCAAGGATGATAGGGTTTGGGTAGTGTGCCCTGGAGGAATCTCCACCCAGCCGTTGAGACTAAATCCTAGTGGTTTAGCGTGAGTCGCTGAAAACGCCGTGAGCAAAGGCGAAACCACGGCGGCTCGAACAGAAGCTCCTACCCACACCACGGCCGCCACTGCGGCAGCCCACAATGCCGTTTTCATTTGCATCCCTCCGTAAATGTTGGATCTACCAGATTGTTCCACGGATTATGCGGTTTCATACCTGATTCCGATCGGAAGGGACTGGCGGCAGTGAGGTGATGACAGCAAAAACTTTGTCGACAGCGCTATTTAAGCTGCCTTGACAATCAACAGTTGTACGAAAAGAGCGGGCAAAGGAGCATTGTAGACGAACAAACGGAGTCACGCTATCGGCGCGAAGACTTTGCCATTGCGATTTTTCTGGATCTATCAATAAGCCCGCCCATCGGTAAATAGGGGAGCTACCTGGCCGATCCCCGCGGCTATGTGCATAATTTAGTACGCTAGACGACTAACCATGTGCCATAAAGGGTGCCCGCGGTGATAAACGATAGAATAATTTGTCGAGGGACTCGTGAAGTGAGTGCCACAACTATTGCTCAATCTGGTGAGTAATGACCTATTATCCCGAGTTATCGACTATCGTTGTGCATTGGTCACTGCCGAAAAGGAGCTAGAGGGCACTGAAATTTGTCCGCGGTGGTACTCCCGTCAGCAAAGATTTCGAGGGCCCTTAACATTCCCACCAGGATAGAGCAATTCCTAGCTTAGCTGCCACTTCTTTATAAATGAGGTAATCCGCGGAACTGTAAAGCACGAAGATAATGTCCTGGACATATTTAGTTGGATGTCGCGACACCGCACCAAGAGCAATTTCGGCAGCTTCAGCCATGGGATATCCGTAAATCCCAGTCGAAATCGCGGGAAAAGCGACCGACTGCAACTGCCATTCTTCGGCCAAATCCAGGGCAGTACGGTAGCAACTGGCCAGTTGGGCAGATTCTTCGTGGTTGCCTCCCCTCCATACGGGGCCAACCGTGTGAATAACAAATCGAGCAGAAAGTTGAAATCCCGAGGTTATCCGAGATTGTCCCACCGGGCAACCACCCAGTTTGGCGGTCGCAGCCAATAACTCAGAACCTGCTGCCTGGTGGATTGCACCATCCACCCCGCCGCCACCCAACAAACGGGTATTAGCCGCATTTACAATCGCATCCGCTGAAATTTTGGTAATATCGCCTACCTTATACCACAACATCACAATATTTCCTTCTTTTCCCCCTGTGTCTCGCACCGAGTGTCGCTAAGGACCTCCACTTAACTCATAAACCAAAACCTGCTCGGGACTTTTACGCAAAATCAGCACCGTTGGCACATAAAGATAGTTCCCCCCGGTATTAGAAAAAAAAAAGCCTGCATCCCAATGACTGTTTGTCCCATAGCTTCTAGCGGTCCATAGTGGGCATCTGCCCATCCCCACGATTGAGGCGTCGGATCGACATAAGTGCGGTTTCGGTACCAAACCCGATCATAGCCATAGACAAACCAATGCACTGCGTGGTGCAAGTTTCCACCGCTATACATGATATCGGGGGTCATCCGCCACCCAACCCCAAGTATTATAATTAACCACCCTAAAGACCAGGACACAGCAGGTTTCCTGAGAACTTTAATGATTTCGGTGAGTCTTATTAGTCTCTGCATGCGACCCATGCTTTTCCTGCGCCTCCCGTCGCGTAGCCGCAGTAAGTTTTGTCTTGGACAAATTCTTGACGCTTTCCAAAATTCCTGCACCGGACGGGTAAAATAAACTCCAGCCCCGGACGCAAATTGCCGAGACTGGATGTGTGAAGGAAATTTCGTTAATGAGTGGTCGCCTGGCTGGTAATCCCTCCAGCCAACTTCAAGCGGTTTTCAGCACGCTGCAAAGCCCTTTGGGCCCGCTTCAAATCCACATCGTCCTTACCGGTAGACAGGATTTCAACGGCGCGTTCCCGCGCCCGCTGAGCTCTGGCGACATCAATTTCACTTGACCATTCCGCAGAATCTGCCAGTACCACAGTCGTATCGCCGACCTCGAGAAAGCCGCCGCCGATGTTCAGGTGTTCCATTTTCCCATCGGCCCCGTATATGGTCATAATATGGGGAATGAGCGGCGTAATAATATGCACGTGATGCGCCAAAATTCCAATTTCGCCTTCGGTCGAGCGCACGATAATCATCGTCACAGGTTTATCGTAGACGGTTCGATCCGGGGTCACTACCCTCAATTGATACGTTGTCGCCATGTTTTTACCCCCCGACTACAGGGTCTTGGCCTTTTCGACCGCTTCGTCAATTGTGCCGACCATGTAGAACGCCATTTCTGGCAAGTCGTCGTGCTTCCCTTCCAGAATTTCACGAAATCCGCGTACAGTCTCGGAAATCGGCACGTATTTGCCGGGCAATCCCGTGAACTGCTCTGCAACAAACATGGGTTGCGACAAAAACCGTTCGATCTTTCGGGCTCTGGCTACGGTCATTTTGTCGTCATCGCTCAACTCATCCATACCCAAAATCGCGATGATGTCCTGCAATTCTTTGTATCGCTGCAAAACTGCCTGTACTCCACGAGCCACATCATAATGCTCCTCGCCCACGGTCTGCGGTTCTAAAATCCTCGACGTCGACGCCAAGGGGTCTACGGCCGGATAAATGCCCTTTTCCATAATTCGCCGTTCCAGGTTGGTTGTCGCATCCAAGTGGGCAAAAGTGGTGGCAGGTGCCGGATCAGTGTAGTCGTCAGCCGGCACATAAACCGCCTGGATTGAGGTGATGGACCCTTTTTTGGTTGAGGTAATACGTTCTTGCAATACGCCCACGTCTGTGGCCAAAACCGGTTGATATCCCACCGCTGACGGCATCCGGCCCAATAGCGCCGACACCTCGGACCCGGCCTGAATGAACCGAAAGATGTTGTCGATAAAAAACAACACATCGCGGCCTTCCTGGTCCCGGAAATATTCTGCCATGGTTAGTCCGGACAAGGCGACCCGCATGCGCACTCCTGGCGGCTCGTTCATTTGCCCGTAAACCAGCGCGGTCTTGTCAATAACGCCGGACTCATTCATTTCCAAGTATAGGTCATTGCCTTCACGCGTCCGCTCGCCTACGCCGGCAAAAACCGAAAAACCACCGTGTTCTTTGGCAATATTGTTGATAAGCTCCATAATCAGCACCGTTTTCCCAACGCCGGCGCCACCAAACAAACCAACTTTGCCGCCTTTGGGGTATGGCGCAATCAAGTCTACCACCTTGATCCCGGTTTCGAAAATTTCTGTGGCCACCGCTAGTTCGGTAAATTCCGGAGCAGCGCGATGGATTGGCAAATGTTCACCCGCCGCAACCTGACCCTTACCGTCAATCGGGTTGCCTAACACGTTAAACATTCGGCCCAAAGTAATATTCCCCACCGGGACCATAATCGGATGACCTTCGTCAATCACCCGCATCCCGCGCACCATACCGTCTGTTGAAGCCATAGCAATGCAACTGACCCGGTTGTCTCCCACATGATGCACAGCTTCTAACGCAACTTCGAACCCGACCTCAGATACACTACTTTTTTGGGGACCGTCACCCGGTGCCCCGATATCCTCCGCCACAACCTTCAGCGCGTTATAAATCGCCGGTAGTTGTCCCTGAGGAAATTCTACTTCTACCACCGGGCCCAGTACTTCTACAACTCGTCCTTCCGCTGCCACGTTCCGTCCTCCTATTCCAACGCCTCGGCGCCACCCACTAGCTCAGCAATTTCCCGAGTAATGGCAGCTTGCCGCATACGGTTTCGCATCAAGATCATTCGGCGTATCAATTCTTCTGCGTTCTTACTGGCGGAATCCATAGCGGTCATGCGTGCGCCTTGCTCACTGGCCTTGGACTCCAAAAGCGCTCCGTATATCAGCACCTCAATATATCTCGGCAACAGATCCTCAAAGACCGTGCTGGTGTCCGGCTCGAACACATAGCCTTGGGTCTCCCCTGACGTTGGCGGCGAGGTTGTCTCCACCAACCGTGCCGAACCCGCTGCGCCTGCCGCCGCTACCGCAAAGGCACCCTGAACCCCAAACGCTTGATTGGTAAAGCCCATCGGCTCCACTGGCAAGATACGGATGGTTTTAGAGTGTTGCGTCATGGCATTGACATATTCGGTATAGGTCAGATAGACCTCATCCACTTCTTTAGTCAAAAAACGAGCAATCACCACTTCCGCAATTGCGCGGGCTTGACGATAACTCGGATCATCGCCCACCCCTAAAAACTCGTCCATAATGGGATATCCCCGACGCCGAAAGAAGTCCCGTCCTTTACGACCCACGGCAAAAATGAATTTTTCCTTGGTCGCCATATGCTGCAATTCAGCCGTTGCCTGCCGCAAGACATTTGTGTTGTGCGGGCCGGCCAATCCTCGAGCGGAAGTTACCACCAGCATCGCCGCGCGCAGCGGCGGACGCTGTTCCAACAAGGCATGGCCTCGTGTGCTCCGACTTGCGGCGCGGGAGGTAATGGCACGAATTTCCCGAAAGTAATCCCGTGATTGCCGTGCCCGCTCTTCAGCTCTACGGAGTTTGGCTGCAGCGACCATCTTCATCGCCCGCGTAATTTGCTGAGTATTGCGGACGCTTTTGATGCGACGATTAAGTTCCTGCAGTCCTCCTGCCATTTAAAACACCGCCGTCCGTTTGAATTCCTCTATAGCCTCAGTCAAGTTCTTGGTGATCTCATCGCTCAGACTTTTTTCCTCTCGAATTGCTTGCAGCACTGTCGGCCGATTTTCATGCAAGAATCGCAAAAAACCCTGTTCAAAACTGCGTACAGCTTCTACCGGCAAATCGTCCACGTAGCCCTTGGTTACAGCAAAGATTACCACTACTTGCTCTTCTACCGGCAATGGCTGGTATTGCGGTTGTTTTAACACTTCCACGGTTCGCACGCCACGCGCTAAACGAGCCTGCGTCGCCTTATCCAAATCAGAACCGAACTGGGAAAACGCAGCAAGTTCTCGATATTGAGCCAAGTCCAGCCGCATGGTGCCAGCCACTTGCCGCATAGCTTTGATTTGCGCAGAACCACCCACGCGAGACACGGAAAGTCCGACGTTCACCGCCGGTCGTATGCCCGAGAAGAACAAATCGCTTTCCAGAAAGATTTGCCCATCGGTAATCGAAATGACGTTGGTGGGAATATAGGCGGACACATCGCCGGCCAGGGTTTCAATCACCGGCAGCGCCGTCAAACTTCCACCCCCATTTTCTGCATTAAGGCAGGCAGCCCGTTCCAAAAGACGGCTGTGAAGATAAAAAACGTCTCCCGGATAAGCTTCACGGCCCGGCGGACGTCGAAGCAGTAAGGACATCGCGCGATAAGCTACAGCGTGTTTCGACAAGTCATCGTAAACCACCAAAACATCCTTGCCATTGTCACGAAAGTACTCGCCCATGGCGCAACCGGCATAAGGAGCCAAGTATTGCAAGGGAGCAGGCTCAGATGCAGATGATGACACCACGATGCTGTATTCCATGGCGCCGCGTTCCTCGAGTTGCCGCACTATCCCGGCAATCGTCGACTCCTTTTGCCCAATCCCCACGTATACACAAATGACATTTTCGCCTTTTTGATTCAAAATGGTGTCGATTGCTACCGCGGTCTTCCCGGTTTGACGGTCACCAATAATCAATTCCCGCTGACCACGGCCAATCGGGATCATGGCGTCAATCGCTTTAATCCCTGTTTGCAGAGGGCGCTTAACTGGCTCGCGTTGAATAATGCCCGGCGCCGGATATTCAACAGGACGGCGGACCGTAGTCTCCATGTGGCCTTTGCCGTCAATGGGCTGTCCTAAGGCATTAACAACCCGGCCAATTAACGCGTCTCCCGCTGGAACTTCCACGACCCGTCCGGTCCTCTTGACACGATCTCCTTCTTTAATACCGATATCAGATCCTAAGATCACGCAGCCAACATTATCTTCTTCCAGGCTCAACGCCATTCCGAAGATGCCGTTATCAAACTCCAGCATTTCTCCGGACATGCAGTCCGACAACCCGTAAATTCGCGCGATGCCGTCCCCGACCGTTAATACCACCCCGGCTTCCGATAACTCGGTCGCGACGTTGTATTTTTCAATTTCTTCTTTAAGAATCGCACTGATCTCTTCTGGTTTAATGCTCAACGACGTAACCTCCCCCGCTACCGTTCCGTAACCGCTCACCCAGCACGGCCAGTTTATTTGATAAACTGCCGTCCATGACTCGATCACCCATGCGCACCACCGCGCCTCCCAACAACTCGGGCACCACAGAGACAGCTAGTTGCACGGTTTTGCCGGTGAGCTGGGAAAGGATCCCCGATAATTGTGTTTGTTCTGCCTCTGTTAAGGCTACTGCGCTCTCCACTTCGGCATGCACCCGTCCTTGGGCCCCATCCCACAGCGCCTGATATTCTTTAAAGATTTTCGGCAATAGCCTTTCGCGTCCCTTGGCGGTCACTACCGATAAAAAGTTTAGAATCAAGGTATCGACCTGCCCCTCAAAAACCCGTCCAATCACTTCAATCTTGGCTCGGTGCGACACTTGCGGATGCCATAAAAATTGCATTAGATCAGACGACTGGTCAATAGTTGCGACCACCCAAGCCAATTCTTCCGCAATTTGAGCTTCCCGGGATGTACTGACCGCAATCTCGAACAGGGCTCGTGCATACGGGCGGGCAACCCGTTCTGTCATCATCATTGGACCGATCCCGCCTGATTCAAGAATTCCTCGACCAAACGGTGCTGGTCCTCATCCGAAATGTTGCGCTCCAAAAGTTTGCCGGTAGCCATCAATACTAAGTCTGCTACTTGACCGCGAATTTCCGACAAGGCCATGTCGCGTTCATGCTGGATTTCGTCCAGGGCTGCCTTTTGGCGATAGCTGGCTTCCCTTTGGGCTGCCTCGATAATTTTCTTGGCTTGCTCTTCTCCTTCGCGGCGTGCCGCAGCAATAATGCTTTTGGCATCGTCACGAGCCGAGCGCACCAACGATTCTTGTTCATCGTGCAATTGCTGGGCCTGCTCGCGCAGTGAATCCGCGTCTTGGATTTGTTTGGCAATGTTGTCTTTCCGTCGTTGCATGGCCGCCGACAGCGGCTTATAAACGTAGACCCGGAGTAACACCAACAGGATGAACCACTGCACGATCGCGGCAATCATATTCCCCGCGGTTAATGACGTGGTGGACACTGTAAAACTCCCTTCTGTAATCGCCGAATATGCCCTAACTCGTTGTTAGCCGATCTTAGTGAACACGAACAGCACGAAGGTTATGACCGGCCATGCTTCAACCAATGCCACCCCGACCAATGCCCACGTTAGCAGTCGACCCAAAGCCTCTGGCTGTCGAGCCACACCCTCTACCATTCGTCCCATTACTAGACCATTGCCGATCCCCGCTCCAATCGCGCCACCAGCCGCAGCCAAGGCCCCAATCAACAGCATCCATACGTGAGTTGTCACTTGTAATTCCTCCTCTGTAAGCTTCGGTTCCCGTTCGAATAAATAAACTTCTGCTTTTCTTAATGGTCTTTGTTCGCTTGAATGCTCATGTACGCTACCATTAAAATGGTAAAAATCAGTGCCTGAATCAACGAAATGATGAGACTGAAAGCCAGCCATCCGGTGCCAACCAGCAGCGTCACCAACCATCCACCGATGCCGTGGGGCAAATTGGTGGTCATTCGAAGCACCAATTCTCCTGCCAAAATATTACCGAATAACCGAAAAGCCAAACTGACCGGCATCACCAGTTGTTCTAACGCATTCACTACAAACCCGAACACCGGAATAGGCTTCCAAAACCACCCCACCAAAAAACCGCCAATGCCCTTGTACTTGATTCCCGCCCACTGAATCAACAAAAAGATCCATATGGCCAGACCTGCGGGCATGCTCAAAAACGCCGTCGGCGAGTGGATCCAACGAGCACCAATGCCCGGCAACGGTAGTAGGCCGAGAATATTGGACACTACCAGCAGTAGAAACAGCGTCAGCCCCATCAGGGTCAAATTTGGTGCCAGCGCTGGCGGAGCCATTTGGCCAACTAAATCCTGGAAGGTCTCCAGTGCCGTTTCCATGATGTTTTGCGGACCCGAAGGCACAGCAGCGCTCACCCGCCGTACCGCGAGCAGGCCGAATCCGAAAACAATCGCCATGGCCAAAAGGCCCCATATGAAAGGCGGCCAATCGAAACCGGTCAAGGAAAAATTCATCCTTCCTTCACCCCCTTGCCCTTATGCTGGATGAAGGCCCATAGTCCATAAATGGCATGCGGCAAGAAAACCGCCACGACGGCAAATTTTAAATTGACCTGGGTATAATGATGCAGTATATAAAAATATACTGCCAGCACCATTAACCGAGACATCAGCCGTAAGTTGATGCTAGTTACTGCCGCACGCTGATTTAGACGAGCCCACAGCGGGAGCCGCAATCCTAAACCCACCAAATCAATGACCCCGGGGATAATCCCCAGCGCCATTCCCCATATCGCGTTTGATCCCGTCACTAACCCTGCCACCGCTAGTAGTGCCGCAAGCCCTAGAGAAACTGCAGCAGATTTTCGCCAAAGGTTTGTGAATTCTTTCACTTTAGCAAGACCCGCGACAGGTGGTAGATGCCAAAAAATCCAGCTCCTACCCCCACTACCACACCCACAATCGCCAACCACGGTGTTGTATGCAATAGCCCATCAAGCCACTGGCCGAGAAGAAAGCCCAAAACAACGGACACCACTAGCTGCAAACCCAAAGTCGTCGCTATGGCAATACTTTTCGCCACAGTTCGCCCATTGGAACCTGATGCGCCCGTGTTTCTCACCCTTTCCCCCCGTGTCTACTTTTGGAAGTGTGCCCATTATCCGGCAATAATATTGTTATTGTGCCAGATTGTGCTACGCCCCGCGAATAAGCAGAACAGGTAAAGAAAGCTCCTTGTCCAAAATCTACTACACTTCCTCTACCACTAAACGAGCACTGTTCACGGAATCAGTCAGGTTATGTCGCTCCGATCATGAGGATACTTTTTGGGTATGGAGGCGACCCTCTCCACAATGAAGTATAAAAACCCGGGACGATTGCGTCAATAGCTTGACAGGACAATCAAAAACCATGGAGCAATCCCGAACTTAGCACAGATCCGCCGCCGAGCAAAAAAAGGCAGTCGTCAAATTTTTGACCACTGCCTTATGCTCGTTTTGTGTTCACACTCGTTTCGCAGGCCCAACATCTTAAATTTCGACTCCGCTACAATGTACCAAATTGACGGTCGCCGGCATCCCCCAGTCCCGGAATGATATACCCATTTTCGTTGAGATGGTCGTCGAGTTGCGCGGTGTAAATGGGCACGTCGCCATGAAGCGCCTCTACCTGCTGCACCCCTTCCGGCGCCGCAATCACACTCACTAAACGGATGTTCCGAGCTCCATTTTCTTTAAGATAATTTAACGCGTCTACCGCCGATCCTCCCGTAGCCAGCATAGGATCCAAAAGCAAAAATGGATGGTCTCCTTTGCGGTCCGGAAAATTGGTGTAGTAACGCACGGGTTTTAACGTGGCATGATCCCGATACATGCCCAAGTGAGATACCACAGCACTAGGAATAACATCGCGAAATCCTTCAACCATGCCTAAGCCAGCACGCAATACAGGCACTAAGATCGGCTCCTTGGTTAGTCGAAATCCTTGCGCCATCGCCAGCGGTGTTGGCACCTCGATTGCCTGCACCTCTAGTTCTTCCAATACCGGATAAGCGACGAGACGCGAAATCGCCGTCAAAGTATGGCGAAATTGATCAACCCCAGTATCTTTGTGCCTCAATGTAGCAATGTGCACCTTCACCAACGGATGGTCTACAACTATTAACATGGAACCATGGCTCCTCAAATGAAATACTTTGTACTATTAGTGGGTGACATGCAGATATTTTGCGCGGGCTCCCCCAATTAGCGGGGGCCGAGACCTGGCCGCGGTAACCGTGGCGTGTCCAACATGGGAAACCCGCGTACGAATCGGCACCGCGACCGGTCGCAAGTGCATGCCGATCATTGTCTGCCCAATATCCACACCAGCTTCTGCCTGAATCTTGGCAACCACCACAGGGTCTTCAAAAAGCTCCATCGCCGCTGCAGCAAAGCTACCGCCAGCTTCCGGAACCGGCCATACATCTACCAGCGTCCAGCCATAGGTTTCTTGCACCGCACGCTCTACCACCAAAGCACGATTAATGTGCTCGCAGCCTTGCACGGCCAAACTAACCTGACCAGGCATTGCCGCTAACAAGGGGGCCAAAAGATCGCGGGCCAGGTCCAGGTTGTGCTGGGTTCCAATGCGATGGCCAGAAATTTCACTCACCGACGCGCCCAGAACGAATACTTTGAGAGGCATCGGATTGCGAATCAAAACCAGTTCGCTAACCGCAGCCGCCAAATCCTGGGCCCAGGCAGCAATCTCAGATGCCATGCTCGTTTTTCTCCAACACTTCAATCTTCTCCAAACGGCGCATGTGACGGCCACCCGAAAAAGATGTGTTTAGCCATACTTGTAAAATTTCTTCCGCTAACGGGGGTGCGACAAACCGCCCCCCCATGGTCAACACATTGGCATCATTATGTTCCCGTGACAACCGGGCCGACACCACATCATGCGCCAAAGCCGCTCGCACCCCGTCCACCTTGTTTGCCACCATACACATCCCTTGCCCGCTGCCACAAATCAAGAGGCCCCGTTCAACTTCCCCATGAGCTACCGCTGTAGCCACCTTTTCCGCATAATCAGGATAATCCACTGATTCTGGACCAAATGTTCCAAAATCCTCGACATCCCAGCCCCCGTCAATCAAGAATTGCACTAGCGTCTCCTTCAAGGGCCACCCTGCGTGATCCGCTCCCACAGCAATGCGCATGTTTCAATCTTCCTTCCCTATTGTCTTTGGTGGCACTGCTCCGATTTTGTCTCCCAGGCGAACGATTAACCCTTGTAGCACTAATGCCAGCTTATCATAAACTGTCGGGTCCAACCCAATCGGATCCGCTATATCTCCTGGTTCTCCTACCAGTTCCGTCAACAAATAAACTTTATCGACCCACTGGGGTCGACGCTGAACCACATTTTCGCATTGTGCCCGCGTCATGCAAATCACCCAATCCGGTTCTTCCCAAACGTCATCCAGATCCCGGGATCGATGTTGGCTCAAGTCTGCCCCGTACACTGCGACCGCATTCTGCGCATTTTTTTGCGCTGGTTGGCCGGGCCACGCCGATACCCCTGCCGATGAAGCTAGCGGCGCTTGATAGATCCGATTCCATATGGCCTCGGCCATGGCACTACGGCAAGTATTGCCCGTGCAAACAAATAAAATCTGCGGCCTGTCATTGGTCATTAGCGTCTCCCACCGAATTTGGCGCGGCAGCCTTGGCTAGCCGATTTGCGATCGCCCTCCCAAGCGGCGTACCCTGCTTCCACACAACGATAATTGCCGCCGGTCGATCGCGATCAAGTTTTCTGAGCCCGGTAAATAGGTTCTGAGCTGCAGCACCATCGTTGTCACCCAAATTATAAAACAAGGCTGGCCGCAATGCGCGTCCGATCCTCTCAGATGCCAGCAATCCGTAACCAAGGCCAGACATCCTTAGTTTGTGCCACCGGGCCAGGGCCTGATCTACGTCATCGGTATCCCACCATTGCACAGGTGAGCGAGGAGCGTAATGACGGTATTTCATGCCCGGGGACCTGACGGGTGTCAAGTCATCGGCCAACATCACCGGGCCCAAAAAATGTTCCAGTTGTTCCAGAGTCACTGCGCCGGGCCGTAACAATACCGGAATCTCGCGACTAAGATCCACCACTGTGGATTCCACACCAACGCTGGCGGGTCCTCCATCTAAGATAAGAGGAATTCGCCCTTTCATGTCTTCGTAGACATCTTCGGCAGTGGTGGGGCTGGGCCTCCCCGACCGATTGGCGCTAGGCGCGGCGATGGGGCATCCACTTAACCGTAGCAATTCTTGCGCCACCGGATGGCTCGGGCACCGCACCGCTACGGTATCAAGCCCTCCTAGTGCCACCGAAGAGATGTGGCCGCCAGAAGGAACCACCACCGTCAGCGGTCCGGGCCAAAATTCCTGCAAAAGACGCTCCGCCTGGACATTCATTGTCCCCCTCATCAAATCCGACAGAACATCCCGATGAACAATATGAACAATTAAGGGATTGTCCTGGGGACGACCTTTGGCCACATAAATCCTGCGACAGGCCTCGGCGTCTTCGGCATTGGCACCAAGGCCATACACCGTCTCGGTGGGAAAAGCCACCAGTTGTCCATCGCGAATGAATTGAGCCGCCAGGTGGAGCCCCTCATTTGCGGGGATAACTTGAGTTTCCATACACGGACCTCCCTAAAAGCGGACAAAAATGTATCCAGCGCCCAATACCGCAGTTACCAGAAATACCGGCAACCCAAATTTGAGATATCGTTTAAAGTCCAAATGATACCCGCGTTCCAACGCCATGCCTTGAGCAACCACATTAGCCGACGCCCCGATAATTGTAGCATTCCCACCAATGGCGGCTCCCATCGCCAAAGCCACCCACAACCCATTGCCGAAATGGGGATTTTGCAGCATCAAGGCGCGGATAACCGGAATGGCTGCCGCCACCAAAGGAACATTGTCAAGTAGGGCAGAAAACACTGCGGCAGCCGAAAACAACACGACCGGCAACCACGGTCCCCAGGAATGCCCATTTATTAATTCCGCAAGCGCCTGAGCCACGCCATGCTGTTCCAGTGCGCCCACAATGACAAAGACCCCAACAAAAAAACCCAGAGTGCCCCAATCCACGAATTTCGGTAACGCCGTAATTCGTGGTCCACTGTAAATCACCGCCAACGCGGCCCCGCCCATGGCAATTTCGCCGGCTTCCAGTCTTAACGTGGTTTGCAGCAGAAATGCCACCAATGTGATTGCTAATATGCCCAGCAAGCCAAAAAGCCGCGATCGCAATGGGTAACTCACTGGTGACGGGGCAATCTGCGGCAACTGAGTTCCTTTGCCCGTACTGTGACGGACCAGGCGCGGAAGCACCCAAGCCATTCCAGCCAACACAATCACAGCTCCGGGAAGAAGAAGGTTGATGAATTGATTGAAACTGAGATGCGCCGCCGTACCAATTAAAATATTGGGCGGATCACCGATCAAAGTCGCCATTCCTCCGAGATTGCTAGCTACCACCATTACCATCAGCAGAGGCACCGGATCCAGACTCATCGCCTCGGCAATTTGAAACAAGGCAGGAGACAGCAACAGTACCGTGGTCACGTTATCTAAAAACGCCGATGCGACAGCCGTGACGGTGTACATGACGAATAAGAGCCGCTTCGGTGAAGCCTGAATCCACCGCCGCATCAAATTCCCGAGATCAACAAAAAATCCGGCCTCGCCCAACAAGCCGACTAAGGTCATCATGCCAACTAACAACAAAAGGGTATTCCAATCTACCGCGTGTAATGCTTGGCGCCAAGTTACCACACCCAGGACCGTTAGCACTGCCGCGACCGCCAAAGCAGCCCAGGCTCTATGGAACCAATCCCCGAGTAAGAGGACGTACAGAATTACGGTGGCCAATAAGGCAGCCCAAAACGGCTGAATCACATGGGAAAGCATATACATCCCGGGCTATCCGGGAGATAACGCGGCATTCCAGGCTTCAATGCCGCCGATAAGTTGAAAGACCCGCGAGTATCCTTGCTCTTCCAACACCTCGGCCGCGTACTCACTGGCCCCACGTCCATATTGGCAAAACACCACGATCCTGGCGTTAGGATCCCAGTGCCACTCCCGATCTTCCAAATCGGTCACCGGAACATGAATCGCTTCAGGAATCGTGCCAATTTGCGCAAATCGCACATCAATCAGCACCAAGGGAACCGCTTTGGCCTGCCACTCGGTCAACTCCCGCGCATTAATATGCTGTGCCATCGTTACCCCTCCAACTTCCCCCAACAATCCGGTCAATTCCCCCATAATCATACACGACCGGATCGAGAGTAAATCCAGCATTCCTAAGATATGCCAATACCAGGTTTGACTGTCCTTGCCCCACTTCCAGATAAATATGGCCTCCTGGCATTAATTTCTCCCGGGCTTGGTCAATTAATTGCTCGACGAGTTCGGTCCCCGAACGTCCCGCATATAAGGCTATTTCAGGTTCATAAGACAGTTCGGGATCGAGATACTCTTTGTCTAAGAAAGAAATATATGGCAAGTTGGCCACGACTATGTTGACCGGAACCTCAATGGGTTCTAAAAGTGAACCCAGCGCAAAATGCACGGATAGCCCTAGACGTTCAGCGTTGGCACGGGCCAATGCTAATGCTGCGGCACTAATATCCGTTGCATAAATCGCCACCGCAGCTGGAGAATAATGGCGCAGTGATAACGCAATGGCCCCCGAGCCGGTTCCCACATCCACCACTGTGATTGGAATGTCAGGCTGAATGTCCGCGAGCACCTGTTGCACCAACAATTCTGTCTCCGGCCGAGGTATGAGGGCATCGGCCGTGGTCGTTAAAGTTAACCCCATAAATTCCCGTTGGCCAACAATGTAATGAAAGGGCTCCCGTTGGGCCCGGCGATGAACCAAATGATAAAAATGTGCCACATCAGCATCTGATACTTCCCTGCCCCCGGAAAACCACGACACGAGGGAGGTGTCGGTGGCGTACGCCCATAAATATCTGGCTTCGGCGGTTGGCTCGTCAATCCCCGCTTTGGCTAATAGGAGGGCAGCAGCATTAATGTGTTCCAGCCAATTCATTGTGCTTCGGTTGCTAACCGATCCTCCTGATCCCGCGCTTGCAAGCTTGCAATAATTTCTTCGATATCCCCATCAAGGATGGTGTCCAAGCGGTGAAGAGTTAGTCCAATACGGTGATCGGTCACTCGTCCTTGAGGGAAATTATAGGTTCGTATGCGTTCGGAGCGATCGCCAGTCCCTACCTGAGACCGCCTCTCGTCAGCCACCTCTTGAGCCTTGGTAGAGTCCGCTAGATCTTTTAAGCGAGCTCTTAGAACTTTCATCGCCCGGTCTCGGTTTTTAAATTGGGACTTTTCATCTTGGCACGACACCACAATACCAGTAGGCAGATGGGTAATCCGCACTGCAGATTCGGTTTTATTCACGTGCTGTCCTCCAGCGCCACCAGACCGCATCGTCTCGATCCGCAGGTCGTCAGGATTAATGGTCACGTCCACCTCTTCTGCCTCAGGCATCACGGCAACCGTTATCGTAGAGGTATGAATTCTTCCCCCGGCTTCAGTCACTGGGATGCGCTGCACTCGATGAACACCCCGTTCATATTTGAGTTGAGAAAATGCGCCGACCCCTTCAATGGAAAATATAATCTCCTTGATACCCCCAATATCGGTAGCGCTTAAGGACAAGACCTCGACTTTCCAGTGTTGGCGCTCGGCAAAGCGAGTGTACATGCGGTACAGGTCGGAAGCAAACAAAGCTGCCTCGTCTCCGCCGGCTCCAGCGCGAATTTCCATAATGACATTTTTTTGATCGTTAGGATCTTTCGGTGTCAAAAGATTTAATAGAGTCGATTCGCTCTCTGCTAAACGCGTCTTGCAACTTGACAATTCTTGTTCCGCCCAGCGCCGCGATTCGGCGTCGTCATCGCGCACCAGTTCTTTTAATGTGTCAAGCTCCTCAACCAATGCCAAATACTGATCATATCCATGAACCAGGACTTCCCATTCCGAAAGCTCCTGGGCATACCGCCGCAGACGCTCGGGATCTTGCGTGACCTTAGGATCGAATAAAGCCTCTTGGACCTCTGCATAATGAATTTTGGCCGACTCAAGACGCGATCGGGTCATATCGTCCATGGTTTCTCACACCTTTTCTTCCCCAAAAATGAAAAACAGAGCCCCGAGGCTCTGTTCCATGCGGCTACTTCATTCCATAGCGTTTCCGGAAGCGTTCCACGCGGCCACCTGTATCAACGATGCGTTGCTGACCAGTATATAACGGATGGCATTTCCCACAAATTTCAATGTGCACATTGCTCTTGGTAGAACCCACGTGGTACACTGCGCCACACGAACAAGTCACGGTTGTCCGTTGATAAGACGGATGAATATCTGCCTTCATTCCATTCACCTTCTTCCAGCCCGTCACTTAAAGACATCGACAAGTATTATAGCAAACCAGTCATATGATGGCAACCACAAAGAGCGCTCA
>JAMDDZ010000085.1 GCA_023488565.1 Bacillota bacterium | reverse complement strand
ACCACGAAGCCATGGAACGGGTATTTCGAGAGCGACAGCGTAAGACACACGCAACCCCGAATTCGTTGATAGACAAGGACTCCGGGGCATCGGAGCAACGCTGTAGACCCCCGAGTGCGGTTCTTCTAATCCCGGCGTCGCAGGTTCGAATCCTGCCGGGGACACCATCCTAAAACCCTTTCACCGCAAGCGATTGCGGGTTTTTTATTTTGCGGCGCGGCCAGCAAAATGGCCCACGGGCCGCAGGCTTTACGCTGGGCCTCCTGACAACGCCTGCCCAGCTCTCGCGCCAATCGCCGATGCTCAGCACAGTCTAGACCAGACGTGAACGATTCGCCATGTCCGCGATGCAGATTTACCGCTAATGAATCTTTTGATGACTTGACACTCAGGAATTCGTCAGTTCACTTGATGATGCGTCCTTTTATGTGCGGCAACCGACTTGCGGTTCGGTACCCCATTGTGGGTCATACCATCCGTCACCACGGAGCGATGGAATGGGTAGTTTGACAGCGACAGCGTAGACACACGCAACCTAGAATTCGTTGAAGCCAAGGACTTCAGGGCATCTGAGCGACACCCTAGACGTCCAAATGCGTTTCTTCTAATCCCGGTCGTTGCCCATCCCCCTAAAGTGTTGGCGCTAATTCATTTTGGCATGGGTTTGGCTAAAATGGCTATCATCTTAGTTCCGGTCATCGGCTATCTCGTCGCAAAAGGCCCACTCGCCCCGTCGCAAGTGGAGCGTGTGGCCGTGGCACGGTAATCATGGCAATGGCGAAGGGGCCGGTGCTCGCGGGGATATTCGGCATCCCAGAACTGCTGTAGCCAGCGCTGGCGCGCCTGGGGTTCCGAGGCCAAAACCGCCAGGAAACCCGGCGCGGGTCATACCAATGCTAGAAGGCATAGAACCGATACAGGGTCTCCGCCTGACGCTCGAGTTTGCGGGGCATTCTCTCCAAGCGGTCTATCGTTGCAACCCAGGCGTGCCAGTCGGCCTCGGTAGCGGTGGTCCTATGTTGAGCGACCGGAGTGATCCATGCCACGCATCCGCCAAGTGGCTAGCTTTCCGCCGTAAATGCAGGGGAGGCAGGTCCTGCCAAGCCAAATGCGCGCACCACGAACGGATTTACAACTTCTTTAGCTCGAAGATTGCGATACAAGATCACGTTTTCTATACGAAACTTGCAATCCCTTGTCCTTCCGCGACCGATTGCGTACCAGGTGTACACTTGGTTGAATCCTTTGTAGTCTCAGACTTCGATCGGATGTCATTTGGGGAGTACCGCCCCTGTATTCATGTCATAGTAAGCAAACTCAGTAACACCCTCGATCGGTGCGATCTCGTCGACAGACCAGATGACATCCGCAGGATTCAAGTTATTAGGGGGATCGTTAGGGTACTTTACGGTATAAGCTAACCCTTTGAGTGGATGGAGGAATATTCGCTCAACGATGACTTCCTGATTGGCTTTATGAACGGCAAGACCGGTACTGTTCGGGGCAATTACCCGTTTCATCTCTTGCTCCGGCGGAATGAGCATTGTTCCTCTGGGCTGAGGGGAATACCGTTTACGAGGGTCTTGACTGTTGTTGCGGAGGATTTCGAGGATGTCCCGAAGTTCGTATGGGTAGACTTCATCTACATCGGAATCGAGAATGCACAAGCTGTTCTCGATCGATTGCATTAAAATAGATTCCTCCATAATCCGGCTAGTCAGCCGAAGGCTTCCGTAAATTTGATCAAATAGGGCAATGAATCGGTCGTTGACTGAGATACTGTTTGCCTCTCTTCGGTGTCGTCCAGAGCCGTATCCGACGTCTTGGCGCTCAAAAGGAATGGTAATCAGGAACCCTTCGTAGAGCAAGGAGGCGAGCGACTCGAGTTTAGGTGCATCGAGTTGACCAAAAGACGGGTGGGTAAGCACGACCCCTGAGGAGAAGTAATATCGATAAAATCGCGGTGACCTGAACATGATATTGCCGCCAACGGGCAATGGATACGCGTAATGAGTTTCTGTCGGGCCGCGCCGATCGGTGAATCCGACGACGGAGTTATGAATTTGCAAGTTGCACTCTACAATGAGGAGGTCGTGATGACGGGCCCCCTGATGCACATTTCCTTCGGATAGGTTTGGGTAAATTTGGGTCGGGAGACCGGTTGGGGATGTGGTGTAATGTTTTTCCGGCCGCGCCGAGATTTGACGTTTGACTGTGTCCACTCGAACTATGCGAAATGGGGACGTAGCGTAGTAATAGACGGCTCCCGGATACGCTTCGCGCAACACTTGCCCGTACGATAGTGACCCCAACCGTTGTGGGGCCGTTCCTTGGTGGGAGACTACGCTAAATTGCAGGTCAACATCGCGGAGTGCATACGTGCGATTGGGTTGTTCTCCTGCTTGTTCCTTCATGGTTTGGAATTCGACTGGTATAGCTCCCGTGCGTTCGTCATGTACCACTTCTGAGAATCCCGTGGGCCAATCTACTGAGCCATCGAGGGCGATCTCGTCATCCCCGACCATCCCAACTACCATGTCATGTTCTCCCCCTTGGCGTCCAAGACAGAGCGCGTGAATGTATTGAATCCGCCGATTTTCGAGGTAAAGCGCACCCTCAGTAAGCGGACGGGAAAACAAGGAAGCAGGATGGCGAAAAACCACTTCATCGAGAACGCTTCCGGCTTTGATGACGATGACCTGGCCCGGCCCAGCTCGACCAATTCGACCAATTCGCTGTTGAAAGCTTGTTGCGGAATTTGGTACGCCGACAAGGACCGCCGCCGTGAGCCCTTGAATATCCAATCCCAGTTCTAGTGCACTCGTGCTGACGATTCCCGTCAAATCGCCCTTTGTAAGGCGTTCTTGAATAAGGATCCGGTCCTGTTCTTCATATCCCGCTCGATAGGGAAGCACGTTTAGGGTATCTAGTCGTCCGGGTTCGTCGTCGGTACCGCGACCTATCCTGGCCATGATGGTAGCAATTTGTTCCGTTTGTTTACGACTATCCACAAACGCGATGAATCGGTCGGGGCCCTTGGAGAGGTGCGTGAGTATTTCAACGACATGTGTGAGGAAGTCGCCGGTTGGAGGTACGGTCATTTCGATTTTCGTATTGTGTTTGGGCGAAGAATCCTCAGCGATGACCTCGAATGGAACCCCGAATAATTTGAAGAGGTGGTCATTTGGTTTGGACATGGTTGCGGATGCTGCAAGGTAACGATAAGAACCGCCAAGTAGAGAGTTAGCGTGGTGCAATCGCCGAAATAGATATGCCGAGTTAGAGCCGAATACACCTGTGTACGTGTGGACTTCGTCAACGATAACCAATTGCAGTTGGCGGACAAAGTTTCTCACGTTCTTATTATCGAGATTGGTGAGAAGCCACGCATGGATAACATCTGGCGTTGCCACGATGACGTGGTTCTGAGACAGTATGCGGGGACGTATAGCGGTGGCTACATCCCCGTCAATACGCCCGACTGTGGCCTGTATTCTGGATTCGTTGAGAATTTCTTGCCAACGGCGTGCCTGTTCGTAACCTAACGCTTTCATGGGATACAGGGCAAGGATTTTGGAATGCGGATTATTTACGATGAGGTTCATAGCGGCGACCATAAATGGCAGTGTCTTTCCTGATGCGGTGCCTGTTGTCATGCATGTGTGCTGTTGTTTTACAACGGCGGCGTGAATGGCGGTATGTTGGTGAACGTAGAGCCCTTCGACATAGCGTTTTTTAAGATACTGCAGAACTGTACTTGAGAGGTCGAGATCGTCGCTGGAGATGGTTGTTCCCTGTTGAGCTGGCAGGGTGTGAGAATAAACAAGACTCCACCCGTTGTTTTCATAGAATTCTTTCATTTGCGATCCCCTCTTTCCATAGGTGAAATTCGCTGACTAATGCGACAGTGTACTTCTCTTTGTATGTCTTAAAATCCTCCCGATTCTTCCAATGGGAAAAACATGGCACCCCGTTGAGGCTAGGGGTCGCGTTGGCCATCTGGTTCCAGTCATTGACGCGACCTTCTAAATTTGCAGGAATTTGTTTGTAGCGAGTAGAAGAAGACTTGCAGCAATTTTTGACGAATGGCATATCAGTAGATTTATTCGCGCTGATTTGGTGATAGCATTTGAATGATCTTCCGACTACGTTCGACTCTGACGATAGAGGTGGTAACGGTATGTTTCCTCGAAGAAAAAGTATATGGATGCCCCTATTAAAAGTACTCGACGAAGCAGGGGGACCACTCAAGCCCTCGGATGCTATTGAACGGGTAGAGAGGCATTTTCCAGAATTGACAGATGAAGATAAGCAATACAAGACGCCTACGGGGTATCTTCGGTGGTCTGATCACGATGTCCCGTGGGCACGCTATGATTTAGTCAAAAAAGGGTTAATGGTCAAAAATCAAGGGAAGTGGCAAATTTCTGATGAAGGCCATGCCTATTTAATTGAACGTTGGAATTCTTGGGCACCAGAATACGTTCAAACAAAGAGTGACGCTACCAGTGACGGTTCTGAACCTGCTAAGGATGGAGATGATGCCCGCTTACCGACCCAATACTGGTGGGTTAACCAAGGACAATCGTACGATTCCGAACGAGAAGGGAGGTATGTATGGGCCCCGCTCCATACAAACACGGGTGCCACTCTTGGCCACTGGGAGCGAGTGTCGGGAATATTGCCGGGAGATGTATTGGTCCACTATAGCAACGGAGCGGTTCACGCAATAAGCATCGCCGAAAAGGGGGCAGAACAAAGAGACAATCCCCACTCAGGGTCTCACAACGCATGGGAGAATCAGGGTTGGGCTACCACCGTTCACTATTACGAGCTTTCGAAGCCATATTTGCGCGAAAACTTTTCAGAGGATCTCTTGCGTATGAACATGCCCGACGGGCCATTCGATCGTAGAGGGCAGGTTAAGCAAGGATACTTGTGGAATTTTAGTTTAGAAGCATTTCACATCCTTGCGGGCGATCCGAGTTTTCCGTGGCCCTCAGCAATCCCTTTAGACCGACCGAGCGCACCGTTTACGCATGTGTCGGGGCGGCGGAAACGGTGGGCCCATATGGGAGGGAGTTGTTCAATCTTGTTCAAGCCCACAACACAGTCATAGCGATGGGGTATCAGTTCGCTCTTGAAGACTTCCTCAATGTGCTGCTGGCTTTGGAAACCAGACCTTTTGCAATTTTCTCGGGACCGTCTGGTGCTGGGAAAACCACATTAACCCGTATTATTGCTTCACTGTTCGGATGGCATTACTACATGGTGGCGGTAAGCCCCGCATGGGCAGATCCCGCAGATCTCTTGGGATTTATGAGCCCTCTGTCCCGCCAACGTATCGCTGGTGCATTGGAAGATGTTTTGCGTTCACGTGCAGACCATGCCCTGTTGTGCCTTGATGAATTTAACGTAGCCAAAGTGGAGCACTATTTTTCGGATTTTATCCTGAGTGATCCCCAGTTTTTACCATGTTTGACGGGTTTGAAACCGCTGTCTCCGCGCTTTGGGCGTCTCGGATTCCGCCACGACCGTGGCGGCTGACGTTGTTCCGCGGCC
>JAMDDZ010000136.1 GCA_023488565.1 Bacillota bacterium | reverse complement strand
TTTCTCAAGCGAATTCCAGCACACCTCCGAGATCGGATTGTGCGCACCGCGTCAATAGGATTATTGAAAGCTGGCTAAGTCAATGATAGCAAGGCTTTCAGAGCGATTTTGGCCTTGGAAAGTTGAGGTGTTGATTCATCGAAAGATTGCCACCGCGCGATCGACCCAATTCGCGGAACGCCCACGGATTGATTGTCGGGATTGATTCAACGCTACTATCATACATTTGGGACACTGCGACCCAAATTTTTTTCCGATGAGAACACCAGCCCACGAATGATAATGCCGGAAAAAATGGGTGACGAAGCCGCCAAAAACGTATGGGTAAAGATTAGATCGTTATGAGGAAGACTGCCCATTCTACAAATTTTTGGCACACACTACGGGCAGTGCCATACCGACAATCACTGCGTCCTTCCTGCATGTTTTTAATCCCACCTGCAAAAAAAGTTTTGATAACTGATGTGCACCAGAAGGAATATAAGGTGTCCGTGTCGAATAGTCGGATAGTTCAATCGTAAGACGTATGACAACTATGGGGAGGTTTTGTGATGCTAAGCAGGACGGAGATCACTCTAAAAAAACTCCGCGATCTTGTTTACATCTCCCATGAAGGAGATCGCTTGCCCTCAGAAGAGCAATTGGCGCGTTTATGGGATGTCAGTCGGCCGACGGTCCGGTCCGCCTTAACCCGGCTAGAAACCGAGGGCTATGTCGTGCGTCGACACGGGATAGGTAGTTATGTTTCTAAACCGCCAGTGACGTACCCTCCTATTGACTCGTTACTCAGTGTATTTGAAATTGTGAGACGCAACGGGTTCTCTCCAGCTGTGACCAACGTGCAGATTGACGATGTCCCGATAACCGCTAAAATCCGACAGGCCATGGGGATCGAGGCGCACGGTTCCGTAAAACGCATCGTTCGCACGGTGACCGCTAATGGCACACCGGCTATTTATTTAATTGACTTTCTCTCTTTAGCGCCTGACGATGTGACGATTCAAAAATTTGACGGCGAAACCTTGTCGAAATTTTTACAGGAAGCATACAACCTGTCTTTGGCCTACGCCATGACCACCATCAGTGTAGCAGGGGCATCCCCAGAAGTCAGTCAGGCCTTGGCTATTTCATTTGGGGCTCCAGTCCTTCAAATTGAACAGACCGCCTATGCCGAAAACAAATGTCCAGTGGTCTATAGTCTCGGGTATTACCGGGAGGGATTTGTCACCTATACCGTTTTACGTCGCATTGATAACATGCCGTAGTGTCATCGCGTTCAGGTGGTTCGCACCCTAAATTGGCCAGTAACTACTGTTGTCAGTTCAAAACACTTATCTAGGAGGGATCTCTCATGCGTAAAGTCGTGCTTCTCGGTCTCGACGGTGCTGTTCCCACCCTTGTTGAAGAATATGTCACGCAAGGGCTCTTACCACATTTTAAACAGCTCATGGATGACGGGTATTATACGCGAGCCTTATCCAGCTTCCCCGGCGTCACCCCCATCAATTGGGCGTGCATCTCTACGGGAGCGTACCCCGGCACCCATGGCATCGTCGATTTTGAGATTCACGAACCGGGGGAGCCCTTAAACGTCAAGCATGCAGCCTTTTCTTCGAACCAACTTCTGGCAGAAACGCTGTGGGAGAGCTTAGGACGTCAAGGGTACCGTACCGCTACGATTAATTTTCCGGGATCGTGGCCACCGAGGAGCCCTGGAATCACAATTGCGGGAGAAGGTTCCCCAGCCAGTCACTCGCGCTTTGAATTGCGCGCCAGTTCCTGCTTCGCGACCGATGGTTTCCGGTCCACCCTGCGCGATGCCGACCCCTTGAAGATGCCCCATGATATTATCCACCTGGTGCCCGAATGGGATGCCCATGGATACGGTCCCGCAATCGCGGTGACGTTGGAACAGTCAAACGCCGGCCCCCGCATACGCATTCAGAGTGTGGACAATGTGGTGGAACCATTCGACCATGTCTGCGAGATCAATCACTTTTCCCCTTGGTTCCAAGGGAAGTTTTTGGTGCAAGGATCGCTACGGATAGGATTTTTTCGCGTATTGCTATCAGCACTACACACGGACTCCACCCTTCCTGACGTCTCGTTATATATTTCGCAAGTAATGCCCACGGATGGGGTTAGCGAGCCCGATGCCGTGGGACGTGAATTAATTGGTGCCGTGGGACCTATGCTCGAAAATTCGGGCGGGCGAGGGTATGAGCGCGGCTGGGTCAATGATGAGATTTTTCTTGAAGAAGGGATCTATAAAGGCCAATGGCTGGTGCAAGCGGCCCAATACTTGCTAACCCATAATCGCGCCGAAGCCATTTTTATCAAGTGGCATTTCCTCGACCATCTCGAGCACTTATTTTGGGGACAGATTGATCCCCTCTCCCCATGGTACGAACCGGACCGTGCACCGCATTTCGAATCACTGTTTCAAGCGGCTTATCAGGCTGCAGACGCAATGGTCGGAAGCATATTAAATGTCTTAGGACCCGAGGACATTTTGGTGGTCGTCTCAGATCATGGGCATATTGCCCATTTGAAAGCGGTGGCGGTCAACAAATTGTTAGTACAAGAAGGTTTTATCACCCTGAAAAGCCGCGATCCGGTGGAGGTGGATTGGGACCACACCATCGCTTACGCGGGACCGTGTCTGGGGCATATTCACATCAACCTCAAAGGCCGCGATCCGCAAGGCGTGGTCACTCCTCAAGAGTACGAGATGGTGCAGCAACGATTGATTCAAACATTAACCGCATTGACCGACCCTGAAACCGGGCAACATCCTGTACAACTCGCAATCCCCATTGAAGATGGGGTGGGATTTGGGCAATGGGGCCCCCGAGCTGGAGATGTCCTCTATTTCATGGAAGCAGGTTATACCGGCGATATCAATTGGTTCCCGTTGACTACGGATGGAACCGTACTATTGCCTATGGCGCGCGATCTCGTAGCGACTGCAGATTATGGAGAAGGGCAATTTATTGCGTCAAAATTCCAAAGTGCGCACGGGTGCGGGTTGCCTTCCCGGAAATTAGGGCGAGGCACTGAAGAGGCGATCTTATGCTTGCGAGCGAAAGAATTCCACTCGCACCCGTTGACTCACCAACGCGGAGTTCGATTGGTCGATGTGGCTCCCACCGTGTCTGCTCTGTTGGGAGTTTTACCGCCTTCGAACGCTGAGGGGCGCATTCTGAAATGATTCGGGAACCCAGAGACCCATCGGTGTGAAACCGCTGAGGGAATCCTTCTGGATTGGGGGAGGTTGCGATGACCCTGATAAAAGACCGCCACACACTGCAGACTTTCAACGGGGTTAAAGTTGCGTTATTCATTATCCCGGCGCTGATCGTCCTCGGAATCTTTTGGGTATTGCCCTTAATTATGGGATTCATATTCAGTCTGTTCCATTGGAATTTTGGGCAAAACCCTGTCTGGGTGGGATGGCATGAATACCAGTTGGTAATGAGCTCGTCACTGTTTTGGCAGTCGTTAGTCAATACTATTCTCTTTGCGCTGGGTGTCGTGGGTGTTGGTACCGCGCTGGCCATCATGCTAGCCTTAATTTTATACCAGGAAATCGCTGGCAAGGGGCTATTTCGTACCTTGCTCTTTATTCCCTATGTGATGCCCCTCGTCGCTTCTTCGACGATTTGGCTTTGGATCTATCAGCCGGGGGTGGGGTTGCTGGATCGTATGCTCCAATTGGTGGGCCTCCCGGGGTCGACCAGTTGGGTGCAAAACACGACATGGGCATTACCGGCGATCATACTCTTTACTATTTGGTATTCCCTAGGTTTCACGACCCTATTGTTCCTAGCCGGCCTGACCACGGTCTCTCCCGAGCTAGGCGAGGCGGCCCTTATTGACGGCGCGTCTCCCTGGATGCGCTTTCGGCGGATTACGTGGCCCTTGTTAAGTCCCACTACGCTCTTTGTGATCATCGTCAATACCATCGGCGTCTTTCAAAGTTTTACACAGATCTTTGAATTGACTCGCGGGGGCCCTTTAGGCGCCACGACCACATTGACCTATTTAGTGTATGAAGATGCTTTTCAGTACTTTCATTTTGGTACTAGTTTGGCAACCGGCGTACTGCTATTCATCGTGGTCGCGGGCATCACTGCCCTCCAATTTCTCGTTAGCCGTCGCGCGATTAATTATGGAGACTAAAGGAGACACGAGATGCGGACACTCAGTCAGACCGTCAAATATGGGATTCTGATCATAGTCGTCGGACTGACCATCTTCCCAATTTGGTGGATTTTTTCCACATCGTTGGAAACCCTGCAGTCGGCGTTTCAATTTCCTGCGGGCTTAATTCCTCACGGTGATTGGCAAAATTATCTTGCCGCCTGGAAATTAGCGCCGTGGCTCCGGTTTTTTGGCAATTCGATGCTTATTTCCATCACAACGGTGTTGTTAGCATTGTTTACCTCGACCTTAGCCGCTTTTGCCTTCACTTTTCTGGCATGGCGCGGGCGCGAATGGGTATTTGCCGGAGTTCTAGGAACCATGATGGTGCCATTTGAAGCGATTCTTGTTCCGGATTACTTAATAATCCGGCAGTTCGATTGGATTAACACCTATACCGCGCAAATTATTCCCTTCGCCGCCAGCGGATTTGCCATCTTCTTTTTACGGCAATTTATGCGCTCCTTGCCCGTTGAGATACGCGATGCTGCCAACATTGACGGCGCATCGGACTGGGGGTACTTGTGGCGTATCGTCGTGCCTAATATTCGCGCCGCGCTCGCAACGGTGGGAATCTATCTGTTCCTGTTGAGTTGGAATGCATTTTTATGGCCGTTGGTCGTCACGACCACAGCCAACCGTGAACCGATCCAAGTCGGTCTTGCAAATTTTGTTCAAACAGCCAATGGGACCGATTGGACCGTCGTCGCAGCGGCAGCCGGTTTTGTCACGTTACCGGTGTTAGTGCTGTATTTCGTCGCGCAAAAACAGATTACCGATGCCATCGCTCGAACCGGATTGAAGGGTTGATGGCACGCCATTGCATGATGGCTGATCCTTACAGTAGTCAAATAGCAAAAGGAGGAGACGATTTATGCACACTACTACCCGTACCTTAAGTGGGGCAATGGCCCTTGTATCCGTTGGCAGTCTGTTATTAGCAGGATGCGGTCAAGCAACACCCAAGGCATCCGCGCCCACCTCACTCAAAGGACCCGTGACAATCACATTTTGGAATGAAATGACCGGGCCCTATCAACCTGTCGTGACCGCTGAGATTAACGCCTTTCATAAACTACACCCTAACGTCACTGTACAAGATGTGGTGGTGTCTAATGATGCCGCGTTACGTCCCAAATTATTCTCTGCGATAGTAGCGGGCGATCCCCCAACCGTGTCCGAAATGAATCCCCCCTGGGCTACCGGATTCATTTCCAGTCACGCCTTGGTTCCGTTGTCCACTTTCATTCGCGGACCACAAGGACTGTCGTCGGCTCAACTGAATGACTTTTATCCCTCCATGCTTAATGGGGGGAAGTGGCCGGACGGCACCCAATATTTGATGCCATTTAACTTAAGTGCAAATATCATGTTTTATAACAAGACGGCATTTCAGGCAGCAGGCATCA
>JAMDDZ010000054.1 GCA_023488565.1 Bacillota bacterium | reverse complement strand
TTAGATCGACGGGGCAATAATGCGGATTGACTATTTTACCTCGCGACCGGTTGCATCGTCGAAGGCTGTTCCGTATAATAAAAAAGCGCTATTTAATTCGTGATAAAAATGTCGTATAAATATTAAGCTGGCAAAGGTGCCGTTACTGCAGGCCCTTTGCCAATGATCTCGGTGATTTTGGCGTGCAGGCCTTCAACATTCAACGATAAAAGCAAAGGTGGTTATTGCTATGCCAGTGCATCCAAGTATGATAACATCTTCACTCATGCTGATTTTGCCTTGGCCCTTGTTCGTGGTGGGCCTTGTTGTGGGTATCGGTGCTGACCGCCACGCCAGACTAATGAGGGCATTGACAATGGGGGCCTCTTGGTTCGCTTTGCTGTGCGCGATTTTGGCGGCTGTGACCTATGGAGTGGGAATGACCCACTCCACGACCTACATTTCGGTACATTTGCCAGAAAGACTGGGCGTACTAGCGGTCAACGCCGACGTCAACAGCCTTACCGTGCTCCTGTTGTTGCTGGTAGCCTTGGTCGGCATGGTCGTTGCTCGTTATGCGTATACTTATCTGGTTGGCGATACCCACGAAGGGCGCTTTCATCGGTGGCTAAGTTTTACATTAGGTTCATTTTTGATGATGATTTCTTCTGGCAACATGTGGGTATTTCTAATTTTCTGGATCGTCACCAGCCTGTGCCTGCACAAGTTGCTGGCGTTTTACCGCGAGCGCCCCGTCGCGGTGCTTGCTGCCCGTAAGAAATATCTGCTCCACCGAATAGCGGATGCAAGTCTGTTAGTAGCCTTTGTGCTCATTGCTCACACACTGCATACGTCGCAGTTCGCCGGCATTGGGCCCGCACTGGCCGGAATCCACGGATCTCTGCCGGAACCTTTGCAGATCGCAAGCGGCCTCCTCGTTGTGAGTGCGGTCCTAAAGAGTGCGCAATTCCCGTTTCATGGATGGCTCATTCAAGTGATGGAAGCACCGACACCGGTGTCGGCGTTGTTACACGCCGGCATCATCTATACCGGCGCGTTTTTGATCCTCCGCATGGTTCCTATCATGTCACGGGCGATGTGGACCGGGGATGCACTGATTGTGACGGGCCTAGTTTCCATCGCAGCAGCTTCTCTAATGATGATGACAACGACCAATATTAAGGGGTCACTGGCCTATTCCACCTGTGCGCAAGTGGGTTTCATGCTGATGGAATGCGGCCTTGGTCTCTACAGCCTGGTGTTGTTGCATATTGTCTCGCACTCCGTCTACAAGGCCCATGCTTTTCTTTCGTCGGGTAGCGTGGTGGATCACTTCCGGGTACCTGCGTTACCGACTGTGCCCCGTGCCGCGACGATGGGAAAGGCGATAGCGAGTCTTATAATTGCGGCTCCGGTAGTCATCGGTATGCGATTGGTTTTTGGGGTACCGTGGCTCCAACAGACTCCGCTGATTGTTATGGGAATAATTCTGACGGTGGCTATCTCTCACTTACTGTTGCAAGCGTTGAATATGGGCAAAATTGGCATGAAAGGCTTCCTATGGATGATGATCAGCCTCAGTGCTCTGATTTCCGCGGCTTATTTCGGCCTTGACATCCTGTTTACCACGATATTTGGTGCGACGTTGCCCCCTGCCCAAGGTTCAGCGGGGGTCGTCCATGATGGGATTTTGGGAGCCATCATCTTTGTGTTCGTGGGTCTTCTATTTGTGCAACAGATGCTGCCTCGAATCCTGCATCACCCATTTTGGCAGGCGATCTATGTACATCTTTACAACGACCTGTATATCGACATGTTCTTCACTCGATTGGTGCGGAAATTCGGGCAAGGTAACTTTGCGGAGCCATTGCCGGCAACACGCGAAGATGACTTATGGGAGGTGACATCATGAACCTTATGGAGACGTACGAATCGCAGGTCATGGATAAGGTGGAGGCAGCCTGCCAGCATATTGCACCTTTGTGGCCTCTCAAAAATTTCGTGGCGGTGAACCCGTATTTTGGTCTAAGTAATCAAGCGTTTTGGCAGGCCCACGAAACACTTGAACGAATCACCGGGACGGGATTGTGCATGCCCCGTGCCTACTACCACGAGCAAATTGCGCGTGGCCGAATCACACGGGCCGATTTGGCGGCGGCGTTACAACAATTAGGGATTTTGTGGGACGTGTCGTCCTTTGAGCAAGTGCTTGCCCGTGACACCCCAGCTTCGGTAACACCACTCAATCTCGTCACGAACGTACTGGGAGGACTCGATGGAAAGGACTGGTCGAATTTCGTCGTCGAGCGAATCAGTCGGTACTGTGCAGCATATTTTGACGAAGGTCAAGCGCTATGGTCGATGCCTTGGAGAGATACATCGCTCTATAGTGGCTGGCGCGCATTTACGTGTTTTGACAAGAGCCCGAGGATGATGGGCGTGCGCGGTATGCGCCAGGCGATGGCCACGTTGCCGAATACCGCACAAGGCGCCATTGTTTGGGCGTTACGAGAACTGGATATGCCGCCGGCGGCGATTGACGATTACCTGTACGCAGCGTTATTGAGCATCGGCGGTTGGGCGGGATGGACACGTTACCTACGTTGGCAGGCAGAACTCCAGGGAGATCACGATGATTCGATACGGGATCTGCTCGCCATACGTCTTGCGTGGGACGCCTTGCTCTATAAATTGTGCTATAGCGAAACACTTGAGACGCATTGGCGCCAGTCCCTGGCGGCGGTCACCAAACCGATTGGTCATACCGATGTCGGCTTCCACATTGATGCAGTGTTGCAAACAGCATTCGAGGTCGGCTATCAAAGACAATTGACGATGTCGCTGATTGGCGCCCAGGGAGCGGCGGAACACAAAGGTCGGGCCGACGTGCAGGCGGTGTTTTGTATCGACGTGCGTTCCGAGGTTTACCGGCGTGCATTAGAGACGGTTGCACCAAGGGTTCAGACACTGGGTTTTGCCGGATTTTTCGGTATCCTAATGGAATATCTCCCTTTTGGCGCCGTCGAGGCCAAGGGGCATCTTCCCATATTGTTCAATCCTTCCTATCGCATTGGTGAGTGCTTAGACAGTGCAAATGCGTGGGAGGCGGACAAACTGATCGTTCAGCGGCACACACGGATGCGTGTGGCCAAGGCTTGGAAAACCTTTAAAACTTCGGCATCATCAACTTTCGCGTTCGTCGAGGCGGTCGGTTTATTGTCGGCCCCGAAGCTCATTAGCGACAGCATGGGGTGGACCCGTCCGGTATCGCTTCCCGAGCGCATGGGTCTATCGGTTGGGGTCCACGAACGGTTGGGGCCTGTACTGACTCATGGAGAATTAGGGTCAGAAGCGTGCGTGAACGGCGGACTGACCGGTATCCCCGAGACTGATCGCCCTTCGGTAGCGGAGTTCGTGTTGCGGAATATGGGGATGGTCCGAGACTTCGCGCGGTTGGTATTGTTTGTTGGGCATGGTAGTACCACAGTCAATAATCCGCAGGCCACCGGCCTTGATTGTGGCGCTTGCGGCGGTCAGTCTGGCGAGGCCAGTGCCCGTATTGCCGCTAGTTTGCTCAATGATCCATTGACCCGCCGCGGTCTCGTGGCCAAGGGTATTGAAATCCCAGCCGATACTTATTTTATGGCGGGGCTGCATGATACAACCACGGATGAGGTCCAGTTGTTCAACACCGATGACGTGCCATCATCGCACACTGCCGACGTAACCAAAATGCACCGGTGGTTGGCAACTGCTGGACAGATAACTCGCATGGAGCGTGCGACGTTTTTGGGGATCGGCGATGTGCCAATGCCGACGATTCATGCGGATATGCGGCGGCGCACTCGTGACTGGGCACAGGTACGCCCCGAATGGGCGTTGGCCGGTAATGCCGCCTTTATAGCGGCCCCGCGTTCACGTACTGTACACCGCGACCTGGCCGGGCGTGCATTCTTGCATGAGTACAACTGGCACAATGACGCCCACTTTGACACGCTACAGTTGATTATGACTGCACCCATGATCGTGGCCAATTGGATCAATATGCAATACTACGGGTCAGTGGTCGATAATCATCGGTTCGGCAGCGGCAATAAGGTCCTGCATAACGTGGTGGGCGGCTCGATTGGTGTGCTGGAAGGCAACGGCGGAGACTTGAGAGCGGGTTTGGCGTTGCAGTCACTGCACGACGGCGCACGGTGGATGCATGAGCCAATGCGCCTTAATGTCATCATCGAGGCCCCACAACGCGCCATCGATGACGTGATCGCCCGCCATAACAGGGTGCGGGAACTGGTGGACAACGCATGGATTCACCTTTTCCAGATCGATGAAGATGGCAACATGAATCGTCGCGGTATCGACAAGCAATGGCGTCGGAACTAAACGACCGGATTGGCCGCACGGATGCTACTGAACGCTTTCTGACGGAACTCCATAACGTTCCTCCACAAAACGACGGAAGAGCAGGCGCTAAGGCACCTGAGGGCTGCCGATTTCTCAAGCTTTATGTGCCGGCCGCGGGTTTAGGATTAAGGGTGGAGGCAGATTTGGCCCTGATCTGGGGGTCTGGAGTACGTGGGCAGGACATGTGGGCGCTGCGGCCGATACCTCATCATGGAAATCGCGGCAGGGGCCTGCGACGTGAATGATGTGGCATCGGGTCCAAACTTTATCTAAGAAATTCATGACCGCTCCCAGTGCCATTACCGGATTCAGTACCTGAGGTAAGTCAGCACCGTCAGCCCAGTGCCCACCAGACAACCCATACTTACAACTTGATGAGATGAAAGGATGACACGACATGGAACAGAAACACAATAACGATTTGCGAATTCGCAGCATTGTCATCAGCGAAGGAGAAAACCGCGCCCCTAATCGGGCCATGCTTCGGGCCGTCGGATTTACTGACGAAGATTTCAATAAGCCGATGATCGGTATTGCCAGCACATGGAGTGAAGTGACTCCGTGCAACATACATATCGACAAACTGGCGTTGCAAGCAAAGGAAGGTGCGAAAGATGGTGGGGGAAAACCACTTGTTTTTAATACCATTACCGTCTCAGACGGAATCTCCATGGGCCATGAAGGTATGCGCTATTCACTGCCAAGCCGTGAAGTGATTGCCGATTCAATTGAAACCGTAGTTGGTGCAGAGCGACTTGACGGACTCGTGGCTATTGGTGGTTGTGATAAAAATATGCCCGGATGTATGATCGCAATCGGGCGCTTAAATATTCCTTCGGTCTTTGTATACGGCGGAACCATTTCCCCTGGGAAATCTAAAGAGGGAAAAGATATTGACATCGTTTCCGTTTTTGAGGCGGTAGGACAGTATAATGCAGGTGATATTGACCGTGAACAACTGCATGATATTGAGTGTCGCGCTTGTCCAGGTGCCGGTTCCTGTGGCGGCATGTATACGGCAAATTCAATGGCCTCTGCTATTGAAGCAATGGGGATGAGTTTGCCGGGAAGCGCTTCAAATCCAGCAGAAACTGCGTTAAAACGGGATGACTGTTACAAAGCAGGGTATGTGGTCGCCGATCTTCTTAGAAAAAGAATTTACCCTCGAGACATTATGACGAAAAAAGCTTTCGAAAATGCGATTACCCTAGTCATGGCGCTCGGGGGTTCGACAAA
>JAMDDZ010000151.1 GCA_023488565.1 Bacillota bacterium | reverse complement strand
TGACCCCGGGATGATCCCGGTGGTGGCTAAGTCCCAAGCGGGCTATATCCTGATGTTTAATCGTGCTACGCCTTTTTCTCCTGGGCAAGCGGATGTGGATGAAATGGTTAATACATTGAAAAGCCAGGTAGCGCATGCTGTCTCCATGGGGTTGGCTGGAGATCGGATATTGATAGACCCTGGTCTGGGGTTTGCTTATGGTGTAGAAGATAACTGGATGGTACTGAAGGGATTGCCAATGTTTTCCGGCATTGCTGCCGGTGTTTTAGTCGGACCCAGCCGCAAACGATTTTTAGGGGCGGTCACCGGGGCTTTGCCGCAAAACCGTGACTGGGCGACGGCAGCTGTGGCCAGCATTGCCGCAGGTCAAGGGATGGACGTTGTGCGGGTCCATGAAGTTTCTGGGATACGACAAGCCTTGCTGGCGGCGGATCGGTGGTGGCGTCATGAATGATTGCATTAGGCTTACAGATTTAACATTTCAAGCATGCCATGGGGCATTGCCCCATGAACGGCGCATTGCCCAGGAATTTCGGGTAGATGTTACCTTGTGGACTCCGTTGGAACGGGCGGGTAAATCCGATTGTCTGGAAGATACCCTAAGTTATGCTGATGTGGCGGATGTGGTCGCCTCCGTTATGGCCGGCCCTGTGCATAATTTGCTGGAAAGTCTGGCGAATGACATCGCGTCACAAATTCTCAGTCGGTTTTCGGTAACCAAAGTGGGAGTCACGGTAAAAAAGATGGCTCCGCCTTTGAAGATGCCATCGGGGCCGGCTCAGGTGGAGATTGAGCGTCATGGCTAAAGCGTTTATTGCATTGGGATCCAATTTAGGCCAGAGGGAGCGATATCTTCGGGATGCCATTCGGTTGCTGGCCAAGGATAACCTCATTCTTGGACTGTCACCGATTTATCAAACAGCGCCTATGGGCGGACCCGAGCAGGAAGAGTATTTGAACCAGGTCGTAGTTCTAAAGACCGAGTGGGCACCCTTCGAATTACTGAGGTTTTGCCAGTCGGTGGAAATATCGGCAGGAAGGGTGCGCGAGATTCGCTTTGGCCCGCGCACTTTAGATCTCGACATTTTGTTGTACGATGATCATTATTATGCGACCCGGGATCTGACTTTGCCGCATTCACGGATGACTCTTCGCCGATTCGTGCTGGAGCCCCTTAAGGATCTGGCTCCCGACTTAGTCTTGCCCAGGGGCAAAGCGATTACGGACTACTTGGCAGAGGTGAAAAACCAAGCCGTAGTGCAGTGGGCTCCTGATGGCCATCCATTAGATGACGATTTGTTGGATGCTTTGTCCCATGAACGACCAAACGTACTGGCGATTGCCGAAGTAGATTCGACTAATCTTGAGATGCGGCGTCTTTGGGGTTCCGGGCGGGCCAGACATGGCAGCGTGATTATCTCCGAAGAACAAACGGGAGGGCGTGGCCGCCTGGGACGGCAGTGGATGTCTCCCAAGGGAACTGGGGTGTATTTTTCTCAACTGGTAGTTCCTGATCGCGATCTGGATCCTCTGTTGGGGTTTGCTGTCGCTGTCGCCTTGTCTGAAACCACGGCCGCACTAACCGGCATTGCTCCAGGAATTAAATGGCCCAATGACGGCGTCATTGGAGGAAGGAAATATGCCGGGATCCTGGTCGAGGCGGGAACGATGCCGCTGCCTTACGCCATCATTGGCCTCGGTATCAATGTCCATGGCAGTCTGACGGATTCAGTGCCGACAGCAACGACCATAGACGAGTCCAGAGTAGGATTTACGCCGATAGACCGTGTTTTGTTGCTGGATCAACTGATGAAACGACTAGACCGGTGGGTTAAGATCTGGGCGGCGAACGACTCGGAAAAGATTCTTGACGCATGGCGCCAATTTGATGTTTTAGCCGGGAGGTCCATCCAAGTCTGGCAAGGTGATGCAGTAGTATTGCAAGGAATCGCCGTTGGCGTCGACGAAGCAGGCCATTTATTGGTAGAGACTCCGAATACTCAATTGACCCCGGTCGCAGCCGGGGAGGTTAGTGTGCGATTGGCCAACGGACAGTACGCCCCCGTTTCCCGTTAATGGCTGCTTTGCCGCAATAGGTCAGCCATTTCTATTGCTGCTAATGCGGCATCGGATCCTTTGTTGCCTGCCTTTCCGTCTGCACGATCTTCGGCTTGAGCCATGGTGTCGGTGGTCAGTACACCAAAAATGACAGGAATGGCGCTATCCTGAGAAAGTCGGGCAATACCTGACGCTGTGTTAGAGGCAACGAAGTCAAAGTGCGGCGTTTCTCCCCGTATGACTGCCCCTAAGGTGACAATTGCCGTATAAGGCTTTTTGATTAAGTGGGCAACAACGCCGGGAATTTCAAAGGCTCCAGGAACCCAATAGATATCGATGGATTCTTTGGGAGCCCCATGCCGAATCAATGTGTCAACAGCCCCGTCGACAAGGCGATCGGTAATACGTTGATTAAAACGGCTGGCTACAATGGCCCATCGTTGTCCGGTGTAAGTGCGAAGAAATCCTAAATATTCGGCCAAGATTATGTCCCCTTTTGACAAACCCGAAAATTTTTGTTGAGTTGAATTCTTCGAGCTATAAGTGTTGCATCAATTCATGGTGCCTCATTGTGAGTCTCTAGTCAAACCAGTGCCCCATTTGTTGCTTCTTGGTTTTGAGATAGAAGGCATTTTCCGGTTGGGGAATGGTCGTAATCGGGACTCGTTCCACAATTTCCAGACCATATCCCTCGAGCGCCGAATATTTCTTAGGATTATTGGTCAAAAGCCGTATCTGGGAAATCCCCAGGCTAGACAGTATTTGTGCGCCCACACCATAGTCTCGGGAATCTGGAGGGAATCCCAACGCGCGATTAGCGGAGACGGTGTCGTAGCCTGCCTCCTGTAGGGCATAAGCCTTGATTTTGTTGGCCAGTCCGATACCCCGCCCTTCTTGGCGCATGTAGAGCAGTACCCCGCGATGTTCGGCGGCAATCTTTTTCAGGGCCATGTCTAGTTGTTCACCGCAATCGCAGCGTTTGGAGCCAAAGACATCCCCCGTCAAACACTCCGAATGAACCCGTACCAGTACCGGCCGCCCATCGCTGACATCGCCCATCACTAACGCCAGGTGCGTGACGCCAGTCAATTTTTCGGTACAGGCAACGGCCTCGAAGGTACCATAGCGGGTGGGCAGTTGTGCTACCCCATCTCGAGTAAAAACCGTTTCCTGGCGACGCCGATAGGCGATGAGATCGGCAATCGTAATCATTTTAAGGCTAAATCGGTTTTTGAATTCGATGAGTTCTGGCAAACGCGCCATTGTACCGTCAGGTTGTAAAATTTCACAAATCACAGCGGCGGGGGAAAACCCAGCCAAGCGGGTAAGGTCAACGCCAGCTTCGGTGTGGCCAGGACGGCGCAGAACACCACCTTCTTTAGCCCGCAGCGGAAAGATGTGGCCTGGCCTGGTGAGGTCCTCTGGCTTGGTATCGGGATTAATGAGGGCTTTGACCGTCATCGCACGATCATGTGCTGAAATCCCAGTGGTAACATGGTGACGGGCGTCAACGGAAACCGAAAATGCGGTATGCATGGAATCTTGGGCCACTTCCACCATTGGTGGCAAGTGCAACGCGTCTAATCGTTCTCCGGTCATAGGGACACAAATTAAGCCACGGCCCCATTGAGCCATAAAGTTTATCGCTTCCGGAGTGATTTTTTCCGCAGCAATAATGAGATCTCCCTCATTTTCTCGATCTTCATCATCAACTACGATGATGATTTCTCCTGCCTTTAGTGCCGATAGGGCGTCCTCGATAGTGTCAAATGGGACGGGCGTGGTGGCTATATCGTCTAACTTTTCTGTAGCCATTTTTATCCTCCTTGTTTGCTTAGCAAGTGCTTAATGTATTTGCCCAGAACGTCGAATTCAATATTGACCCGCTGCCCCGATTTCCATCCCCCTAGCGTAGTGGTGTGCTGGGTGTGAGGGATTAACGTCACGCGAAAATCTCCATCATGACAGGACACCACGGTAAGACTGACTCCGTCTAGTGTGACTGATCCTAAAGGTAAAATTAAATCGTTGAACTCAGGATCATATGAGATGGTGACATGTTGAGCCTCGCCCTCTGCCAATACTTGAGTAAGTTGTCCCGTGGTGTCGATGTGACCCAATACCCAGTGGCCGCCCAGTCGCGTGGTTGGGGTGACGGATCGTTCCAAATTAATGGGATCTCCCCTGTTCAGGCTGCCAAGGGAGGTGAGAGCGAGGGTGGTCGGGCTGACCTGGACGGAAAAATTGGGCGGTGAAATATCCACTACCGTCAAACAGACCCCGTTGACTGCAATCGATTCGCCGAGTGTGAGATCGTGAAAATCTGTGACTTGTATCGTCATCCGTGCCGATACCCCATCAGGCTCCCGCCGAGTTTGCGTGATGGTGCCTATGGTTTCCACCAAACCTGTAAACATGAGAACAACGTGTCCCCTTTCTTTTTACCTGGTAATGAGTGCGCGAACCATCAGATCGGTACCTAACGTCCTGACCTCAACCAATTCACAGGTGGCGCTCGGGACCGGGCTGCCGAAAACGGCTGCCAGACCGCGATCTCCGATGAGTATCGGACTAAAAAAGCTAATCCATTGATCTGCTAAACTTTGCTTTAAAAATTCCCCATGGATGGTGGCACCGCCTTCCACTAGAACCGAGAGAATGCGGCGTTCTGCCAAATCGTGCAATATCGAAGGCAAGTGCACCTGGCCGCTATCCGAATGCGCCACCCGAACTACTTCACCGCCGTTGGCAAAAATTTGTCGTTCCCATTCTACAGAGGCATCCTCGGTAGAATAAATTAAGGTCGGAGCTTGTGATGTCGTCTGCAACGCACGGCAACTAGGGGGCGTGCGACCGTGGCTATCGACAATCACGCGGACCGGGTCGCGTCCTTTGCCCTTTCCTCGGTAGGTTAAAGAAGGATCATCGGCAATCACAGTACCTATGCCGACTAAAATTGCGTCATGGGATCGTCTTAGATCATGAACCCTTTTTAAGGTTTCGGCACTGGATAAATATCGGGTCGCAGGAACCCACCCGTTAATTTTCCCATCGAGGCTGGTCGCCGCTTTTAAAGTGACCATGGGCCGGCCTAAGGTACTCCATGTCATAAATGGCCGATTGAGGGCGATGGCTTCGGATTGAAGATCGCCGACTTCAACGCCAATACCCTGTTGTCGCAGCCGCTCGGCACCGCCTCCCGCTACATGGGGATTTGGATCTAAAGATGCAATGTGCACGCTCTGGATGCCCGCAGCGATAATGGCCTCGGTGCATGGGGGCGTACGTCCTTGGTGATTACACGGTTCTAAGGTGACATAAAGCGAGCCTCCCCGTGCCCGTTCTCCCGCCTGCCGTAATGCATACACTTCGGCATGCGGGCCTCCGGCCCGCCGATGGTATCCTTGACCGACAATCTCTCCGAAACAATCTACCACTACGGCCCCTACCATGGGATTGGGCGATGCCGTGTAGCGTCCCCGTTTGGCTAATTGAAGTGCGCGTCTCATGTGTTCTGACATGAAAAAATCCCCTTTCCGGGGATAACGAGAGAAGAATAGGCTAAAGATGCGGCCTCTACCATACCTTCTCTCATCCAGACTATACTGTCGGCGCCGGATTCTCACCGGACTCCTGCCCTATGCGGGCTCGCGGGCTTCTCTATTAAGAGATCACCGCCGGTCGGGAATTGGAACTCTTGGGTTCCTCACCACGCCCCGAAGGTTAATGCTTATTGATTGATAGTATTATAAAGCCGATAAGGGTGTGCGTCAAATGGAGAAAACGCCCTCGTTAAGAGGGCGTTTGAGGATTAGATGGAGGCAACTGCATTTCCGCTTTGAGCCTTGCCAACTCGCTTTGTACTTGATCGCTGGCTTTGGCTTGATCTAGTTGTTGCCGAATAGTGTCGGTATGCGATGACGTGGGCAACGCATTGAAGTCTGGATTGGATGACAATTCATCGATTGCCGATGCTTTAGCTTGCATCGAGGAGATTTTGTCTTGGGCCCGTTGCAATGAGCCGCTGATATCTTGGGCGTGCTGGGTAATCCCGGAGATGGTTTCGCCGACTTGGACTTCTGCTTTAGCAGCGGAATATTGCGCTTTCATAACTTCTTTTTGAGTGCGGAAGGTTTCGATTTGCTCCTCCAATTTGTGTTGCGCCTGCGTGAGTTTGTCTTCTTCGGATTGGGTTTGTTGAACATGGGTTTGCAAATCTTGCATTTGTTGTTGAATCGTAGTTTTTAGCGATAGGGCTTGGGCGGCGAGATCGTCACGCCCGCCTTGCACTGCATCACGAGCGTCTTGATCATATTGATCGACTTTTTGCTGCAATGCCGCGACCTGCATTTCCAACTGCTTTTTTGCGGTAGCGACTTCCACAATATGGCGACGGGTTTCTTGCATGGCATCTTGCATTTGCTCATAAGAATATTCGACGGTTTCGGTGGGATCTTCCATGGTGTCCAAGGCTTTGTTGGCTTTAGCGCCTAAGATGGTTTTCACTCGATCCAGTAATCCTGCCATAATCTGACCTCCCTCTCAAAAGTGCAACCTTGTTTATTATACGGCATCGTGGGAAATTTCGATAATAGATGGCAACATAGATACATTAAGATGTCGTCGTGTTAGGGTCTGAGCACCATAACGGAGACCTCGGTGCCAGCCAAAAGAGGTCCGGTATTTTCTGGAACCATCATCAATGCTGTGGCATCAAGCCATGAAGTTTGAATCGCGGAACCTTGATCCGGGCTGGGCACAATGCCTGCCTTTCCCGACCCGTCGTATTCTATTCGGCACCGAACATAATGCCGACGGTCGGAAACTTCGGTGAAGTCCTGCATTAATGGGAGAACCACCATTAAACGTCGCCATCGACTATCGCCTTGCAACTGACGAATCACAGGTCGGACAAACAATTCAAAAGTAATTAAGGCCGATACAGGGTTGCCTGGCAAGCCAAAAAATGGGGTATGGCGATAATGGCCGTAGGCAATCGGTTTTCCGGGCTTCACATTAACTCGCCAAAAGTCTAACGTGCCATGTTGGTCCAATGCGGTTTTCACCAGATCAAAGTCTCCCACCGATACTCCTCCAGAACTGAGAATCAGTTCATATTGCGCGGCTTGGTCGAGTCGTTCCACTATAGTCTGCAAATGGTCGGGCGCATGCGCCATCAGCACCGGTTGACCTCCTGCTTCAGCTACAGCGGCATAAAGAGCATAGGCGTTAGAATTGCGGATTTGCCCAGGACCGGGCTGCTCGGAAGGCTCTACAATTTCGTCGCCCGTCGAGATGATGGCCACTCTGGGTGCGGGGTATACCGGCAACGAGGTACGCCCCAATGTGGCTGCAATGCCTATGATTGCTGGGGTAATGCGCGTTCCTGAGCGCAATATGGTGTCTCCTTTAGCCATATCGGCGCCTTGACGGCGAATGTTCAAGCCGGGCTCTACGGGCCTCTTAATCAAAACACGAGATGGATGCCGTGGATCTTTTTCGGTCCATTCGACCTGCACGACAGCATCAACATCTCGCGGCACAGGGGCTCCGGTCATAATTCGATAACACTGGTCCAAGCGGGTTAATGAGTCCGGAACTGGGTGGCCTGCTGAAATGGTGGCGACCACATCCAAGGGGACTGGGTGATCGGGCCGCGCTCCCGCCACGCTTTTGGCTTGAACAGCAAAGCCGTCCATGGAGCTGTTGTCAAATGGAGGACTGTCTAAGTCTGAAACTATGGGTTCAGCTAATACACGACCTAACGATTCCTCCAAGGATACGATAACGGGCGTAAGGGGTTTGGACAGAGCGCCCTTAATGACCCGACGTTGTGCCTCTTCCACTGATATCATGGTTTTAGCCTCATCTTTGCAAGTATTGACAACATTTTAACAGACCTCGCGTGTTGACTACAGCCTATCCAACGGAGATTGGTAATTCAGTTATTTTTCAGGAGAGTAAAGCGGGTTCGCGGCTATAGGTATGATACAGTGACCGCAGACATGTCGGCGTCTATGGAAAGTTTCTTTAGTTATAAAGGGAGGCGAAACCTTGATGCAACGTGTATTACGGCACTGGCAGACGATATTGGCGGTGTTGGCGGCCGTAGCAATAGCCGTGGTATGGGGCACGCAAACATTGGCCCGCAATGTTGCTGTCGCTTCAACTCACATAGGTCCGGCTAAATTTTCCGAATATGCGATGGGTGACAGCAACAACGCGGTATATGAATCCCCTTCGGTGGCTCATTGGACAACCACATGGACGTTTAAGGCTCCGGTGCCGATTCAGCAAGCTTCGGTGGCTAATGGCGTGGTTTATGCGTCAAGCGATAGCGGAATATTCCCCGGACAAAGTGTTCATGGGTATATCTACGCATTAGGGGCTAAAACAGGACGGCTCCTCTGGCGGCGAACCCTGAATAATATGTCGATGACTACCCCAGTGGTGGGTGATGGATTGGTGTTTGTTGGCAGTGGATCGGGAGGATTTACCGCGGCGAATTTTGCCAAAGAGGATAACTTGAACACGCGCCACATTATCCGTGGGGTCGGTTTGAGCGGGATCTACGCCTTGAACGAAAAGACTGGCCAAGTAGTCTGGGAGTATTTGACCCGTGGGGAGGACATGCCTACCTTCGTGTTAGAAGGCAATACCCTTCTTGTGGCCAACGGCGATGGCAAAGTCTACTCCTTTGATGCCCAGAGCGGTCAGAAGGAGTGGACCGTATCGATTGGCTCATACGTTAGCATGTCTTCTCCTACATATGCCAACGGGATACTTTATGTATCTGGTGCACATCCGTATGATCTTTATGCTATTGATGTGGCTACGCACAAAATTTTATGGAAGACCCCTATTCCTGGCGTGTTTGCTGGGACCGACGACTGCTCGTTGGCGTTTTCCAATAACCAGGTCTACGTGTTGGGGACGGTTGGCAGCTGGACTAAGCCGTCTTCTGTGGCGTTTGCCTTTACCACTGGCGGAAAATTGGCTTGGCAAACGGATTTGGGTTCAGGCACCCTGCCCCTCAATATTGAGGCTGCAGCGCCGGTAGCGGTGGGCTCGACGGTATATTTCGGCAGTATGGTTACCAGTAGCGAGTATGCCCTCAATGCAGCAACCGGGGCGGTTCAGTGGGTTTTCCATGCCTCAGGGCCAATCTCCGAAGCCCCCGCCTTATTAGCTAACCGTCTCTATTTTGGAGACAGCAAAGGAACTTTTTATGTGTTAAATGCTTCCTCCGGCCGCCTGATTGACTCCCAGACAATGACTGGGAGTATGTTTGCTGCCGATTATCCGGTGATCGTGGGACAAACCCTGTACCAACCGGACGATAATGGAGAGATTTTTGCCCGGCCCTTGACTCAGGTGAAATGATCCGGAGGGACCAACAACACCATAAGAAGTGAGGCGCTGGCCCACTTCTTATGGTGTTGTCTTAAGCCACCAAGCCTTGAGATTAGGTTTGCCGCCATCTTCCTCCAAGCGTTCTTCTAAAGCTGCTTGGGTGCTGGGGGCGGGATATACTGCAGGTTTGCCGGGTTCCCAGTTCGCTGGCGTCGGCAGTTTTTCCCGTGAGGTAAACTGCAACCCGTCAATCACCCGCAATAACTCGGTTACGCTGCGGCCGAGCGACAAGGGATAGTAGATCATTGCGCGAATAATTCCTTGATCATCAATAAAGAACACACTACGGACTGCCGCTGTGGTGCTGTCACCAGGATGAATCATGCCATACAGCTGAGCGACTTCCATCTTTAAATCGGCAATAATGGGGAATGGGATATGTACCCCAAGTTCCTGGTTGATGGCATTGATCCATGCTAAATGGGCCGGAACCGAGTCGACGGACAATCCTATTAGCTGCACATTGCGCTTTTCAAACTCCTTAATGGATTCGGCAAAGGCAACAAACTCGGTAGTGCATACTGGCGTAAAATCTGCAGGATGGGAAAAGAACATGACCCATTTCCCCCGCAATTTTGATAAGGTCAGGGGGCCATGGGTGGTATCTGCGGTAAAGTCCGGCGCTGGTTCATTAATCCGGGGTAAGGATCGTACGGCGTCTTCTGACATAATACAGCCTCCTCAAGAAAAATATATCCATTTCACTGTCCCCAAAATCACGCTCCGACATGCTGCGTATTTATTATGCCAATTAATGGGATGTGGTTGTAATAACCGCATTGTTTACTTCCAACGGTAGCATGCGGAGACTAAATCCGGCAAAACTGAAATTCCGTCTGTATCCCAGTTTTGGAGCACATCGGTCGCGGATCATGGCTTGCAATTCTGTGTTCAAATCCTCTGTTTGTGCTACATTGTAGGAACATGCAACGTGGCATATCTGGTTGGTACAAGGGGGATATTTGTTGAAGCACCTGTTGGCCATCGACATCGGGAATACTCATATAAAAATTGGATTATACCAAGACGACGATTGGCAGCATGAATGGCGCATGTCGACAGACATAAAACGTACAGCAGATGAATATCGGTTGTCCTTGCGCGGATTTTTGGAAGAGGCCGGTGTAGGATTGGTGGATCAAACGGTCATTGCGTCCGTGGTTCCTCTATTGACTCCTGCTTTCACGCGGGTAGCAGAAACGTTGTCATATCGTGCTCCATTGGAAATTGTCCCACCCGGATACGGGTTAGAGGTGGCCTATAAACCACCGGAGAGTTTAGGGGCGGATCGGTTTATCAATGCCCTGGCCGCATGGCATAAGATTCAGGACAATGTCGTGGTGGTGGATATGGGGACAACCGCTACCATTGATGCGGTGGCGTTGCCGGGCGTGTTTTTGGGCGGCAGCATTGCGCCCGGCCCCCATTTTTTGGCCAACGCGTTGGCGCAAGGCACTGCCCGATTGCCCTTGATTCCTCCTAATATTCCGGAACTATTGATCGGACAATCCACTCAACAGGCCATTGCCGTAGGCGTGGGTCATGGATTTGTGGGAATGGTAAACGAACTCGTGTTTCGGACCTGGCAAATGCTTGGACGTCAAACCCCAGTGGTATTAACTGGGGGTTGGGCTCGCCGGGTGCAGCCCCATTTAAAATTCGCGGCTCAATTAGAACCTATGCTCACGTTGGAGGGCCTGCGGTATGCAGCGATGTGGGCAGATAGCCACAGCCTTTCCTAATTCTAGCACGGGGACCCTTTGGTAGACGGCTGTTCTAACCCTTAGTTCATCACTGCATAGGATAAATGGGGGTGGATGCGGATGAGTCAAGCATTGGGGTCCGACAAAAGTCGTATAAAGCATGCCTACTGGCTACTGTTAAGGCAGAGGTATCCGGCGTCAACCCTGTGGTGGGGGCAGGTACCCGGCGACATTTGGTGGCCGGAATGGTCTGAGACCGCTTTTTTGCGGGAGATTCACGAATGGCTGTTGCTGGCAGAGGAAGCAACCCGGATTGAAGACCCTGAGGTCATTAGCTGGGGGCGATATGCACGCTTTGCTGTCGGCCGCTTGCGGGGTGAAGTCTGGCGTCGGCCGGCGGCCCCGCTTTCTCATGTACGGTACGGCTTGTCGGTCCTAAGCCTTTTGGGTGATTACCGTCGTCTGGAACGGGCTCTGCAAGAGCTGCCGCGTTGGCTCGATGCAATAAAAGATGCTGGTGGTGGGGATTACTGGGCGAAAACTGAATTAACCCAAGAGGCGAAGGGAGTATTAGGGTTACTAAGTCGGATATCGTCACCTCCCGGCAGTGACCATGTGCGATGGACAGTAACTGCGGACCAGGCAAAAGCATCTATTCACCGTTACGTCCAACACTACTCAGCGGGTGCCTCGGGTACGTTGGCGACGATACCATGGATAGGAAGCGCTCACGTTGATGCAGGCGGTTGGCATCGCCAACGGAAACAGCATCAAGTGCCCGGGCAGCCGTTGTTCCCGCTTAACGAGTCGATCTTGACGGTAGTTGCTCACAAACTGGGCCTGTTTGATAACGCTCGGATCCTGATTACCCACCCATTAAAAAACCAGAGTTTTGTGCGATGGAACGATTTAGATAGTGGTACGATTTATTATGGGCCAGGCGCCTACTCCGCGTTGTTGAGCAGTTTGACGATAAATTGGTGGCATCAAAAAACGCAATCGGTGAGTGCTTTGACTTGGGCACTGGCTGAACCGACCCAGTTTGAATCGCAATTGCTATGGCTCTATACCGCTTTGGCGAATACCAGTCTACTAGGCCAGGCAGTGTCCGCGTTTTTGAAATGGCGCGTAGCCGCAGACTTGGCCTTGGCTTATGCGGATGCTTGGCTTTGGATAGAAGGGGGCGATCCCAATGAGGTGGTGGCATGGCTGAAACTTTTCCTGTCGCCAGCAAGTGCTACCGCATGGATACCGGTGTTAAAGGCGAACCCGGGTCGTGCCTTAATGGTTGCCGATGCATACCGCAATGTTGCTGGCGACTGCTTTCCAGATTTAAAGACAACGAACTGGACTGGATGGCAGTGGGGTCCGATAGCTCCAGAAATTGTAGCCAAAGTATCTTTGAAATTGTCATGACAGGATTATGTTAACCTAATACAAATACAAAAGAGGAGAGGCCAAAGTGGATAATGTATCCTCGGGATCCCAAGAACGGAATTCTTTGGAACGTCTGATTAACGAAGCCGAACGTTTTGTAGCCGGGAAGCGGGAACAAATTAAATTAGCTTTAGTGGCGTTGCTGGCGGGTGGGCACCTGTTGTTGAACGATGTGCCGGGGGTGGCTAAAACTCGATTAGCTCGGGTTCTCGCCGGACTCATCGGTATGTCTTTTGCCCGAATTCAAGGAACACCAGATTTGTTGCCCAGCGACGTCACCGGAGGCCTAATTTACGAACCGCAATCCGGGCAGTTAAGCTTTAGGCCTGGCCCTATTTTCCACCATGTCATTTTATTTGACGAAATTAATCGCGCCACACCACGCACCCAGGCGGCACTGCTGGAAGCTATGGAGGAGCGCCAAGTGACTGATAGCGGGCAAAGCCATCCCGTTCCGACACCTTTTATTGTACTGGCAACGCAAAACCCCATCGAGATGGAGGGCACTTTTCCTTTGCCTGAGGCACAAATGGATCGGTTTTTGTTGTCGTTTGGACTAGGATATCCGGATCTGCAGGATGAACGGGAAATAGTGCGGAGGTTTAGCCACACCGATGAGGTTAAGGACATTGTTGCGGTTTGGAATCCAGAACAGGTCACCCAGATGATGAAGGACGTTGCTGAGGTTCGTTTGGATGATACTGTATTGACTTACCTGGTCGATGTGGTTCGTGCTACACGGCAACATCCCATGATTCGACTGGGAGCGTCACCTCGGGCGGCGGTGCAATTTGCCAGAGCGGTGCGCGCACAGGCTTATGTGGCAGGTCGTGACTTTGTCACGCCGGATGATGTCCAGGCATTGGCAGTACCACTTTTGGCTCACCGAATGGTGATGGGGGTAGAGGCTTCAGTCAGTGGCAGCACTAGCGCTGAGATAGTCAGGTCTTTATTACACACGGTGCCGGTGCCAGTCGAGGATGTCCAGTGATAACCCAACTGTGGCGAAACTCCGGTCTAGTGGTTTTAGCAACAGTCATTGCGCTGGCCGCCATATTGTTTCACCGTCCGCTAATGCTCGTAGTGGCGTTTTTCCTTTTGGTAATTACCGGAATTGCAGAATGGATGGCAGGACGCACCCTCACTGATATTGCGCTGGATCACCAGGTTTCCCAACGTATTATTGAAATCGGACAAACCGTCTTTGCAGAAATCGTGTTCGAAAATCGCATGCCCTGGCCTATCGCCCACGTGTCGTGGGAAAATAGCCTGCCCGAAGCGGTCGATGTTCGGGGGCCTGGGAAAGTCGTGGCCAATGCTCCGGCACACCGTCAGGTGATATCGGGACAAGTCCATGTAGGAGCCCGCCAGCGGGTGAGGGTGCAATATCTTTTAACCGGGAGAGCACGCGGACGGTGGATGCTGGGGCCTGCGTCAATCTGGTTTAGTGACGCGTTCGGGTTTACCCGTCTCTATCGGGACATGCCAGAGCGCATCTACATTACCGTGTGGCCCAAACGGTTCGCCTTGAACCGGCAGTTTGTTACGCACCAACTGATGGAAGGTGAGATACGCGGTAAAATTTGGGACATACCGGATCCCTATCGCATTGTGGGTATTAGGCCGTATGTTGTGGGCGATCCTGTGCGGCGGCTGCATCCCTATGCGTCCGCCCGTGCTGGGCGATTAATGGTGAAAGAATTGCAAACTGTGCAAGATCGACGAATCGAATTGGTGGTACATCCTATGACGCATGCCGAACATTGGATGGGAATTGATGTTGACCGTCTGGAGGATCTTATTAGTTTGGCGGCTTCGGTGGTCGAGGCCAGCGTTACCGCCGGAATCGAGGTGGGATTGACCATGAGTGGATCCTTGCCTGGCTATCCGTATGGATATTGTCACCAACCGGCCACCGGTCAGCCAGTATTGGCGGAATATTTGACTGCGTTAAGTTGGCTGCAGCCATCAGGGGCGATCCACCAACTGTTGGCGGATCGCATGACCGAGATGTCGCGGCGTGTGACCACCGCGTCCGTGGTGATATTGGTCTGCGCTAGATGGGAGCCAACAGTGGAACCTTTGCTTAGGTCATGGAGGGCTCGTGGCATACGTATTGTGGTGATCACGAACGGGGATTTGGAGGCGCGGGCGGACCAATTTGCCGCGGATATTTTTCATTGGCGTGAGGGGAGACTGGCCCATGGATAGCAACGCCATCCATGACCACCGTTTGGTGGCAATGACAAGCTGGCTTATGGATCTTGCTTGGCTATTGGGGTTGGTATACCTGTCCCTGCCCCGCCCTGCAATGTTGATGGCACTGGTTACTATGGTCTTTATTGCTCAACGGTGGCGACGATGGCCATTAATGGTGCCTATAGGGATGGCGGCCATATTAGGCGCTGTGGGCTACCAAATCTATCACTCAGATCTGGCGGCAGGACTTGTGATTTTGGGGGTCTTCTGGGGACTTTTGTCGCATCTGAATACGCCGCAGCGAGCAGTAACCTGGGCTGTGCTGTTTGCCGCTGCCGAGGGATTTTGGGATCGTGATTTGTGGTGGCTGGTGTGGGTGGCACTTGTGTTGGGCATATTTTATGCATCCTCTGAGTTACCCCTATCGGGACACGGGGGGCGCTTGCGAAACAGTTTGGTGGGATTCGTAGGATTGGTATCGCTCATCGCGGCAGCGCTGATGACGATATTGTTTTGGTTGATACCGTGGGCGTGGCTCATTGAAAATACCGCAGGCCGGGTAGCCGCGGGGCTAGTGCGTCTTATTCCCTCGCTTCATCTTCCCCAACGCCACATTTCTCCGCGCCTGCCGCACAACCTGGGCCACCCGTCCCAGGCTGTTCATAAGGCGGGTCCGCTAGAGACTATTATATTGAGTATTTTGGCCGTATTGGTCGTTATCGGGGTAATTTGGCTTGTGTGGAGCCTTTTGCATCACATGGACACCGAAGATCCCGAAGGCCAACAAGAATCTTTCATTGTGCGCGAATCTCTGACTGAGATCCAGGGTTACCAACTATTTAGACCACACCAGGTCTTGCCTCCGGTCCGCCATCAGGTACAACGCCATCTGAAAAAATTGCGGCATACATCGTATGCACGTTTAAGGGGGGAAACATTGCGCCAGTGGTTTCTTCGGGTGTATGGCAAAGTTGGGCTCCCCGTGGATTTATATGAGCAGGTACGATATGGAGGACAGTCTGGCACTCGGGATTCTGCACGCCAAGTGGAGGAGCAGTGGCCAAAGGAAGTTAGCGAAAAAGTATGATAAAATAAGGGACACTTTTTGGGGGAGGTGGGCGCAATGGATATTGGTAACATCTCTATTGACCCTCCAGTGATGCTGGCTCCAATGGCGGGGGTGTCAAACCGCGCGTTTCGCGCCGTGGCGCGAAAACAAGGAGCGACATTATGCATAACCGAAATGGTTAATGCTAATGCTTTGTTGCATCACAGCGCCAAAAGCTATTGGCTGATGGAAATCGACCCCGGAGAATCCCCGGTGGGGATTCAAATTGCAGGGGCAGACCCTGATGCGATGGCTGAGGCGGCCATCGCGGCCGCCAAGCAGGGTGCCCACTTAATTGACATTAACATGGGCTGTCCGGTGCCTAAGGTGGTTAAAAACGGTGCCGGCTCCGCACTGTTAAATGACATGGACGGCGCGGTCCGGGTAGTTCAGACCGTGGTCCAGTCGGTCGAGATTCCGGTTACGGTCAAGATGCGAGCTGGGTGGGATGACAACCATATTACCGCACCGCAGTTGGCGGAGGCATTTGAGCGTGTGGGAGCCCAGGCCATTTTTCTTCATGCCAGGACGCGCGAGGATCAGTACAGGCGGCCGGCCAACTGGCAATATGTGAAACGGGTGAAAGAACGTGTCAGCATTCCAGTCGTCGGCAATGGAGATGTTGAGACGCCTCAAGATGCGCTGCGCATGCTGGAACAAACGGGGGCTGATGGGGTTATGATAGGGCGTGCGTCATTTGGCGATCCCTGGGTTTTTCAGAGAATCAGTTATTTTTTGCAAACAGGCCAACCTCTGCCTGCTCCCAGTGCCGAACAAAGAGCGGGGATGGCCTTATGGCATGTGCAGCGTATGGTGGAAATCAAGGGGGAGTCAACGGGGATTGCAGAAATGCGCAAGCAGTTGGCATGGTATTTGAAGGGGACCCCAGGCTCTGCAGCTTATCGCGCTCAATGCACGAAAATTACTACCGAGCAAGACGCCCGGACTTTAGTCGCCGAATGGCTTGACCATGCGCGAAACGAGGCTTTGTCGTGGAATTAATTCGGATCGGTGATAAATTGATAAGTCTCGACCGACTTAACCAGGCCATCGAAGATATCTTGTACTATCGATCCCGTGGCGCGTCACAAACCGAGGCGGCTGGGCGCTACAATGTGGATCGGTCGTTTGTCTCGCGGCTGGAAACCTTGGGAGAGGTTCGTCGGGGGCGGTCACTGGCATTAATCGGATTTCCGGTATCCAATCCCGAAGTGCTTCAAGAGTTATGCAATCAAGAAGGGGTAGATTTTTGCTGGGTCATGACGGACGATCAGCGGCGAAATTTTGCCCAGAATCGAAGCGGCATTGAGCTGGTCAATGAAATTATGCGGGTAGCATCTGTTTTACGTTCCTTTGATGTGGTGTTTTTGCTGGCCTCCAATGCACGGGTGCGATTGATGGAAGCATTGTTGGATACTAAAACGGTGGTTCCCGTAATTTTGGGCCCAACACCGTTGACAGAAGACATATTTGTTGATCCTGAAGAGTTGCGTCTGTTAATTCGTAGTGTTAGGCAAGCAGGAGAACCGTCGTGAGTGTCGAATTGGATCGGGATTGGTTGGAGTTCCCATCTGGTGCCTTCACCTTTGTCGTGCATAGGAATTAGACGCGACGCGTACGATGATCCAGCATTAGAGCATGAGGAAAGAGGGGAATCATTGTTGAGCGATAAAGAACTTCTCGTGTCAGCTGAAGGACTGAAGAAACTTGAAGATGAGCTGGAGCACCTCAAGACGGTAAAGCGGCGTGAAGTGGCGGAACGGATTAAGACCGCTCGTGAGTTCGGCGACATCTCGGAGAATTCCGAGTACGAAGATGCCAAAAATGAACAAGCCTTCATTGAAGGGCGGATTCAAACGATTGAAAAGATGTTGCGGCAAGCGCGAGTGGTGGACAGCAATGGCGAGGATCCCAATATAGTCCATATCGGGTCCCACGTATTGGTCAAAGACCTCCAAGAAAACGAGGAGGAAGAATATGAGTTGGTGGGTGCTACCGAAGCCGAACCGATGAAAAATCGGATTTCTAACGAATCTCCCGTGGGTAAGGCGCTTTTAGGCACGAGAGTCGGGCAAACTGTAGAAGTGGCAGCTCCAGTGGGGAAAATACGGCTGGAGGTTCTAAAAGTCTGGTAATAGATTGGTGGAGGAATCAGGTTGGGAATGGATCCCCGTTCAATTCGGGTAGAAAAGCGGGAAAAGCTTAAAGCATTGGGCAATGATCCGTTTGCTGCCACGTCATATCCGGTGTCTCTGCATAGTCGGGATATTATGGTCAACTTCGAAAAATGGGAAGGCCAAGACGTGTCGTTGGCAGGCAGGGTTGTGGCGATAAGGCGGCATGGACGGGCACTGTTCTTAGATTTGCGGGATCAAGAGGGCCGTATCCAATGTCATTTTCGTGAAGATATTTTGACATCAGCATTTGATCTCTTGGATTGGCTGGATTTGGGCGATTTGATGGGGGTCCGCGGCCGTGTTTTTAAAACCCGCCGCGGAGAAATTACCGTAGAAGTTCAAGAATTCAAGTATCTGGCCAAAAGTCTGCGGGACTTGCCTGACAAACGGCATGGGTTAAGAGACGTCGACTTGCGCTATCGTTACCGGTATCTGGATTTGTTATCCAACCCTGAGGTAGCAGAGGTTTTTCGCACGCGGTCAGCGATTTTAGGCTATATCCGGAATTTCTTGCAAGGACGCGGATTTATGGAAGTGGAAACCCCGGTGTTGTTGCCACTTGCAGGAGGAACTGAGGCAAAGCCGTTTCAAACCTACCATAATGCGTTAGATATGCCGCTGTATTTGCGCATTGCCATGGAACTTCACCTGAAACGGCTGTTGGTGGGAGGTTTCGAACGGGTTTATGAAATCGGCCGGGTGTTTCGCAATGAAGGCATCTCTACCCGCCACAACCCCGAGTTTACCATGCTGGAGCTCTACCAGGCCTATACGGATTATCATGGCATGATGGAGCTCGTGGAGTCCTTGATCTCGGGATTAGTTCAACACCTCTTTGGATCGCTGGCTATTACCTACCAGGGACAGCCGTTGGACTTTACCCCGCCCTATGCCCGAGTGGACATGGTGGAGACACTGCGCGCCGCAACTGGAATTGTCTGGCAGGATGTCAGAACAACTGAAGATGCGCATAACTTGGCAAAGTCATTAGGTATCAAGGTCGATCCCAAATTCGAACGTGCCCAAGTGATGGACAAGATTATCGGTCAAATCATAGAACCGGGTTTGGTGCAACCGACGTTTTTGTGGCACCATCCCGTCGATATTTCGCCGTTAGCCAAGCGAGACCAGAGAAATCCGCTTTTAACCGAGCGATTTGAATTGTTCGTGGCGGGAAGAGAAGTGGCCAACGCTTTTTCCGAGCTCAACGATCCATTGGAACAACGTGAGCGATTCCAATTTCAGCAAGAACAGCGCCGAGCCGGCAATGACGAAGTGCCTCCTCTTGATGAAGATTTTTTATTTGCCTTGGAACACGCAATGCCGCCAACTGGGGGTCTAGGAGTTGGGATAGACCGTCTGGTTATGTTGTTGACCGACAGCCCTTCTATTCGCGATGTGATTCTCTTTCCCACGATGCGCCCCTTGGATCCTGAGCTGTCATTTGCGGACGCTGAGTGGAATAAAGAGTAGCCAAGCTTCACTTCGGTGCATACAATAGATGTTGACAAAAGTGTGCACAGTAAGTGAGGACCCCAATGAAACATGTGGTTAGTGTAAGTTTAGGGACCGATCAGCGAGATCATCAAGTAACGTTGTCGTTATTAGGACAAACCGTCATGGTGGAACGTCGGGGCGTCAACGGGGATCTTGAACGCGCAGAATCGTTGATTCGAACTTTAGATGGGTCAGTGGATGCAATTGGACTCGGAGGCATTGACCGATATCTGGTAATGGCGGGCAAACGCTATGAGATTGCGGATGCTCGACGTTTGGCTTTGTCTGCCCACCGGACGCCTGTCGTGGATGGAAGTGGCTTGAAAGATACCTGGGAACGATGGATTGTAGAAGATCTAACGCAAAGCCAGGTCATTAGCCCCTCGATGTCAGTGCTTATGGTGTCGGCGATGGATCGTTTTGGTATGGCCGAAGCATTTTACCAGAGGGGATATCCGGTAGTTGCTGGCGACCTGATTTTTGCTAGTCGCATCAACTATCCCATCGTAACCCGCGAAGAGTTGATCGAATTAGGACGAAAACTTTTGCCAGAAATGGTGAAACTACCATTCTGGCAACTGTATCCGACGGGAGCACAGCAATTGGAAGCCGTGCCAGAAAATCACTATGAGGAATATTTTGATGCAGCCGATATTATTGCGGGCGACTTTCACTTCATTAAACGATATATGCCGCTGCGATTGGACGACAAGTTAATCCTTACAAATACGACGACGGACGCTGATCGGGCTATGCTGCGATCGCGGGGAGTCCGTGATGTGGTGACCACTACCCCCGTGATCGACGGCAGATCGTTCGGCACCAATGTGGTTGAGGCACTGCTGGCAGCCATCTCAGGGCTAACGCAAGATCACGATGGCTGGACTGAACTTGTGGCAAAAGCACGTCACGAGCTTTTTAAATTGTCCGCCTCTTGATAACGGGACGGGAATGGAGGATTATCGCGGGTGGATCTTTTAGCAACACTGGAAACATTTGCGGAACAATGCAACCAAAATCAGAGACTGCGCAAAATGAATCGCGATTGGACCCGTTTAGTGGAGTTGTGGGCCACTGACACCGATCAACGCTATTGGTTAAAAAGCGAGGCCGGTTGGATTACCTCGGGTTCCGGTGAGGCCATGGATGCGGAGTTGAAGATTTCTGCACGACATGACATCTTGCATGATATTTTTTCCGGCGTTATCACTCCAACCGAGCCTTATAATGCGGGGGATCTTTTAGTCAAAGGACGTCAGGACGATATGATGCGGCTTGATATCATTACACTCTTGATTTGGGGAGAGTAACATGAGTACAGCCAATGGCTTCAAGCGCGTCTTGCCATTACGGACGGCGATCTCGACCAGTGCCGGTCTTGCATCCGCCGCTATTAACTTTCTTGCCTGTGTCGAAATTGCCGAGTATGCTGGCGGCGCGTCAGCTTGGCTAGCATTGCTAGTCGCCGGACTCCTGATCGTCCTGGCGGGGGCGAACTTTTCCGAATTAAACGGCATGTATCCCTCCTCTGCTGCAATTCGGGTATGGATTCGTCGTGGAATTAATGACAATGTGTCCATGGTAACGGGATTCGTTTATGCGACAACCGTCATATTCGTTATTGCCGCCGATGCCTTCGTGTTGGGCCATGTGTTTCAAGCAGCTGTTCCCAATGTGAGTGGTTTAATTTGGATTGCGCTCTTGTTGGGATTAGTGACCTGGATTAATTTGCGCGGCATTCGTTTGGCCGGATTAGTACAAGACGGTAATGGCTTGTTGCTGCTGACAACGTTGGTAATATTTTCTTTTCTGGTGCTGTTGCACCCTCATGTGCCGCTCACTGCGGGACGACTTTTCCATTTGGGCCCCAATTGGCTGGAGGCCGTAGCGGTGGGTATCTTTATCTATGTTGGATTCGAATGGGTCACCCCACTGGCGGAGGAATTTGAAGATTCGCGGGTCATTCCCAAGGGGATGTTTATTGCTCTAGGGTTAATTGCTATAGGATTTGGGCTTTTTACGTTAGCTCTGGCTGTTGTGTTTCCCAACGCCGAGGCTTTGAAACATAGTTTGGTGCCGCAATTGATAGTAGGCCTGCACGCGTTAGGACCCTTGGGTTTTTGGTGGATGGTCGTGGTGAGTCTTACCACCGCGATGACGACGTTTAATGGGGGACTGGCGACCGCTTCCCGATTTGTTTACGCGTTGGCTCGCGAACGTGTATTGCCTTCAAAAATGGCGCGTCTCAATGTTAAGCTGGTTCCTCAAAACGCTTTGTTACTGCTGTCGTTTTTGTCCCTGGGATTAGCGATTTTGGTGTACCTAACGGGACAGTACTTGTTTTTAATCAATGCCGGCGCCGCGGTGGAGTCCTTTATGTATGCCATCACGGCCATCGTGGTAGCCAATTTGCGCAAACGCGAGCCTGGTTCCAATCGTCCCTTTCATAGTTGGGGGGTGCCCTGGCTTTCGTGGGTGATGGCCGTGGTTTTTGCAGGACTGGGCATTGGATCTCTGCTGGCACCATCAGGAGAACACGGATTCCCAGGGCCATTAGTGTTTTTGGTGTTGTTGGTGGCGGCGTCTCAAATCTACGTCTGGAAAGTGGTGCCGCGGCTAAAGGCCCAAAAGCGGGGCATGGCTAAAGCCGTGGTCCCGAAGCGATAGCGGCGTTGCGAAAAGTGAGTGTGATTGTGGTTCCGCTAGGGGAAGACCGAATCTCTAAGCGTCCTTGCTGAGAATTCATTAACGCTTTTGCGATGCTCAGGCCGAGCCCGGTGCCTGATGCGCCTCTTGCGGATTGACCTCGGTAAAATCGTTCAAACAAGTGGGGCATGTCCTCCGGAGGGATCCCGGAACCATGGTCGGCAATAGACACTACGACCTCCGCATTGCTCACCACGACCGCAATGCGAATGGGAATGTCCGGGCGTCCCCCGTATTTCAATGCGTTGTCTACGATGGCCCAAAGGGTTCTTCGGGTATAGTCTTCGTTGGCCCATATCATGATCCCGGATGCCTGAGGCAGGGATAATTGCAGGGGAATGTCGGGTCTTATGGCGCGTGCATCTTCGACGATGTCCTCTAAGAGGGGTTCCAATGGCAAGGTGTCCAATGCCACCGGAAGTTCCCGTCCTGCACGTTCTAAGGTCAACAGGTCACCAACCATGTGGGTCATGTCCGAAACCGCACGATCCATAGCGGCCAAAGACTCTTGTTCGATGGTCGGCTCAATGACGTCCCACTGCGATAAGATATCTAAATTTCCCCGTATCACTTCCAGTGGCGTCCGCAGTTGATGCGCAGCTTCAGCTAGCAAGGTGCGGTCTCGTTCCCAGCGTTCAGTCAAAATAGTGACAAGTTGTGAAAATACCCGGGACAATTGGGAAAATTCATCGCCTCCTTTGGGAGACGGGTTGGCCACCGGATGGTATTTGCCTTGCACGATCATCTCTTGTACTGCGGTTGTCATTCGCTGCACTGGCTCCAATACGCGTCCTGTTATCCAACGTCCTAGGACAACTCCTACAACCGCAGAGACTATGGTGACCACCCCTAAAACCAGAACCAAATCTTCCATGATATCAAGATCAGGGGATATGGGCCAGTCAACAATATATTGCAGTGTCCCATGTTGCCGAACGAACTGAATTGCGGTAACAGGTTTGAGCACTAACGGACCAAAATGGCTGAGCGTGGGCACTTGGTGGCGTGTGTTGGGGGAACGGGCAACAATCTGGGAATTTTGGATAATCCACACGTGGGGATCTAAAGGCCGGGCATACGCGTTAAGCAATGCCTGCCGGGTGGCCCCATGGACCTCGGCAGCACCGTCGTATACGGTATAAGCATCGCTTACTGCTGCGTCGTAAAGATGAATGCTGACAGCTACTAGCGTAACCCCAACTAGAAAGATTACCAGGCTGACGATGGCAGCAATGGTTTGTGCTGTGAGGCGGGTTCGTAAGCTAGCATGCTTCATGAATCTTTTTCGTCCCACCGCAAGGCATAACCGACCCCGCGAATTGTAGTAATCAAGGGAGGGCCGCCCACGGCTTCTAATTTTTGGCGTAAATATCCCACATAGACATCCACGATGTTAGATGCTCCCACATAACCCCAACCCCATACTTGGTCCAGTATCATGTCGCGAGTCAAGGTGATATCGGGGTTTTGCATCAGATAGTGCAACAAATCAAATTCGCGACGAGTGAGTTCCATCGGCGTTTGATTAACGGAGACTTGGTGACGGGATACAGAGAGCTCCAAAGGACCAACGGAAAGCGTATCCTGCGGCATGGTAAGAGACGGTTGCCGACGCGTCAATGCCCGGATTCTGGCCAACAGTTCGCTGGTTGCAAAGGGTTTGGTAAGATAGTCATCGGCGCCTGCATCCAATCCTTTGACACGATCGCCGACGCTGTCTCTGGCGGTCAGCATTAAAATTGGCACGGTCGAGACCTGCCGCAGGGATTGACACACAGACATGCCGTCCAAGTCGGGTAAAGTCAAGTCCAGGATGACTACCCCGTAGGTATCTCCAATAGCCCGTGCGAGACCCTCACGGCCGGTGACACTCCAATCCACACTCCACCCTGCTCGCTTCAGTTCTAAGTTGATTAACCGCGCCACCCGTTCATCGTCTTCAATCAAAAGCAATTTCATGTGGGCTGGCCCTCCTCTAGGCTTCATCCCTATTATACAAAACTGGCTTCTATTGCTTCGAATGTTTTCATACTCTGCCATATACGGGGTGATATGTCATGGCGTCGGGAATGGAACGTACGATCAATGAGACAAGGCGTCTCCGGCAGCGAGCGTTTATGGTCATCGTTCTTAGTATCGCGGTTGTTTTGACCAGCCTGGGCGGCATTCACATCATTACAAAATTGGACAAGACTATTTTATCTGGGGCGGAAGCACCCATGCAACACTCGATGGTTTCTGCTGTACCGCAACACGGGGTAGTACGTCCTCCCGTCAATGGTTTGCCGGCGGGGATGGTACTAGGATACTTCTATGATCCGGGTAATGCGGGCAATGCTGTGGCCATGCTGCAGCATTATCTTCCCGTACTCACAGGGATTATTCCCTTTTGGTACACCATTTATGCCAATGGCTCGATTTCTGGGCAAACTAATCCGTCAGTATTGCAATTGGCCCAAAGCCACAATTTATGGACCTTTGCTTTGGTGGAGAATATGGCGGGGCAGTCCGTTTTTGGTCCTCTCTTACATAGTGATGTGGCGCGTCAGCGAGCAATTGACAACATGCTTACATTGGTAGAAGACAATGGGTACGATGGAATCAACCTAGACTGGGAGGGGATTGCACCCTCGGAACGTTCGGCTTTTACGTCATTTGTCCAACAATTATGTGCAGTATTTCATCGGCATGGATATTATGTCACGTTGTCGCTGCCTGCAGAAACCTCTAATCAGCCCTACAATGGGTGGACTGGTGCGTATAACTATCCGGCGTTGGCTAAGAGTGCAGACTTACTTATGATTATGGCCTATGATGAACATTACGCTGGCGGCTCACCAGGGCCCATTGCCGCGCCCTCATGGGTACAATCGGTATTAAATTATGCAATCAGCGTGATCCCTCCATCAAAGATAATCTTGGGAATTCCGGGTTACGGGTATGATTGGGGCGGATCCCAAACCGTTGCTCTATCGTACGGGCAGGCCGAATCGCTGAAATCCCAATATGGATTGAACGGATCGTCTAATCACTTTGAGTATGTTCAAGACGGCCAGGTTCATACGGTATGGTTTGAAAATACATCGTCTTTTTTGAGTAAAATTAATTTGG
>JAMDDZ010000051.1:354-25529 GCA_023488565.1 Bacillota bacterium | reverse complement strand
CATAGATGTCTTGATATTCGGGAGAGGATTTGAGTTTAGCTTCTACCTTACTGTTAGGTAAGGTGAGGCTAAACGCCATTTCTAGTTCTCGTTCTTGTTGATAGGCACTGACTTCAGCTTGCTTTTGGGGAGTAATGTCCATGAAGGTAACCAACACTGCTCGCACTTTCCCCTGCTCCCGGATGGTGGCGAATTTAAACAGCACATGACGACCATTTGGTAGCAGCAATTGCCGTTCGCCGCGGTCAGCGGCTCCCGCCAGTACCTTAGGCACTGCACTGACTTTCAAATATTCCCGCATATGGGGAAACATGTATTGAGCCAACTCCTCATAAGGTTTCCCCACTACCTTCCCTGAATCAACACTCAAGATCTCGGCCCCCGCCGGATTCAGCATTCGGGTGGTGCCTCGATCATCCACGATAATCAATCCAGTATACAACGCATCCAAAACATACTGCTGCAACTGAGCCAGCGGAATATTTCTCCAACTTTCGTCAATAACAGGTTCCGGTGTTGGCTCCCATTCGCGCGACACGACCCCCAACAATTTCCCTTCAGAGATCACAGGGATGGAAGACCAATCGGGATGATTACGAAATAACGGCAGCAAGACCTCCACTTCATCATCGGGAGATACCGTGGCCACTTCGTTCTGGGGCACCATTAGCTGCTCCAAAGTGGCGGCCAATTTGGCTTGGGAATCTTCTAGACGCACCACGCCCATGAACCGTTGCTCGTGATCAACAACATAGAGGATACGATGTGGGCTGGTTTTCACCATCCACTGGATTAATAGGGCGGAGTCCTCGGGATACCCTGAAAGATAGTCGCTGTCCATTATGAAAGAGGTTTTCATCAACTGTTCACTTCCCGGAGTAGGCGTATAGTATCACTTTTTTATCATAACAATGTTGCCGATTAGCAAGCAAAGTTTAGCCAGGCAAAAGCAGGGTAGTGTATCCCGAGGTTTTTTACCCTAATCGGGTACTCGGCTAACAGAAAACCCCAATTCATGACTACGGGGGAATTCATAATGGAGGGCGTCTTTAAGGATATGGCCTACCGCCATGTCATCTGTCTTTTGCGATACATGGCGGAAGCCATCCTCCACCACTAGTAGTCCGCTATCGTGATCGCGAACAACACGTACACTCCGGTCTTTTTTAAAGTTAACAATCGACAGTTGGCTCCCCGGCTTAAGTCTCTTGACCATGGCCTGTGCAGTTTTAACTGCGCTGCGCGATGAGATTTTCATGACTCTGCCCTCCAGGTAAGGACAACATTGATGGTAACAATAATCAGCCCGATTTGACGCTTGCCGAAGTGGAGCTGGGCAAACGAGCAAAAACTTCCAGGTATCGGGCTACCGTAGGATATCTATCCTCACATTGCGCGAATGGCCACCGTCTTGGTTTCCGTATAAAAATCCACGGCTGCCGTCCCTTGCTCTCGGGAATGAGAACTCGATTCCTTCATCCCGCCAAAGGGTGCCTGTAGTTCTACACCTGCGGTTTCTTCATTAACACGAACCATCCCCGCTTCCACCCGTTCAATGAATTCCATAGCTGTAGATAGACTTCGAGTGAATACCGAGGCACTAAGTCCGTATCGTACGCTATTGGCAATCTGAATTGCTTCGTTTATATCACCCGCCGGAATTAAGGCCACTACCGGCCCAAAGATTTCTTCTTGGGCAATAGTAGCTGTAGCAACTACTCGGTCAAACACCGTCGGGGCCACAAAATATCCGGAAAACCCGGCGTCGACGTTGCCTCCGGTTAATAAACGGCCTCCTTCGGCAATGCCGGCCTCGATATAATGGTGAACTTTTTCCTGTTGCGCCTTAGATACCACAGGTCCAAGATATGTGTTGGAATCAAGCGGATCTCCTACCTGCAAAGAACGTATCCTCTCTACTAATGCGTTCCTAAACTCTTCATAAATGCCGGGTAATACAATAACGCGTGAAGTTGCTGTACATTTTTGCCCCGCTGAACGCATGGCGCCGGATACCGTATAGTCCAAAGCCATTTCTAAGTCCGCATCTGCAGCGACAATGACCGGATTTTTTCCTCCCATTTCCAGCTGATACTTGATTCCTCTGGATACCGCTATTTGCGCTATATGTTGTCCGACTGCCACCGATCCTGTGAAACTAATCCCACGGATCCGGGGATGCCGAATAAGCGCTTCCCCGACTTCAGCACCCCGCCCGAGCACCAAATTCATCACTCCCGCCGGAAAAACTGAGGCAATAAGCGACACCATGCGGTATGCCGTCAGGGAGCTTTGTTCTGCGGGCTTTAACACGACCGTATTGCCACAAACCAATGCGGGAGCCATTTTCCACATCGGAATCGCCAGTGGAAAATTCCATGGCGTAATAACTCCCACCACCCCTAACGGCTCTCGAATGGTATACTGCAGTGTTCTCGGGTTACTTGAGGGAATGACTTGCCCCACAGCGCGAAATCCCTCTCCTGCATAATACCGCAAGATTGCCACCGCCCGTTGAGCCTCCCCACGCGCTTCGCCAATCGGTTTGCCCATTTCTGTTGCAGCTAACTGAGCCAATTCTTCTACATGCTGCTCCAATAAGAGTGCGGCTTGTAACAGCACATTACCACGTGCCACCCACCCCAGACGCTTCCATCCCAGAAGAGCTGTCCCCGCTGCATCCACCGCGCTTTCCAATTCCGTGGCACCGGACAGGGGAATAGTTCCTACCAGCGCATCGGGATGTGCGGGACTAAAAATCTCTACACACTCCCCCGCCATTATTTCTTCACCGGCAACAATATTTTTTGCCTCAATCATTTACCATCACTCCTCCAAATAGAGTCTGGCACTTAGTCCTACAAACTTCTTACAAAGTCTCTTGAAGCAACCCTTGTGCCTGAGAAAGCTGCAATCCGCCATTGGAAATTTTACTGATCACGCCCTGTCGGTTAATAAACACAATCGTGGGGAAATACTTAATCGGCCATCGGGCCAATCCCTGGCGATCAACATAGATAGCGACATTAGGTTGGGTCAGATGAAACTGGGTCCGATATTCCCGCATCACCGCAATCATTCCAGCCCGGTTAATGGGATTGCCAATATGGTCAGTGCCGCTAAAGGGCGGTGAAAACGGTCCCGGATTACCTATCCCCGCGTTAGGCGACACATCAATGATATCGACGGTCACTCCAGGTGTCTTAGCCAGCACCGACCACACATATTTGTCGTCGTAGGCGCAAAATTTACACCATGATGCCATCATGACCACAATGGTCGCCCGTTTTCCCCGCATAAGCAGGTGCCTTTTCCCATCCAGAGCATAGGGCTGGTACTGCCACGGAAATGCCTGACCTAGATTTAGTGAGAGCCGCGCAACGGGTCTACTCGCTTGATCTGCCACCGGTTTATGTGTATTGCGATATGCTTGGATCCCAATCCACACGATAACCAAAATAATTACCGCGCTCGCCCCCGTAATAAACAGCCAGCGATAGGATCGTTTCTGGTGCCGTGACGAATGTTGTGGCATGACTGCCGTCCCCCTCTAGCCATACGGCTTGTGTAAACTTTGATCCCTACATTACAGGGTCGGGCCAATCCGTTCAATCGCAAACGTCTCCGTGTGCATCGTTTCGACCATGGTCTGGACCCCACTGGCTACCTCCAGAATCCAGTCCACCCATGCGTCTGGCGTACGTTCCTCAAACATCCCATCCATATCGTCTACCAATGCCGATCGCTGTTTTTCCTGATACCCCAAACGGATCACCGGAACAATGGGATGACCGCCTAGGTGGTGCAGGTCCGCTTGCGCAATAATGATATGCGCCCCGGCTGCTGCCAATCCGGTGATAAGCGCACTATCGCCGACAGGTGCCTCCATCGCGGCATGCCGGACATCCACTGGCATGGCTGATCCGTAGGGTAGCACTTGTGGGCCGCCAACAGTGCCTTCAATAACGCGCATGCCGCGATCCAGGCAAGCTTCAATGAGGTGACGACCTTCGGCACCCCAGCCATCGATGGTCCCTACGCCTAAAATAAGATGGTCCACTATGACCGATTGTCGTGGCGTGGAATCACTCAAATCCGGTGTCAAATCGGCGATCGCCTGTTGCGCCGCGGCCTCTGTTCCTCCGGCTGCTTGAATCGTGATAACATGCGCCGTATGTTGGCGTTCCATAATGGCCTGGTATACTTCTTGTGCTGGAACCCCTTCACAACCGAGCCCAATCACCACGGTATCCCGCACATTAGGATGCGCGCCCACGCCAACCAGCGTCCGCAACGTTTGATCCCGATCGGAACCAATCTGTGCACAGCCGATAGGATGCTCAAAAAACACCGCTTGCGGGATGGACTGAGCCGCTTCGCGCACCGCTGCCGTAGCGCACACCACAGATGGCAAGACCAAAAGGTGATCGCGGACCCCGACCTCTCCATTAGCTCGCACCCATCCGAGAAACTCCCGGCGTAGCATCATAACGTTTCGCCTCCTTTCGCCACGGCCCGATCGCCCCGTCCTCGATAGCTCTCCACATTATGGGTATGCACATGGTCTCCAGGCGCGATAGAGGTACAGGCGGTTCCAATCCGCTCTCCATATTTAATCACCCAGTCCCCTGGGGCCATTGCGGTGAGTGCCAATTTGTGCCCAAACGGTATGGACTGCTTCACTTGCAAGACCTGTGTCCCGATGGTTACAGTCTGGCCGGGAATTAACTCCCCTAACGACACCGCCACGGTATCGCGAGGATCGATTTGCAGTACCCGGGAAACGCCCTGAGCAACATCGGCCCATGCCGGATCGATGCGTTGCGCGATATTAACCAAGGTCCCCACTTCGGGAATGGTAATCTGTATGACATCGCCCTCTTCTAAGGCGAACCCGTCTGGCGGCACAATCCCGGTCCCCGTCATAATGCCCGTCCAGGGCGCCAAGGGCCATTCGTGCTGTACTGCCTGAACCAGTTCTGCTACCGAACGACGCAAGCGCCCAGTATCCGTGGTGTCATGCAGCACCCGCTCACCTCGGCGCCAAATCTCCAAAGTAATGGTCAGTTGAGTCCAATCCACGGTGGAGGCGAAGACCAAGGTGGGTCCAATGGATGCACTATGATGGAACATCTTGGCTTGAGGCAAGTACAACGGGTTAGCAGCTTCCAGGTCTCTTGCCGTCATATCGTTGCCCACGGTGAATCCCAAGAGGGCCCCATGGTCATCCAAGATCACTGTCAACTCCGGTTCCGGCACATGCCACGTGGCGTCCCGGCGGAGTCCTACAACCTGATTGGGTCCAACCACCCGAGATCCCGGAGCTTTAAAAAATACTTCCGGACGATGGGCGTGATATACCTGGGCATAAATATCATGCCCGGTTTGGGTTTCCGTTTCGCGAGCATCACGACTCTGTGCATAGGTCACCCCACAGGCCCATAGTTCTGCTACATCGACGGGAACCAGTACGTCGTCATCAGGCACTGCCACCCGAACCGTCCGCGTTTCCAACATGTCCCGCGTCCAGGTCTCTACGGCCACCGCTTGAGAACGGCAATATTCGAGCAAATCGGCTACGGTCTTTAGTCCCGGCACTGCATCGTCCACCGGCCACCACGCGGGATCCCCCGCATAGGATACCCCCATCCGCAATGCCTGGTTTTCTCTCCATCGCATCAGTCGAATCGCGGTCATGGCGTTTCTTCCCCCCATCCCTGGAAAATCCCGAACTCTCGGTGACCAAACCGCTCTGCCGCCACCCGTTCGCCATTCGCTACCGCAATAATCTTGCGGAGTAATGCCCGCCCTACCTCTTCGACAGTCAAAAACCCGTCAATCACGGGTCCCGCATCAAAGTCGATCAGATCTGGCAAAGATTTTTTCAGCGCAGTGCGGGTAGAAACTTTTATCACCGGCACAATTGACGCACCAGTCGGAGTGCCCCGACCCGTGGTGAATACGATGATCTGAGGCTCCGCCAGCTGCCATGCCAACAAATTGCATGACATCATGTCCCGGAGTGTCCATGATTACCAAACCGTGCGTACGCGGCCGTTCGGCGTAATCGATGACGTCGGTTACGGGACTACTCCCCCCCTTGTGCACACATCCTAGGGATTTTTCCTCAATCGTGGTAATCCCACCAGCGATATTTCCTGGGGCCGGCTGCCCGCCACGAAAATCCACGCCCATCCGCATCGCGGCCCGCTCGGCGTGAGACACCGTGTGCCATACCGCATGGCCCACCGAAGGCGTCACTGCGCGTTCCGCTAATAGGCGTTCCGCGCCAATGAGTTCTGTAGTCTCCGCTAAAATCGACGTGCCCCCGTAACCAATCACCAGATCACTGGCATAGCCTAAACTGGGATTAGCTGAGAGCCCCGAACAAGCATCGGATCCGCCGCACTCCGTGGCTAACAACAAGTGCTCTAAGCCAGCGGGTTTCCGGGAGACTAATTGGGCGTCTTGGACAAAACGTTGCGCGGCCACTTCCGCTTGGGATTGTGCCTTTTTCCGACCGCCGGCGCGGTCAAAGGTGATCAGTTCATACCGTACCGTTTCGGGAAGGTTTTGGGTGACGGCCTCGACCACGGGATCGTCAGCACTAAATGCCATGATCACCGTCGCATAAACATTGGGATGATCAATCCATCCCTTGAGGGTTCGCACCGCCAAGAGAAATCCTTCCACCCCGGGGTCCACATCTTGATGTAGTTCCACACCAACACTACCAGGCACAGCAGCACAAACTAGGGACGCCGTGGGACTCACCGCCGGGGACAAAGGCAACACCAACACATGATTACGGGTGCCCACTCGTCCATCCGGACGCCAAAATCCCTCAAACGCTGTCATCATCATTCCTCCTTATAAAGAACTCCCCCCATACGCATTACGATGCCTCCGGGGCGTCGTGCACCAATGAGCGCTCGGACTGGGGATCAAAGGCGTTCAACTGCCGTCCATCCAATCTCATGGTCGGGGTATCGCCCACGGCACCGTGTCAATCATTGCCCGTCCGCACCTCAAACTGCGCGGGTCCCGCATCCAAATACACGATGTGCTCGTGCCCCATCGGTTCAATCGGGCGCACGGTGGCTTGAAGCGCCAAGGATCTCTCCGGGATTCGTCCCCATTTCATCAAAGTAATCTCTTCCGGCCGAATGCCCAAGGTAACAGCGGGTCCCCCAAGGCCTCTAACGGGGCCGTCAAGGCTACCGACAACACCAGTGATTGTGTCCCCACTGTCCCCATCAGCGTCGCCCCCTGTCGCGTCCAAAGTATCCTCCCCAAACAAATTCATCGCCGGGGTCCCCACAAAGGTCGCTACAAAGGTATTGGCGGGCCGATGATAGATGCCGTCCGGAGTATCTACTTGTTGCACAACGCCGTCTTTCATAACCACAATCGGGGTCCCCATCGTCATTGCTTCGGTTTGGTCATGCGTCACATAAAGAATCGTGGCCCCCAGCCGCTGATGCAATCGCTTAAGCTCCACGCGCGCCTAGGTCCGCAGTTTCGCATCCAAGTTCGACAACGGTTCATCCATCAAAACCGCCTTTGGTTCCCGCACAAGCGCTCGCCCGAGGGCGACCCGTTGTCAGACAGGTCTTTGGGTCGCCGTGTTAGTAAGGCCTGCAATCCCAAGATTTCTGCCGTTTCCGTCACGCGTTGAGCAATGGCGGATTTGGGCACCTTCCGCAACCGCAGCCCAAACGCCATATTCTCATAAACCGTCATATGCGGATATAATGCATAATTTTGAAACACCATGGCAATCCCGATCTTTAGGTGGTAACTGACTCACATCCCGGTCTGTTATAGAGATGGCGCCCTCCGTGACCTCTTCCAGTCCGGCCGCCACGCGCAAAATCGTGGTCTTTCCACATCCCGACGGCCCTAGTAAGACCAGAAATTTCTGATCCCCGATCTGCAAGTTCACATCGTCGACCGCCGCCGTACCCCCAAACCGTTTGCTCACGTGTTCTAACGCTACACTAGCCACAACACGACTCCTCTCCCTCGGAGGAAATATTAATGTTGCTTTAAGAAACCTGTTGATGCTTACACCTCATATACAATCGCCCCGACCCGTCCAGGACCATGCACCCCAATCACCAACGTTCCTTCGATATCGGCCGTCATACTTGGTCCCGTGACTATTTTGAACAATGGGGGCAAACAATCTCCCGCCATCTGGGAAAGGCCCTCTGCCACCGTACCTACAATACGCGGCCGCGCTACCAAAACTAAATGCGCCGGAGGCAAAATGCTAGGCCAAAGTCCCGTGTCCTCGGAAGCATAAATCGCCACACTTCCCGTGGCGGCTACAGCCCAGGCGCATCCCGTCATCCCTAGTACTGCTCTGGAGGCCACTGAACGCAAGTCTTTCCCGGGCCCCCATTGCCAAGCTTCAACCGGCCCTCGCGTTTCAAAGATTTGACTCCAGTCAATGGTCTCCAATTCCTGGTTTACCCAATAAATCACTGGCCACACGACCGCCGCCGGATCCGGCACCACCAACTGTTGCCAAGCTTCTCCTACCGCCTCCGTCAAAGCCCCCAAGCCCTTCGCTTCCCATACCATTCCCCCAGATTGAACCCATCTTTGGGAAAACGCCTCTACATTCCCATCATCCGGCCAATAGCTCATGACGGTCCTCCCATCCGGTGCTTATCCCACCATTCATGAAAGGTTTCCGCTGCCACTGGTGGCATATTGCGCGACATAAACCAGCCGCGGGCAATGCCCGGAGCACTTCTTAAGGTGCCCTGTCGCTGATAGAGGCGTTGGCCCCACCGTGCCCAACGTAAAGATCGTCGGTAGCCGCCTGCCGTGGACCACAACTGAGCCCACCACCGATAACTGCGGGTGACACTGGCCGCCACTAAACGACGGCGCACTTTCTCTTGCCGCAACTGAATAACATGGTGCGGCAAGTCGATCTCCATGGGGCAGGCTTCCCCACACGCATGACAAACTGTACACGCCACCGTGGGCAACTCGGGCAAAATGCTCCAATCGGTGAGCAACGGGGTTTCGACAATTCCGATCGGTCCCGAATAGACACTGCCATAAGCATGGCCCCCCACCTGCCGAAATACGGGACACACGTTAAGGCAAGCACCACAACGAATACATGACAGCACGTCCTCAAATACCGTATCACGCAGTAAGTGACGCCCGTTGTCCACTACCACCACGTGCCATTCGGCTGGCCCTTCGACCATGGACTCTCGACGGGGTCCTGAAACAAAGGTGGTATAAGATGACAGCCGTTGTCCAATGCCGTTCATCGCCGGCTGTTGGATCAAAACACCCAAGTTCTCCCAGGTATCGACAATCTTTTCAATTCCTACCACGGATACCAAGATTTGGGGCAGGGTCGTGACCATGTCCGCATTCCCTTCGTTGGTAATCAAAACCACGGTCCCCGTCTCGGCCACCGCAAAATTGCCGCCCGTAATCCCCATATCGGCTTGGAGAAACTCTTCGCGCAGGCATTGCCTCGCGTAGAGAGTCAAAGACTGGGCATCGTTTGACTGGGGCGGGGCAATGCCTCTGCCACCCGCATCATCGCGAAATAAGGTCTCAATTTGGTCACGATTTTTGTGAGCGGCAGGAGCCAAAATATGCGATGGGGTTTCCTGAGCCCGTTGAATGATATATTCTCCCAGGTCGGTTTCCACCACCAACACTCCCTGAGTTTCTAGGGCATGGTTTAATTGCAATTCCTCCGTCAACATAGACTTGGTTTTAATCACTCGCTGCACTTGATGGTTCTGAGCGATTTTTACCACGATAGTCACCGCTTCTTGCGCATCTCGCGCGTAATATGTCCTCCCGCCACGGGCCTCGACATTCGCCCTAAATCGTGGCCACAACTTATCCATGTCACGAATCGCTTGACGTTTTGCGACCACTGCAGCCTGGCGGGCTAGGCTGCCCTCGGGGTATCCACTAAACACATTATGTTGCCCTGTACTAAACCGTTTGGTGACGATACCAATAGTCCGTCGCATCGTGACATCGCTTAATCCCGCATCGCGCCTTTTGGTCCACGGTGTCGGATCAGCGGGAAGTATTCCGGCCATCAGGTCCCCCCCTTTTCCTGCTGGTCGGCTTGGTCGATCACCTCGGCGAGATATAACACCGGGAATGTTTCTCCGAGCCGCGATTGGCGTCCCTCGAGATGTAACAAGCAGCCCAAATCGGCACTGGTCAGGCAGGTCGCCGCATGCTCCTGAACCACTTTTTTGATGTTGTCCCATTTAGCGTCGGCTAGGGCGGTCGAGACCTTCCATTCCGTCATACTGTATGTCCCACCAAATCCACAGCATTGATCCTCATCCCCGACCGTCAGCGGTTGGATGCCACTTTGTCGCAATGCCGCCTCCGGTTCTGCATTGGCTTTCAGCAGTCGTCGCATATGGCATCCTTGGTGTAACACCACCGAGGTCGCGGATTTTGCATCGTGGGATGCGGCAGCACCTTCTGGGCGTTGTTGCGTAATCCACTGGCTCAATTCAATCGCCCGCAACCCCACTTGCTCCGCGCGATGCTTCCAGTCAGCCGCCTCTTCTTTTGACCCGCCCGTCGAGAGGACATCCTCCGCAATCAGGGACGGGTACTCATGAATCACCATGGCCGCACACGATCCCGACAATGCGACGATAGGGTGATCCGATGACTCAAACACTGCCACAAAGTGGCGTGCCAATTGGGCTGCTTCGTGATGATAACCGCCATTATAACTAAACTGGCCACAGCAGGTTTGCTCTTGGGGAAATCGAACTTCAGCACCCCGCCGTTCCAAGACACGGACAGCGGCAATCCCCGCTGTTGGACGAAACGCATCCACCATACAGGTCACAAAGAGTTCAACGGGTTTCACATTGGGCCCCCTTTCTAACTGTCGAGGATGGCGCACTAGCCAATGTGGGTAATCAATTCCCCCAGACCTTGAACCTTGACGTCCACCTGTTCCCCGGGTTGAAGCCATTCACGGGTGTCCGGACTTTGCCCTAAAATCACGCCCTCAGGGGTTCCGGTGAAAATGACATCGCCGGGTTCTAACGTCATGTAATGAGAAATGTAGCTAATGAGGTAGCGGCAGGAAAAAATCATCTCCCGAGTATTGGAATGCTGCACTTCCTGACCGTTGCGAGTTCCGATGATTTCGAGCTGGTCCGGATCCGCAATTTCATCGGCCGTCACGACATACGGCCCCATGGCGCCAAAGCCGTCAGCGCTTTTCCCCAATAACCACTGACTGGTGCGAAACTGTAAATCCCGAGCCGAAAAATCATTGCCATTACAATATCCATACACGTAGCTAAGTGCGTCTGACTCCGAAGCTTTTGCACAATGGCGACCCATCACAATAACCAGTTCAGCCTCATAATCCATTTGGTGGGAATCGGCAGGAGCCGAAATCGTCGCATCAGTACCCACGATCGCGTTTTGAAATTTGCTAAATAAGACGGGCGTTTCGGGCACTTCTAACGCCGATTCTGCAGCATGCGGACGATAATTGAGGCCCACACAGATAATTTTTCCGGGATGAGATACCGGTGCCATCCACTCGGTGGGCTCGGCATCGGGTTCCAAGCCCTCTCGCTGTGCCCAATCGACCATTCCCCGAATGGTTGACTGGGCCTTTTCTCCGTCTTGAAACAGTCGGGTGCTGGTCCAGAAACCTTCATCCAGCCCCCGCAGTTCCGCTATCCGACGAATCTGGATCGGCCCTTTGTCGGATATCCACACCAATTCTTCTGTGCCATGGTAATTCCCTGTAGCGATTTTCACCAAACCCCCCCTTACCGCAGTGATAATCTTATCTTTAAAATACTTTCGCCGTGGATACACCCCCATCCACAATCAATGCAGTCCCTAAAGCGAATCGGGCCTCGTCAGATGCAAGAAACAACACGGAATACGCAACATCCTCAGGAGTCATCAGCTCGTTGTTTAATTGACGTTTCTTTAAATTATCCACGGCTTCTTGATAATGGCCCGCGTGATGCTTTTTAAGATACCCTTCAACAAACGGAGTATAGACCGTTCCCGGTAGTACAGCAGCTACCCTGATGTTTTCTTGAGAATGGTCTGCGGCCATCGCACGGGTTAGGCCCAATACCGCCCCTTTACTGGTCGCGTAAGCTGCACGGCTTTTCAAACCGATTACAGCAATTGTTGATGACATATTGATAATAATTCCGCCACCTTGTTGGCGCATTACCGGCACCACCAAGTGACTTAAGAGGTATACCCCACGCAAATTAACCCGCATCACACGATCCCAATCGCCCGGGTCGCAATCCACCACATCTCCCACCGCACTGACACCAGCGTTATTGAATAAAACATCAATCCGACCAAAATGTTTGACCACGGCGTCTACGGCTATCGCAGCCGGTAACTCATCTGCTACATCCGCCTCAATAAATATTGCGGGATAGCCTTGCCCCACTAATTCATCGACAACCCGATTGCCCCCTTTCACATCAATATCGACCACCGCAATTTTTCCGCCTTCTTTAGCAAATAGGCGGGCCGTTGCCTCACCGATGCCGGATGCGCCTCCCGTAATGAGGCAAACCTTATCCTGTATTCGCATACTGTTCCATCCCTTCCCATCATCGGGATCCCGTAAAATCCGAAACCCTCTCGGTTGGTTCCCATAATTTCTCGATAACCTGACCTAATCTTGATGATACACTTCTTCCATTACCGACCACCATTCGTCCGCGAGGCGATCCGGTAGCGGCGTTTGACATGGCTTACAAAGTTCCCACCACTGCTGGGTGGTCGGATCCGCGGCCATTAGGTCCATATCCTGTTGATAGTTCTCACCCTCATACTCGAAGTAGCTAAAGAGCCACCCATCCTTATAAAAGATGGAGTAATTGCGCATATGGCACTGAGTGATCACTTCCTGAACCCGTGGCCAAACATTGCGATGAAGCGCCTTATATTCTTCAACCTGTCCGTCACGCAATCGAATCACACTGCCATACCTTTGCAAAATTCGTTCCCCCTTATGACGCACTTGGATGTCATTACCCTTTGACGGCTCCAATCATCGCGCCCCTCTGCAAATATCGTTGAGCCCCAATAAAAACCAACAAGACCGGCAACATTGTGACAATGGATGCCAAAGCGAGTTCAGGCATATACAATTTGACGTTCAAACCTTCCTCAGGATTGATCAATTGACTAGAAGAAATCATTTGTAGCAATCCGACTGCCAATGGAGATTGTTGAGTTTGGGGCAACAGTACATAGGGTAAGAAGAAATTTGTCCAGCCTGCCACGAAGGAAAAAAACCCCACCAATGCCACAACTTGTCGAGAAAGTGGAACCGCGATTCGAAAAAAAATTGCCATTTCCGTCAGGCCGTCAACGCGGGCGGCCTCAATTAACTCCATCGGCAGCGCGGTCCGAAAATGAATATAGGACAAATACACGCCAAAAGGGTAGAAGGCAAAGATGATCACTACAGGCCACAAAGAATTCAATAAATGTACCGTACTGACTTCTAAAAAGAGCGGGATAACCAGAACAGTATTGGGCATCACCATCAACAACAGGGTGAGAAACAGTAATGCCTTGCGCTTGGGAAATTGTAATCGCGCCATCGCATACCCACTAGGAATGGAAATCGCAATTGCCAGTACAGTTCCACCACCAACCATAATAACGGTGTTTTTGAACCACTCCAGGTAAATCCCATTATCAAAGCCCATCACTTGGGACCAAGCATACTTGACGTTGGCCAACGATCCAAATGCAATGCCTCCGAGCGCCATATTGGCTTGGGTTCTCGTCGGTGCGACCAATAACCCCATAATCGGATACAAAAATCCTACGCCGATTGCAATCATCAACACCACACGAAATACGGAACCTAAGTAACCACGGTTTGCAGTTCGATATGATGATCCCTTAATCGTCTTTGGTGGTATCGTAGCTACTCCCTCCTTTTGATTATTCAATGTGTGTGCCACTACTTGACGATCCATTCTGACCACCCTTTCGCTGGTCTAGGATTGCTCTAATATACCGGTCCGGGTCACCACAATCATGGCAATTGCCAACGTGATCACTAAAAGAATTATCGATAGGGCTGCTGCCGCACCTGTGTTGCCTACCGCATAGGCATATGTGTAACTCAATTGGTTTGGAGACCACTGGGGAGAAATCAGCCCTTGCGCCACTTCATTTAATACCTGAGGTTCAAGAAAAATTTGGAATCCGTAAGCAAAGTTCATTAGCGCTAAATATCCAATCCACGGTTTGATGAGGGGTAGTTTCACATGCCAAATAGTTGACCACATGTTACAGCCGTCGATCTTAGCAGCGTCTAATACTTCATCCGAAATGCTATTAAGACCACCGTAGACGATGAGGATCCATGACCCTGCGCCTTCAAAAAACAACATTGCCGCTAAAATCAAGACGACGTTGCTAGAGGATGCTAAAATTCCATCCAAACTGGTGGCTCCCAAGGCACGCAACAAAAAATTTATTGGACTCACCCCAGGGTCAATCAGCAACAGCCACAACATGAAATTGGTCATGCCGGCTAACGCTCCTGGAATGTAATAGATAAACATCATCAGTCGGCCAAAACGTCCACGCGTTGCATCCACGAGCAATGCCATCCCCACAACACCAATAATCATCATGGGCAACCACGCAGCCAATAACAAACCCACATTGGCAAATGACGCTAGAAACCGAAAATTCGTAATGACCGTGACATAGTTTAAGATCGCTGTAAACCCGCTACCAGTAGGAGAAGTAAAACTCTCTACCAACGCATAGATTGCCGGAAGTACACCCACGAGGATCATGACCACAACAAATGGAGCGACCAGTATGAGTGCTCCCTTTGACAACGGCCGTTTTTGTTTTTGAGCGTTGGTCCCATTTTTGATTGGAGATGTTTTTCTAGATGAGATACTAGGCGCTGAATTGTCGAGCACTTTTCTGTCCTCCCTTCCAGTCGATTTTTTTGTAATTAAACCCGTTGAAGGAAATGAGTGGTCGCGCCCGAAGCCGATATCGACCGACATCGAAATGCGCCCACCCCATCTCCCTTACGACTGTTTTGGAAATCGACCTTGCCTTACTTGGTTACCACGTTGTATCCGTATAATTGGGCATAGTTGACTAATGCTTTTTGGTAAGCAGGCCAGACTTGACTTAAGGTTTCCCCGTTGACTATGGCCGGGGCAACCGTCGTGTCCCAAATTCCATCAGGATCAAACTCGGTATAGGGATGACCTGTCCACACCATTTTCACCGCCGACTTAAAGGCGCTGACTAGTTGTGATTTATCTACAAAGTAATTGGAGTCAAGAACATTCTTTTGCAGCCAAGGTTGTTCGTCAGGACCATACGCAGGAAATGTAGGCGCCAGGTCTACCTGATTTTTGGGGTTGGTAGCCACAAATTCAACAAATTTCAATGCATTCTTTAACAACTGACCCGAGATATGTGAGGAAACTCCCCAGAGACCTCCACCCTCATCACCCGTATAATTTTGACCGGGCCATGTGAGGGGTGCCGAGGCAGTGATTTCACCGGGAGGCACATGAAACGCATCCTCAAATTCAAACTCACCGTACCAAGTTGCCCCTGGGGTCATCACGACTTTCGATCCTATGGCATCGGCCTCAGTGGTAAACAGTCCTGCCGTCGACAACACCTTCGCCTTAATCAGAGGATCTAAAAGATTGACCATCCTGGTGCAATTCGGACTATTTACGTTAATATTAACCGTATTGGTTCCCACTAACGTGTTGGCGGGACACGCACTACCCCAAAAATATCGGTCAAATGTGTAGGTCGAGCCAATAAAACCCACATAATACCCCGGGTGCTGTTTGGCAATTTCAAGTCCCAACGCTTGATATTGAGGCCAGGTCTTAGGAGGTGTATACCCCCATTTTTGAAACAGCTTTGCGTTATACCAAAGCACGTCCGCTGCGTCATCATTGCGTAGACACCGCAATTGACCACCGATTTCACACGCTGAAATTGCCGCGGGGGCATACCCGTTCACTAGGGACTTCGGCACTAAATTGGTCAAGTTCGCCGTGTAATTAATTTGTGGACTCGAGGCCCAAGATATGTCGCTGTTGGTGGGGAAGAAAATTGCATCCGGCCACCCACTACCTGACTTATTAAAGAGTTCGAATTTCCCCCGCAATGCATCATTTCCGATGTTGTCACTAATAATGTCCATCTTGACCTTGATATTCGGGTACGCTTGTTCAAACGCTTTTACCGCTGAAACGCGGGGAGCGTCGACCCATACCACTAAAGGGCCCGACGACTGACCCCCTGAAGCTGACGGTGTGGAACTAGTTGCCCCACATCCAGCCAATACCATTGAAACAGCAGCCGTTAGCCCTGCTAGGGTCGCTACTTTGGCTGTTCGCATTGCCTCTCTCCTTTCCGATTCGAACACCCATCCTCTAGACAGTTATCCAACCGTGTCGCGTTACTTAAAACCCAGAAGAATGCTATACGTATCACTGAGTAAGAAGTTGGGTAATGCTTTGATGCCCACCAAGTTCCTTGGAAAGCCTTTTTGTCGTTTCTCGTAATAACCCGACACATTGGGATTGACTTTCCGGTGTAAACCGTATGGTGGGGACGGCAATACTTACTGCGGCAATAACACGCTCATTGACCAACACCGGAACCGCAACGCAACGTACACCATAAGACAATTCTTCCTCATCTTCGGCATACCCCAGTAATTGAGCCCGTTGGACCGCTTCATCGACCCCCTCTTTATGAACAATGGTGTGTGATGTATATACGGTCCAGGGACACCGCGCGTAATAGTCATTCCGTTCTTCTTGTGTCATGGCTGCCAAGAAAATTTTCCCTAAAGCCGATGCATACAAAGGCGCCCGTTGCCCGCTACGTACAAACACTCCAGCCCGATACTCCTTGTCCTCCCAACGTCCTAAATAAAAGACCTCATCGGCACGCAAAATGCCTAGATTGGTAACCTCTCGCGTTGTATCACACAGTTGTTGGAGGTATGGCTCGCATTTACGCAAAAGCACGTTCTCTCGGCTTTGTGACTGCCCCAAAACAATAGCCATCGGCCCCAGCGTATAAGCCCCGTCCTCCACATCGAGATAATCTTTAGCGACAAGTGTCCTCGCCAATCGATACGCAGTATTCCGATGAAGTTTCATGCTTTCGGCAATTTCACCCAGTTTGACAGGAGTTTGTCTTTGTGCGACATATTCGAGAATGCTCAACACTCTTTCGACTGCCTGGGCGCCCTCTGGCACATTATTATTTTTCATCGATATCACCCGCATTATGGAAAGGATATTTCATATTGTAGTCTTCACCAAATGTTTGTCAATAGGTTTGAAAGGCCTTCTTTGAGAAAGCACAGGATAGGGAGTGTTCTGTCAGGATTGATGGGAATAGCACTGTACACGGCAAGCGATCAGAGGAACCACAAAAAACCTCGAGCGAATGTGGCAATACCTAATGCATTGCAAAGGCCAAGAAGTTCAGGGCCTTGACGACACTCAATCTTACAGGCGATGAACTGAGCGCATTTTTCCCATGGACTACCACATCCCCGATACGATGGCACGGCTATCCCATCTTCTGGTCCGAGATGGTTATTGACCATTATGTGAAATTAACATTTGTGCTATATCATGATTTTTTGGAACCATAGATATTTTTGGCAGATTCCATGTGGGCAACGACCGCTCGGCGAACACGATCCAGATTGCCGCTCTTAATCGCCTCCACAATCTTTTTACGATGCTTAATACTATTCTTTGCGGAATCTGGAACTCGTAGTAAGGTCAAATAGGCCTCGTGCGACATGTTACGAAAGATCGCCATTAACGCAATGAGAATCGAATTGCCAGTGGATTCAACAATAATGGCGTCATACTCTGTAATCAGCGCGAGAAAATCCTCTGCCGACCCCCCATAAGCCAGGGATTGCTCACAAGTGGCTACAATGTCTTCGAGTCGTTGAATTTGCGCCGGGGTAATCAGTTCCGCGGCCAACACAAAAACAGGTGGTTCCAGAACCTTTCTTGCCATATACAGTTGATCATACTTGGAGCGCTCGCGAAAGAACATCAGTCCAATCGCTTCATGCGGAATGTTATTCGCCGTCGACACGTAACTCCCATCGCCCATACGCGTTTCGATCAACCCAATTAACACCAGGCTGCGTAACACTTCCCGAATGCGGGCTCGCGTAGTGCCGAACATCGCGGAAAGCCTACGTTCATTAGGCAATTTATCTCCAGGTTTTAATTGTCCAGTTAAGATAAGGTCGCCCAATTGAGCCATTACCTGGTCTGCCACGGTAACGTGAGTGACTGGCTTTACGTCCATACTTTTACCCTCCACTCTTTACTTCACCCGCCAATCTCCTTCAACCATACAGGTCGGTTTTCTTCTATGGAGCGTTTAGCGGCAAACACCATCTGCAGGGTCTTTAAATTGTCTTCTACACTATTTTCCGGCTCTCGATCTTCCTCGATCGCCCGCATTAACTCGCCCATGGTGCCCATAAACGCATGAGGAAACCAGCGTCCCTCCAATCGGGGTGAAATCCAGGTGTCTCCTGCAATGTCTTTCGATAAGTACGCAATGGTATCCTCTTTCCCTACCGGATAGTTATATAATGCCCCGTTGGTTCCCTTGATCACACCGCGTGTCCCTTCAAAACGAAAAGTAGCGTACCAATCATCCTCTGGCGCAAAATTGTTGTGGTTGTCATGGATCATTCCACGACATTCGCCGGGAAATTTTATATGAATTAGAGTCCGCGTCGGCGCCTCCCATTTTTGCCCGGGAAATTTGGCTGCATCGGCATAGATATATTCCGGCATGCCATACAATAAACGCATGGCGTCCATATAATGAATACTATGGTACAACAGTTCCATTGCTGGCAAAGACGTCATCCAAGGCCAGTTATCCCACGGCGTCAAAACGTTGACTTGAATCAACGCTTGCGTGAGATCACCAAGCCATCCGCGATCGATTACAGTATGACTCGCACGGATGCCCGGAGACCAGCGCATTTGTTGATTAATGGCTGCTTTGACTCCCGCTTCACGGCATACCGTGACAATGCGGAGCGCTGTGTCATACGCTTCCGCTAATGGTTTTTGACAAAGCACATGTTTTCGCCGTGACACCACCTGTTCCACCACGGCGAGCAAGTATTGCGACGGGATCGCAATATCCACAATGTCAATGTCATCACGATCCAACAGCGCATCCAATGAGGGGAATACGGTCGGCAACGAAAATTGCTTCGCTACACTCTGAGCCTGTTCTATTTTCACGTCGTATATGCCTACCACCCGAAATCCCGCGATCTGATATGCTGGCAAGTGAGCCGCCTGGACGATTTCCCCAGCACCAACAATCCCAATGCCCATGTCGCGGTTTCGCGGCAACATCGGCTGGTAAGAAAGGTCCAGCCAATCCGTACGATAAGCTTCCATAGCCGTTCCCCCTAACTGAGGTGATAGAATATCTGAGCGGTCTTACCCACGATAGCGTCTTGTTCGTCCATACTATATGATCCGAGCACGCGCATTGTTTCGACCCAGACCTTCTCATAGTCTCCTGCTTGAATCGCCACCGGCCAGTCGCTGCCAAACATCAGACGTTCGGCTCCAAAGGCATCTAACGCCGCGTCAATATACGGTCTTAAGTCCTCTGCGGTCCAGGTCTTCCAATCAGCCGCCGTGTTCAATCCAGATACCTTGGCAAACACCTGGGGATATCGAGCGGCCGATTTGATCTGACTCCGCCAGGGCTCCATAGCATGATCCTTAATCGGAGGTTTCGCCAGATGATCAATGACCATGTTCAGATTGGGAATTTTTTCAGCCAAAGTCGGGACATGTCGCAAATGATCAGGAAAGACCGCCACCACATCAAATGGAATTCCAAAAGCTGCTAAGACTTTAAGACCCTCGATCACGACATCGCGAATCACCCAATCGGGATCAGGTTCCTCATGAATCAAATGACGAACCCCTTTGAACACGGGATTTTTCACCAACTCTTCTAAACGCCTGCCAGCTAGGTCCGGCTGATCCAAAGGTACCCACCCTACAATCCCGCCAATCCAGGGATATTCTTTAGCAACCTGCAACAGATATTCAGTATCCTGATCCGAATTCATTGCTTGTACTACTACGGTCCTATCGATTCCCGCCTGACGAATCCAAGGTTCTAACTCCGGGGCCTCAAACGTCCGATAAATCGGGCCATGTTGAGGTCCTAACCAGGGATAAGAGACTTTGTCCAAATTCCAAAAATGCTGGTGTGCATCAACTTTCATCATCCATACCTCCCCACTTATAGTGTCAGCCTCAAAATGCGATTTTTTTCTCCTATGGTTTACTGTCGTTGGAGTGCAAATTCCTCCTCTAATAATGCCGTATGTTCTCCTAAGCGGGGTGCTCCCCGTTGGTTGTTCAGCACTTCCCCATCAACTCGAATGGGACATCGTAAGGTTTTAAACCGTACGCCCTGGGAACTTGTGACTTCTTGTACCATATGGAGCACGGAAAATGCCTCATGGTGGATAAGATCATCCCAATTGAAGACCGCAGAACACCAATAATCGGCGGGTTCCAATATCGAAAGCCACTCTTGGGTGGTTTTCTTCATCAGATGATTGCCTAAAATGGTTTTAATTTCATCCCGTTTGACACGCCAATCATCGGGGTCGCGATATGCTAACAAGGAGGGGCAATCCAGCAGGTGAGCTAATGTGATTAAAGAGCCCATCGCTAACGCAATAAAACCATCCTGGGTGGGATATATCCCATAAGGAGCCCCCAGGTATGCATGCGCACTATTCACCGCCCCTCGCTGTGGCAAGTTTCCTCCGTCATTGAGATACTGAGTCAATACCTCAAACTGAAAGTCTAAAATTGACTCCAAAAGACTCACCTCAACCAATCCGCCCTGGCCATCTTTCCCGCGTCGTACTAAGCAGGCCATAATTCCTTGCACCAGATGGGCTCCCGCAACCATATCTGCCACCGCTAAGCCAAAAGGTGTCGGCGGTTGATCGGCATTTCCATTGAGCCACGTCAACCCAGACAATGCTTGCACCAACAAATCCTGTCCGGGTTTCTCTTGCCAGGGCCCTACGTCACCGTAACCGGTGACCCGAGCATAAACCAATCCCGGATTGAATTTTCGCACCGAGTCGTAATCTAGTCCCAGTTTCTTCATAACACCAGGACGGAAATTTTCTACGAGGACATCCGCTTTACCGATCAGGGTCTTGATTTTGGTTAACGCTCCCGGATCTTTTAAATCTACCGCATAACTTTCTTTATTACGGTTAGTCGTGTGAAACAGCAAGCTGTCGCCATCGATCTCGAGGCCCAACGAGAGTTTTCGATTGCCATCCCCCTGTCCAGGTTTCTCGATCTTAATAACGCGAGCCCCCATATCCGCTAAGCGTAATGCGGCCGAGGGACCGGATAGGTATTGGCTAAACTCCAGAACCAGAAGGCCTTCTAGTGGTTTTACCATGATGTCTCCTTTACCGACGATTGATATAATCGGTTGAGTTGTGCAATAGTCTGATGTGGATTATGAGTTTCCCTGAGATACTCATGCACCACGGCACCCGCGTGTTCTTGAAACGGGAGATATCCCCAATATCGAGGGCGTAAGTAGCTACGGTCCAAAGCGGGTAGCGTCCGTAAAGCAAACTGGCTTGTCGACTTGTTAAGCTTTGGATCCAACCATGCTGTGCGATGGCCTGGTTGGCCACCGCTCTCCCAATACAACGTGCTCTGGCAGCGTGCCGCGGCAACAAATTGGCTGTAACGTACCGCCCAATCCCGCCTGGATGAACGCACCGATATCGCTAAACCGGTTCCCCCAAGAACGCTCTTTAACGGTCCATGATCGTCTAACTCCACTAGATCATCAAAGGTGAGGCGATGGGGTGCATAGCCGTCTCGAGCATAGTTGATGTAACCATAGGCAAATGGGCAATACCAGTAGTGATCCTCACGACTTAACACTTCATACACATCGATCGGGTTATATCGAAGAATCTCCTGAGAGCAATGGCTCGTAAGACCTTTTAAGTATTGCAGCGCCAGCACTCCCGACACTTCGTCTACGACTTGTTGAGAGTCACGGAACAGAGCCCCTCCGAGGGTAACAACCAACATCAAAAAATTCATCCAACTATCGATGGCCTTAGCAGGGAAGATCACTCGCCCGCGTTGAGCTAAATACATAACATCTTGCCACGTCCTAGGAACCGAAGACGGATCCAACAAGTCAGCCCTGTAGGAAGCGACGGGGGCCGCAGCATCAATAGGCAAAGCCCACTGGTGATGCCCAAAGTGATAGCTGTGGTATGATAGTCCCACGGTATGGCGTTGTTGCTCGGCAAGAAATTCGGCATCAAGGTATTCATCTAACGGTAACAAAATTCCCTTGGCAAAAACCTCGCCCACCCATGGGTGATCAATCACCAGCAGGTCATAATGCTGCACCAGTTCCTCCAAGGGATAATCCGCAAATGCCTGAAGCGAGCGTTTATCCCAACGGATCTCAATTTCCGGGTACATTTCATGAAATCGTTGAGCTGTAGCTACCATCGGCAGGTATCCCCGGGTGTGATCCCAGGTCATTCCTTTTAGCGTAACCGCCATCGTTTCCTCCTTAATTAGAACCATCCATGGGTGTGGTACGCATCCAGCGGATGCACCCCATTCATGACGTCACGACGCACGGAGTTTTCAGTCCCTACCAATTCTTCGGCTTGTTCTAGCACAGTGAACGCGATGGGATGCGGAACCACCAACACTCCATCTTTATCTCCCAGGACAATATCCATCGGATGAATCTTGACATTTTCAATGACAATCGGCACGTTATAGTCCACCAAACACCATCGACCCAGTACGTCAGCGGGGGTGGTATACAAACAAAACACGTCTAATCCAAGCTTCTGAATGTAGTCCACATCTCGTACTCCGCCGTAAATCACCGCACCCACCCCACCACGGGCTTTAATGGTCGTAGCGGATAGTTCTCCCAGGTGAGAACATGTCGTGTCATTGGCTTGGGTGATCACCACTTGGTTTGGCCCCACGTCACCCAACATCTTTAAAATGGGGACAAAGATGGCATCCGGATCCTGGGAGGTTGACGTCTCGCCATATGCGGTTAACGCGAACCCACAAACATTCGCGCCTGGGGTCAGTCCCCGCAAGGTGCGCGGTAATACCTGATTTCGATAGCCCAGCCGATCCAAAATATCGGAAACAGCCCCCGTATAAACTTTCGAAAACCGTTCGCTTAGAGATAAATGCTCATCCAAATGACTTCCTCCCTCCGTTATGACACGTCACAGGCGCGTCCTGGTTTGTAGGGAATGCAATATTCTTTATGGCCAAGGCGCTCAGATTTGCTCAACTGTCCACCCGCGAGGCGTTGAATGTTCTCTAACAAGACGTTGCCCACTTGCTCAATCGTGGCAGTTCCTTCAATAATGCCATGGGCATCTACATCAATATCATCAACCATGCGGCGACAAGTCTCCGGGTTTCCACAGATCTTTATCACCGGTGCGATCGCTGAGCCCACCACACTACCACGGCCGGTAGTAAACACCAAAAGATGTGCACCCGAAGCGATCAATGACACGAGCCCATCGTTGTCATTGATCTCATAGTGCGTCAGTTGATTCCCTCCGACATCCCCGACCTTGTCCAATAAATACAATCCGCCCCGCGTGGGTCTCTCGGCAGTCTTGAGAACGCCGTCAATGGATTGGGAGCCGGCTTTGGCCAATGCTCCCAACGACTTCTCTTCAATCGTCGTCAGTCCCCCCGATTGGTTTCCCGCAGAAATCGCAAAATGGTTTAAGGCATTCCCCAAGACCCGAGCCCTATCGAGGGCATCCCCTATTTTCTGGCGCACGACCTCATCCCGCGCTCTAGCCAGAAGATACGGATCAGTGCCTAGTAGCTCGGGAATCTCGCTAAAAATCACTGTGGCTCCATACTGGAGAAGTTGGTCCACAGCCCATCCCGTAGTCGGGTTCGCCGACAATCCCGACGTCGCATCAGATCCGCCACACTCAATACCGACAACTAAATCGGCCCAGGTGATTGACACTTGTGGCGCCTGCTCAGCCTCAACCCGCATGCTCCGCACTATCTCCGTTCCTGACGCCAGGGAACGGAGCGTTCCCCCGACTTCTTGAATGGTGATGACTTCAACGCGTTTGCCAGCATCTCGGATAATCTCAGCAAGCGTCACAAGATCCGTGCTTTCACAACCCAAACTGACCAGCAGCACCGCAGCCACATTGGGATGCTGCCCTAGTTCAACAAGCATCCGAAAGGCATAAGGATCACTGTAGCACCCGGCAAATCCCCACAGTTCACTACCCGGATTCTCATGAACGATGCATTCGGCCACAAACCGAGCACACTCCACGGTGTATACCACGGCCACATGATTACGGATGCCAATACGGCCATCGGCCCGTTTATAGCCCCTCATTTCTGATCTCCTATCCCTTGCAAACTCTCGAGATTATGGGTATGCACCAACTCCCCTGGCCTAATCGCTTGAATTGCGAAACCAATGGGAACCCCGTACTTGATTACCGTGTCTCCACGAGCAATGGCACAAAGCGCAAATTTGTAACCAAAGGGTATGTCCTGTACCACTTCAACGAGATCTCCATTGGATATCAACGCAGAATCTTGGTGGTGCAACTCCACTAGTGCCGTCGCCACGGTATCCGACTCATGAAGGACGATGGCTTGCCATGGGCGTAGTGCAGAGGTCATAATGGCACCTGTTTTTCTACCATCAGTAAATGGTCGCACACTAACACCAAGTTCTCTTTCTGATTCATGATCTCGCAGTGTTCCACTACGATGCCGTACCCCTCACGCTTAGGGTGCGGTCGTTTATCTTTAATGATGACTCGAACATGGATGGTGTCGCCAATGTATACCGGTTGAATAAATCGCAAGTGGTCATAGCCATAAGAAAACGCAACTGGATTGACAATCCCTGCAGTCATTCCTACGCCGATACTAAAGATTAAAGTGCCATGGGCGATCCGTTGG
>JAMDDZ010000051.1:0-344 GCA_023488565.1 Bacillota bacterium | reverse complement strand
TCGTGCGTCTGACACCATGCGGCATCCATGTGATGAGGGTAAAAATCTCCCGTTTGACCAGCATGAACCACAATGTCCGTCTCAGTAATCGTTCGTCCCATGGTCGTTCGCATGGACCCTAACTCATATTCCTCGAAGTACCGAGCCTCCATCATGGCTCGCCCTCTGGTTCCATGATGGACTTCCATTCCGCCTTAGGTCCGACTCCGTACCCTAACGTGGCGCCACCTTCAATGGGGATAGCTTGTCCCGTAATGAACGAGGAGTCGTCACTAGCCAAAAACAACGCTAATTTAGCAATTTCTTCGGAGTCTGCGGTACGACCCAACATATGAGACGGACAT
>JAMDDZ010000091.1 GCA_023488565.1 Bacillota bacterium | reverse complement strand
TTTGTTTCCTCAAATTGTCGCAGCGCTTTAAGTGCCACGTCGAGGTCTACAACCTCTATACCCTCCAATGCAAAAAAACCACGTAGGACGTCTGTGACCTGTCGCCGTGGATAGGCTGCCAGCCTCGGCGACGTGAGAACGTAAATCACCTCGGCGCATACCACTGGATGGATTACCGCGATTAGTTCGGCTCGCGACGCCCGGTCGAATATCGCCTTTGAAGAGAGGGCCTGGTCCTCAGGTTCGCCTAAGAGAAGGCGCAGGATCACATTAGCGTCAACATGGGCACGGCGAGCCTCCTCACGCATCAGGTTGACCTTCCTTTAGCTTGTCGACCAAGTGGTTCTGATAGTCCTGACGCGCCTCCTTTACATTCATCGGCTTGGGCATCCGAAGAATACCAAGGAGATCGGACGTGGTGCGGGTAGGCACGGGAGTCAGGACTACCTTTCCATCTTGAATGTCAAATACGACCCGGTCACCTGGAAGAATCCCGATTACATCGCGAAGTTCCTTCGGTAGAACTACCTGGCCCTTTTGACCAACGCGCGACATAGTCATCGACGTATCACCTCCCACTCATTGTATCGCTATTCGCCCACGTGTGCCACCAGCGGAGTCAAGTCATACCACGTCCATTTGTGGCATGATAATCTATAGGAAGACAACTGATTGACTTAAGTCTGGCGGCTGTGTGGTGATGGGGGATCCTCGCACGGAGTCATTATTTTGTTGACGATAGGCCCCCAGTTTGGATAATTATTTGTTCTCAGGCGTAGGGGAACGATACAAAAAATCGGACCAGGATAAGTAATTATTTTTCTCTGTCCCTCACATACACAACAAAAATCGCCTGTTTTTAGGGGTGTCAGAATAGATAATTGTTTTCCTCAAACAAAAATTACGTTAACTGAACAAAAAATAGCTTCACTGTAGTGGGAAAACACGGCACAGTTGAACCGCGTGTTTTGGGTATTGAAATTACGCTTTTGTTATGTGTGGGTTGTTAGAGCGAAGGAGTCCTCTACGGCCAAAAGCAAACGTGAGAATTCATCAGGCACCATTGAATGATGTATTAAAAAAGGTAGGGGTACTGGGCGAGGAGTGGATTATAAGCCGTGGCTTTTGGTGCAAGATGTTCCATCTCTAGGATTGGCCAGTCGTGTCAAGGGGGTAAAAACCGGTCGGATTCATCATCTGTTGAGTCAACTAGAACATCGGTGTTTTTTGATTCTAGATTGGTCGGCTAATCTTTACCCATATCTGTCGACGATGTGAGCGCCAATTGCTTGCACCGCTATCTGTCAAAGTATGGCGTTCTCGCTCCAAAAAATATTTTGGCGACGATGTCATCACCCGAAGATGTTATCGGATATGTCTACACTGATATTTTGGGGATAAATAGCGACCCCCAGGATCAACCCGTGCAGGAATAACCATTTTATCTCTGCCAACCACTACCAATTCTATCGGTGCGGTGCTCCATGTCCTGGGCGGCTCCTCCTGACTTACACGGGCTCGTACGCCCCAGATATTGATCCGAGCTTCAGCGGGGGCCCCGCAAGGGAACCGGGGGTTGGACCTATCTTTGCGTCAGGCTCGCGGCCTAGGAATTGGGGGGCTCCCCCGGGAATGCCTTAGCGGTGACGCGTCATCATGAATCGGGACTACGTGGCTTCGGCGGTGCGCCGATTTGCCGCGCTCCCGAAAGTGGTCCGCCAGAGCCAGAAAGTAGGCGTTTTGATGGGCGGGATCGATGACCATGGCGCCGACTTGGCAGAGCGCCGCCCGAAACCAACGGCTGCCTTGATAACTGATCGCCCCATAGTGATCGGGTCGTTTGCCACTGCCGCTCATCGCGGGGTCGAGATCCCCATACTTGACGAATTTTTTTGGACTGGCTGTCGGCGTCAGCGTGCTCCACTCGCCATAGGCATCGGCGGCAGTCACCACGCCGATGCCGGGCGTGGTGAGCCACACCACCGCCTCCGTTTTGGACCCATAGCGCTTCCTGATCCTGCTCGTGACGGGCCACGAGGGTGCTCACAGTGCTGTACAGCTCGTACAGTCGTGCGAGATGCGCCCGCCAGAGACGGGCGGTGAACCTCATCAGGCACGGGAAATGGCCGGCCTGTTGCGGTCCAAATCCGGTCCCAGGTCGATTCTGGCAGTCCTAATTTTTCCACCGATTGAGGAGCGACAGTCGGTCCGTTGCCGCTGCCGGTAATCCTGCGGGAGCGGGAATTCCCGCACCCCAATCCGCCCCGCTCGACTCTACAAGTCGAGGAGGGGCGTCGGGGAAGCGGTTGGACCGTCCTCGGCTGGAAACCTTTCATTTCCCCTTCCCGTCACCTCCTCGAGGTCCGCAATCCCACAGTTTCTTAGTGTCGGATTGATTCGTTTGTTCCGATGACGGCCGGATAATTTGCGGGAAAGTCGATCTCAGGGGAACTCCTCAGGTCAGTGCCACAATACAAGGCTATCGCCTGGTAGCGACTATGCACCTTCAGGTATTGAAAAATTCGATGGACACTGTGCTTGACCTGGGACAACGACAGATCACAACGAGTGGCAATCTGGGGATTGGATAAGCCTTGCGCTATCAATTCCCAAATGCGACAATCCTGTGAGGTGAGATGGTACTCAGTGGAGGTCCCCTGCAATACGGACAGCATCTGCTGCACCATGTCCCGGTCGACTCCGCCCGTGTGATACACGGCGAGACGAATCATACTGAGAATCGCCGACGCGGTTCCCGCACTAGTGAGGCCGGTGACGCCATCCTCCAGGATGCGAACGATCTGGCTCCAATGCCACGGTTCTTTGAGAATCACCACCATAGGTATCTGCGGATATCGGCACCGCCAAGTCGGCACCACCCGGTCCAACGACCGGATCGGCAACAGCATCACCGCCACATCGACCCGCTGGTTGGAACAGGCTGTTCCGAGTGCCCAGTCTGTGGAATCGGGGATGACCCGATGACAACACACTGTCATGTCACCTGACGCAGCGATGATCTGTTGCAATCCTTCGCTCTCTGTGTCATCGGGTACCCATAAAGCCACGTGAATGCGATCCATGCGGTTCCACCCCCTCTGTGCGTCATGCGGGGAGCCATGGTTAGCTGCGCGAAAGCATGGCATTCACCTGACTGCCCGGATCAAGCTTTAACATGATCGACCCGACAACGAGCAAGTAAAGCCAAGAAAGCACAGAGAAACCGCGACCAAACGAATACTGGAGAAATTGCACATGTCCCACTAGCGGCTTAGGATCAATGAGGCCCATAGGGACAACACCACTTAAGAAGTACATCACAATCGTGAACGCGGAGAATAGTAGGATTGGCCAGTAAAACATACGCAAACCAAAGAGATAGATCACGGCGGTAAGTCCGTACGTGGCGATTTCCACATCGATCCACCATGTGGTAATGGGGGTGGCGCCTGGTGTCGCATAGACGTGAGCCGCCACATTGCAGAGGGCAAAAAACACGAGTGTCAAACGCAGGATGTGAATACGGCGCAGTCGCGCAGCCGTTTGAGGATCTGAACTCTCCCATCCTGAAATTGACTTGGAAAGACGATTCCATAAAACACGCCTTCTTTCTTTAACACGACATATTGTGAAATATTTCACATGATTATTATCGCATTCGGATCCCCTGGGAAACAGGACCAAAGGGACCAAAAAGAGCGGGCCGACAGATCGGGAGGCCGGATCCCCTGGGCGCTCCCTAATGCTATCAGGCTAAGGATTAATTGAAAGATTTGAACTCTAGATAGAGTCGACAAGGCGTCGTGGCGCACCAAGAAAAACTGACCGTTTCGAGCCGGTGAAATTCCAGTCTCCGCAAGGACTAGTACTCCATTGCGCCAGTTCGTTTCTTTATTAGGTGTTCAATCCCAGGATCATCGTTGCAAGGGGGAAACCGTTTACCAGTCTGATAACATTGTGTGGTGTCAAGCCCTTGGTGGTCAGGGCGCGCACGATACTCGATCGACTGATCGCGACATCCTCGCAGACTTTATTGACCGTTTCCGTTAACATGTCACACGTCCCGAAAATATGCCCGGCCCACCCATAGTTTTCTGGGTTGTCGCAAGCAATGGCCAACATCTGGCACCGTTGCGAGACTTTACGCCTCCTAACAGAACATGACACAAATGCTCTCTCTTTGATAGGCTAGGAGCAGACCCTACAAGGAGCTTCTTTTGAGCCCATCGTATACGACAGAGTTTAAAAAACAGGTCATGCAGGACGCCCAGGAGGCGCAAAATGCCACCATCGTAGTCCGTCGTCATCAACTGAAATCCCAGTATGGGACGACGGTGGATGCAAGAGGGCCGACAGAAGGCGGGAGAAACTCAGGGTGTGGACGGTTTGGTCGAGGGAAATACCCCATTGAAACGTCTGGTCATGGAACGGGACCTACAAATTGCATTGCTGACTCCGAGATGTGCTGGGAAAACGGGGCTGCAAGTAGCGACGTTGCCCCATGCTTCGTAGATTTTCATTTCGCGGTTTTACGTTGGTGTTCTTTGATTGTCTTAAAAACTTGCGAAAAAGAGGATGAACAAAATGTTTTGCTCTATGGGTTTTGTGGGAGTGTTGTGTCACTAGTGGCAACGTTTTTGCGATCAAAGCCCGTGGTTCATTGACCAAAAATGGTGAATTTTGCAGGGTGTCCGATGGGTGGATTTCGTCACGAGGAGTGGGCGTTTGGTCCCTTTGGGTGCAGCTTCATCATGACAAATTGCCCATCCTGATCGAGAAAACTTTTGCCATCAGGATAGACGGAGAAACGGCTCGGGCCTTCGCCGGAATCAGCCCGCAGGGCTGGTATTATCGTGTGACGCACGGCCAACATTCATGGCCGCGCCAAACGTGAATGTAAGGGGAAGACCACAACGTGGTGGGCCAATCTCCAGAATCCCGGAATGGGAGTCCTCACCACGGATGCCACGATGAGACCCTTATGAGGGAAACCCATGACAAACTGAGTGTGTCCAAATACAGGACACGTGACGGGGGACCTCGAAACACGGGCATGCGAATCACCGTAAAAGGCTGTGACGACGCCGCTAGGGCCTGAAAATAACCGTAGTCTGCGTATTCTTCCCATCCCACGTTCATCGCCGGGTATGGCGGGCTCACGTTTTTTATGAACGGTCAGCATAATAACGCGTCCTATACCATGGCGATCGGGTGGCTCGCGGCGTTTACCACCTATTTTATGGCACTACGGGTGCCAGTGAGGTAACCTGACCCCATCACCTCAATAGCATGGACAGGCTCGGGATCGGGAAACCCGCGGTCGAGGCGAAGCTTTCTAAGGATTGCTGACCGAGCACTGGAAGAAACCGCGAGAGATTCGGGAGCCTGACCCAAGATTTGTCTCGGGTCATGCGCAACACGGCACGACGGGCTGCTTTCTCGGGCAATCATCCCTGTTTTTGCTAACTTTTTTTGTCATCGGTTTGACTGAGTATGTTGTCATCGTTGCTCTCGGTTTGAAGACGCATCCTCGCACCGGAATCCGGCCTCACCCTTTTCGTTCGCGTTTGGTGTAGGCCGTGGGTTTGGGCCGTACGCCCAACGCGAATCCCAGCCTATAGGGCTGAATCTAGTCGAGTCTTGCGTCAGTAGATTCTCTTGGATCTGATGACAGTTGACTGAGTCGAAGTGATGTCAATTAGCATTAGCGCCAACACCGAGGGACGCGATAGAC
>JAMDDZ010000044.1:529-25806 GCA_023488565.1 Bacillota bacterium | reverse complement strand
GCTCATTGACGATCTGGGAGTCATCCGCGCCATCGAGGCTCATTATACTCCAGATGCAGGAACCCCTGTCATTGACGGACATGGCTTGCTATGCCTCCCGGGATTCGTTGATGCGCATAGTCATATTGGCCTTTCCACAAGCGGGGAAACACTGGGATCACAAGACGTCAATGAGACCACTGATCCCGTGACTGCCGACCTGAGGGCACTCGATGGCATTTATCCAAAGGACCCCGCAATTGCAGAAGCCCTAAAGGCTGGGGTTACCGCGTCCTATGTTACGATGGGGTCTGCCAATGTCATTAGTGGAATAGGTACTACAATTCACCTTGCTGGCGATACCGTGGAAGAGATGGTTATGGTTCCAGCGGCGGGTATGAAAGTGGCCATGGGGGAAAATCCGATACGCGTTCATGGTGGACAAAAGAGACGGCCATCGAGCCGTCCCGCAGTGGCCGCAGTGTTACGGGAATGGTTGGAGAAAGCGCGACGCTATCAACTGGACACGTCGCGGGGGGCAAAGGATTGGGACCCGAGGCTAGAGGCTTTAGGGATGGTTATTCGTGGCGACATTCCCCTGAGAGTTCATTCACATCGAAGCGATGATATTGCTACCGCGCACCGTGTAATATCTGAATTTAAGGTACGTATGGTGATTGACCATGGAACCGAAGCTGATTTGCTTACTGAGCAAATTCTTTCTTGGGGAGTGCCCGTGGTTACTGGGCCTTCTTTTTCTACCCGGGGCAAGGCAGAATTGCGTCACAAAGGATTTTGGACCCCATCGCGGTTGATGCAAAAGGGAATTGTCACTGCTATTGCATCGGATCATCCGGTGGTCCCTGCAGAATATTTACCGTTATATGCGGGGATGGCAATGCGTCACGGCATTGACCTAACCCAGGCCCTAGCCAGTATTACCATTGCGCCAGCGCAAATCATCGGGGTGAGTGGGCGGGTCGGAGCGATACACATTGGATTGGAAGCAGATTTGGTTTTGTTTGAGGGTAATCCCTTGGTGTCATTGCAGGCTAAAGCCAAACACGTGTGGATTACAGGCAACACCGTCTATCAAAACTAGAGGGATGAATTCATTGAGGAATGTTTGGGTAGCAGAGGTTCTGATCCGTGGTCTACAATGGGACTGGATTGCAGTATAGCTATCTTATTCCCCGGTAAGGGAAACAGAAAGGAACGAAGCAAAAGATGAATCGATACGTTGTTGAGTTTCGCACCGTGGCGGGCAAAGGAAACGGGGCCATGCAGTTATTCAAAGAAATGAAAGAATACTTTATGCAAGAGCACGGGAAGTCATTAGAGGTATTTTATCAAGCATTTGGCACCCCAGGGGCATTTCAAGTAGCGATGGACTTCGACAGCTTGGCTCAATTGGAAACGGTTGCCCAATCGTTGCGACGCGATCCTAAATATCAAGAGTTGGCCGACAAGGCTCGTAGTCTTTTTACGGAAGACTCCTTTAAAACTACCGTTTACTATCGCATTTAAGGGCTCAAATATCGATTGGGTCGGTTTCGGTTCGCAATCGGAAATCGCGTTTCCCGGCAATGCGCAATCGTCTTACGAACCGAAATGTTTGCTCATGAGTCAAATGGGTGAACAGGGGTATGCGTCTGCAATTTGTAACCCTCTTGCCACCGGTTTGAATTTGAATCGTGCTAAAAAATTGTAGCCAGGTGTGCGGTTCCTAAGGGGACGCGTTTCAAGAATCCTTGAGATGGTTCTTACAACCTCATAGCGTAGGCCGTAACGCGTATTAAGATGCACCAATGTAACTACGTAACTGGCGCGGTATGGATGAAAATTTTCAACGGCAACAGTGTTGAGGTATGTGGAAGAGATAAGGGAATAACAGTAAAGCAGGGTCGCATAAATTCTGTGATTCAGACGCGAAGGCCCGATTGGACTTTGTCAAGGAGTGATGAAATGAATGAACGTCCCCCATATCGGTTGCCGCGAATGGTGGTTCCGCGCCGATATCAGCTGGAAATCGTTCCGGATGGTGAACATGAAGTGTTTCATGGATCTTGTGCCATAGCGGTTGATGTTCTGGCTCCGATCCGGGATATGATTCTTAACGCGATACATCTCCAATTAACGGATATAACACTGACGTACGATAATGGCCAGATCCTGTCAGGCACGGTTTCTTACCAGCCAGAGGACGAGCAGGCGACGTTGCATTGGCCAAGTGTGGTTGATCCGGGACGCTATACGGTGTCGATGCAATTTGAGGGGATACTGTCGACGGATCTTCGGGGATTTTACCGTACCATGGTTACCGGAAGAGATGGGAATCCTGTAATGATATTGTCTACTCAATGTGAAGCGACCGATGCCCGGAGGGTATTTCCTTGCTGGGATGAACCCGACTTAAAGGCCACATTTTCCATCGCCTTAGTGGTTGATGCAAATGACAGGGCGCTTTCCAACGCGTGTGAGATACATAGCGAAATACGTTCTGATGGGAAACGGCGGGTCACGTTCGCCGAAACAATTCCGATGTCCACTTACCTGGTGGCCTTAGTCGTAGGTCCTTTTGAACTGACGCCGACGGATATGGTGGGAACGGTACCAGTGCGAATTGCGGCGCGACCAGGGTTTAGTGAGCTAACTGGCATTGCGAGAACTGCTGCGACCGGCACATTGGAGTTTTTTCAAAATTATTTTGGTATTCCTTATCCCGCGGACAAGATTGATCATGTGGCGATTCCCGATTTTGAGGCGGGGGCTATGGAAAATTTGGGATGTGTGACCTACCGGGAAGAAGCTTTATTGGTAGATAAGGAACAATCCGCACCAATGGAACAGATGCAGGTTGTTGGCACTATTGCCCACGAAACCGCGCACATGTGGTTTGGCGATCTGGTTACCATGCGGTGGTGGAATGGTATTTGGCTAAATGAGGCATTTGCCACCTTCATGCAGGAATTGGCTACTGACGCGCTGCACCCGGAATGGGACGTATGGACGACTTTTGGTCATGGCCGGGCCAATGCTTTAGAGGTAGATGGGCTGGCTTCAACGCGCCCTATTGAATACCCAGTGGGGCCCCCTTTGGAAGCTTGGGGCATGTTTGACGTATTAACCTACCAAAAAGGCGGATCTGTCTTAAGAATGCTGGAACAGTACTTGAGCCCGGAGGTTTTTCGGCAGGGGATCAGGCGGTACTTGGATCTTCACCGCTATGGCAATACCGAGACATCGGATTTATGGGACGCGCTGGAGTCTGCTTCAGGGGAACCAGTGCGTGCCATGATGGATGGTTGGGTGTTTCAGCCGGGGTATCCTCTGGTGATTGTTGAGTGGGACCGGGATCGACAACAGATCCGACTGGGCCAGCATCCGTTTCGCTATCAGAGAGAAGTGAGTGATCACCACTGGCAAGTGCCTGTTGTCGTGACTATTTGGCGTTCAGGAGATGTCCGTGAATCTTACCGAACCATTTTGGGGATGGAGTCAAAATCCATATTGGTGCCGTCTGACACGGAATCAGTGTTGGTCAACCAAGGCGCCTGGGGATTTTATCGGGTCGCCTATGACGCGACGTTGTGGCACCCATTGTTGGAGCGGTTGGGTGAGATGACGCCGTTAGAACGGATTAGTGTGGCCGATGATGCCTGGGCAGCGATCTTGGCGAACGAGGCGCCATTAAGTCATATCGTGCCCCTATGGCGGGCTCTAGTGAACGAACGCGACCCCGATGTATGGAGCGCCGTGTCGCGTCAAATGGCACTGCTAGATGACATTATTGAGAACGAGGAACGACCCTTGTTGCAAGACCTGATTCGAACGATTGCAGATCCCGTATTAAAAGAATTGACATGGGAGCCATCGCCTGACGAAGGGGTGCGGCTTCGACGATTGCGGGCCATCCTGATTCTGTTGTTGGGTACTCATGGCGCGGATCGCGCGGTACGCAGGCAGGCCCTGGAACTTTTGTCGGCGCATTGGCAGCAGACAAGTGTACCCCCGGAACTATTAACCCCCATAGTGCAAGTCGTCGCCTCTTTTGGAGGCGAGGCCGAGTGGTCGCGGATGCATCAACAGTTTCGGGCCGCTGAAACTCCGCAAGAGGAGAAGCGTTACCTGTATGCTCTAGCTGAATTTATTGAGCCAGAGCTGGTAAAACGAACTCTTGAACTGTACCAGTCGTCCGCTGTGCGAACGCAGGACGGGGCCCTCGCCCTTGGGAGAGCGCTGGCCAATCGCCATGCCCAGCGAGCCGTATGGGATGTCGTGGAAGGGGATTGGGACGAATTGCTTGAGAAGTATCCCAAAATGATTGATTTCATTGTATCGCCTGTCGTCAAGGTGGTTGACGAGGACCTCGCCAATAGGATGTTGGCTTGGTTAAACGCACACCCGGTGCCTCAATCGGCTAGACATATTGCGCAGACTATTGAGTTCCAAGAGATTCATCGGGCAATGGCCAAGCGCATTCGCGGGCGATTGGGCAACCTTTTAGGGAACGGCACTCCAAATCAGAATTGACAAAAACCCGGCTGTCAATTCAGGACAGCAAAGGCGTTTTGGGATTTAGCTTTTGCTGTCCGGCCTTTTGCCTGTTAGGGAAAATTCCTCGGCAAAATACTTATCGGGTATTGCATTTATGGGGAATATTATTTAGAATTATTATTAGTTAGGTTATATACTATTTAAGAACAAGGAGGAGTTTAAATGGCAGCATTATTAGATAGCAAGACACATGCCAACTTGAAAGAAGCATTTGCCGGTGAGTCGCAAGCTAATCGTCGATACCTGTATTTCGCCCAAAAAGCAGACATTGAGGGGCGACCTGACGTAGCCGGCTTATTCCGTGATGTAGCTGATGGTGAGACTGGGCATGCCTTTGGTCACTTTGAGTTTCTGGAAGAAGTTGGCGATCCAGTGACTGGTGTTCCTGTGGGAACTACGGAACAAAATCTTAAGAGCGCTATCGAGGGCGAAACATACGAATACACTCAGATGTATCCTGGGTTTGCCAAAGTGGCACGTGAAGAAGGATTTGAAGAGATTGCCGAGTGGTTCGAGACTTTGGCTCGTGCGGAAAAAAGGCATGCCGGACGCTTTACCAAAGGATTGAACACTCTCGACCAGGAGTAGGTAAAAGGGGCCGTTTGGCCCCTTTTACCCTTCCGCTTAGGAGGCATCTATGGACTATAACCCTCGGGAGTCTCAATATTGGGACGAGTCACGTCTGACTTCCGATATGAAGCTAGCATTCGATGTGTGCAATGGCTGCCGATTATGTCATAATTTGTGCCCATCGTTCCCGGTATTATTTGAAGCGGTGGAATCGCACGATGATAACGTGGAGGCACTGACCGCAGAGGAAATGGCACACGTTGCCGATTTGTGCTATCAATGTAAATTGTGCTTTCTGAAGTGCCCCTATGTGCCGCCGCATCGCTTTGATCTGGACTTTCCTCGCCTGATGCTGCGATCGAAGGCGATACGCACCCGGCAACACGGTATGAGTCGCAGCGACAAATTTTTGGGGGATCCCGAGCGCTCCGGGCGGTTAGGCACATCTATGCCTTTGCTGGCTAACTGGAGTTTAACGCAACCATTTATGCGCAAACAAATGGAAAAACGGATGGGAATTGACCATCGCCGCCATCTTCCGAAGTTTGCCTATATGCGGTTTTCTCAATGGGTCAAAAAACATCGGTCGGTAACAGCTGCCGTTGATGTCGCTCTGTTTACCACTTGTACCGTAGAATATCATGAAGCAGGTATCGGGCAAGCGGCCCTGAAGGTACTGGGACACAATGGAATAACGGCAGCGGTCCCATCCGATTTGCGCTGTTGCGGAATGCCGGCACTGGATGGAGGAGATATTGCTGGAGCTACCGAACGAGCAGCGCATAACGTCATGAAACTCGTCGACTATGCCAAGGCAGGCAAGAAAATATTAGCCCTTCAGCCAACCTGTGCATTTGTGTTGAAGCAGGACTATCCTGTCCTTTTGGGCACTGAAGAAGCTAAGCAAGTTGCGGCGGCGACGCTAGATATTACGGAATACTTGGCGGGGTTGATGAAAGCAGGCAAGCTTAAACGTGAATTTCGATCTTCGCCTGGAACCATTACGTACCATTTATCTTGCCATAGCAAAGTACAGGGATTGAAAAAGGCTGCGGCAGATTTGCTGGGAGGCATTGAGGGAACCACTGTGAATGTGGTGGATCGATGCGCTGGAATTGATGGCACCTGGGGACTGAAGGCCGAGTATTATGATGAAGCCCAGAAGGTGGCCAAGAAACTGACAGAAGCATTTCAATTGGCTCACGATACCACGGCGTGCTCCGATTGCGCTTTGGCCGGCCTACAGATTGAGACGGCTGCCGACAAACCGCCTCGACATCCGGTGCAAATTTTATGGGAAGCCTATGGACTTGATGAGTGAAGAACCACTCTGACATAAGATTGAATAATATCGAGGAGGGATGGTATGCGTCAGTTATCGATGGAAGATATCGTGTCGAATCGAGAATATGAAGCCATGCGCCCGGCATTTAGACAACGTGTCATTAATTTGAAGAAATTAAGGCGATTGGCCATTGGGCCCAGAATTTCCCTGGTGTTCGAGAACCCCGACACCATGCGATTTCAGGTTCAAGAAATGATGCGGATCGAGCACATCGAAGATGCTGAGAAAATCCGCGAAGAAATTGAGGTTTACAATGATCTCTTGCCCCCTGGCCTCGCGATTGGGGCTACGTTGCTAATCGAATTGTCCCAAACCGACGACATGCCGGCAATTTTACGCCAACTTTCCGGGGTCGAGGAACATGTCGTTCTGGAAATCGGAGATCAGCAGATCCATGCCTTGGCGGAAGCGGGACGATCTACCGAAGAAAAAACTAGCTCCGTCCATTATCTCACGTTTCCATTTACGGAGTCGGATCGTATTTTGCTAATGGAGCATGCCGACTTCGTGGCGGTACGTATTGACCATCCGGGGTATAGGTATCAAACAAAGATTCCTGCAGAAACCGTGAGTCTTTTAATTGGCGATTTACTGGCATCTCGCGAGTAAGGGAGGGGACATATTGGACTTGTCGGATCCCACTGGCGTCTCAAAGGTGTTGCATGATAAAGGACTCAGGGCAACGCCGCAAAGAATGGCAGTTTTGGCTGCCATTGGCCAGCTATCGCATCCGGCGGCGGAAGAGGTGGCTCGGCTGGTGATGGAAAGCTATCCTACACTGAGTTTAGCTACGGTGTATAACACGTTGGATACTTTGGAAAATCAAGGCTTGATACGGTGCTTTAAAGTGGAGGGGCGACGGCGGTTCGATTTGCGAACCGAGGCGCATCACCATTTATGGTGTACCGAGTGTCAAAGAATGGACGATGTGCCGGTCACCGTGGCGCCGGGTTTTGATGACCTAGCTGACAGTGGATGGGAAGTTGAGGATGTGGTAGTGACCTACAAAGGGGTTTGTCCGCGTTGTCAGGCAAGGTCAAATCATGCAGGAGCTTAGAAATTGCCACAAATGCGGGTTGGCCCACACCCGTACCCAGGTCGTGCCTGGAACTGGGTCTGACCATGCCCGCATCATGTTTACTGCAGAAGCCCCAGGAAAACAAGAGGATCGCATTGGCGTTGGTTTTTCCGGCAACGCCGGAAAAATTTTTGACGAGATTTTGGCGCATCTTGGGTTAACACGCGACGTCATCTGGCTAAATAACGCGGTACGTTGTCGGCCTACCGATACCGGAGCCAAAAATCGGGCTCCGCGTCCATCAGAAATTGCGGCATGCAGACCTTGGCTGGAGCAGGACCTCGGGCGGATTAAACCAGAAATCATGGTGACTTTGGGACGCACTGCTTTTTTTTCGGTGACGGGTGAAGTGGAATTTGCTCCGTTTCGCGGCAAACTTTATCTGTCAGTAGTTCCTATCTTCCCTTTGGCACATCCGGCCTATCTGATTTACCGAAAATCTGCTGTTAACGGATATCGTGACGATTTGGAAAAGCTGCGGCAATTGCTGCTAGCACGACACATTCTTTTGGGTCCCGCCTTGCCGTCGCGGTTTATGGCCTAACTTTTTACTCCGGTAATGATCAAACGGTACTTTAGGAACTGACCCGAGGCTAGGATGCTGGCGGGAGCATGGTCGTCGATAAACGTCAGTGCTTGGCTGCCTTCGAGCGATTCTGGCGAGACAGGAGCTAGCCATTCGGTGGGGGGCATAGGCTCAACCGACACTTGGAGATATTCCAAATCATAATCGGTTTCCCCGAGAAGAGCACACCATTGATTGGCAGACCGTGCCGTCTGGTGCGAAGGGTCACGCAGTTTTTCCAATTGATTAAGCCAATCTATTGCCGTGGATGGTGCCGTCATATCCGAAATACCCAAGACTCCCCCGGGCTTCAAGACACGATGCGTCTCGCGAAGAAACAACGGAAGATTCTGAAAATGGTGCGCAGCACGTCGACAAGTGATGGCATCAAATGTTTCAGGCTCCCACGGCAATTGCTCGACGTTTCCAATAAGCCAGGAGATTGAAAGCCCTTGTTCTTCGGCCAGGTCTTGGGCTTCTTGCACCATTTCTGGCGTCATGTCCATTCCTATTACTTGATGTCCCCGAGATGCCAAGGCAAGAGCGGTATGTCCTGTGCCGCAGGCGGCATCTAAAACCAAACTGTTCGGTTGAAGATCAAGGCAATCAATGAGGCGAACCAGGTCACTGCCGTGGGCATGACGTTCACTGGTACGGTACGCAGCATGATAGCGTCCGAAGAAACTGGTAATTTTTGAGTCTGATGATGGCATCGGGTGAACCCTCCTATCAAGATCCTTCTTCGATAATACGGTACAATACGAGAGAAAAGATGCAGATTTTGCAGGTATAGGATGCAGGGTGCGCAATGACAAGAGATATTCCACAGATAGACATGATAGATTTAAGCATTGTGGTAATGTTGGCCGACGGCGCCAGTTTATCCCAAGTAGGAGACCAGGTGGGTCTGTCACCTTCTGCCCTGTCGCATCGATTGACACGTTTATCGGACCGGGTGGGTTACCCGGTGACTCAAACAGTCGGTCGCCAATTGCGGATCTCCGACCGCATGGCACGCTCCATCCCCCACTTGAAGGCCGCGCTTCAGCACTTGGTGAAGGCCCAGTCAATAGTCGATCAGGATTTGGGAACCGTGCGGAGTATGGGGATCGCGCGAATATTTTCCGGATGGGCGGAGCAGTTTCTTCCCGACGATAGCGGAGTAGATCAGTGGCAAGTGGTTACCGGCACTTCCGAGGACATTGTACGATATGTGCGGCAAGGACATGTTGAAGCTGGGATGATACGGACCGATCATGGGTTGGCTGGGATGAATATGCGCATTTTGGGATACGATCCCCTGATGGCGGTCGCCAGTCCGGCGTTGGTGCATAAACTGCCCGACGCGATGGAATTATGGCCATGGATCGGATTTAGCCAACAATTGGGACACGGGCAAAGTGTCAATCGAGCATTGGCCCAGTCGGGTTGGATGCCCGTTTATAAATTCCAAGTCGACGCGCTAGAGTCGGCTCAGGTCCTGGCAGTCCAAGCTAAAGGGGTTGCCGTGCTCCCAAAATCTATGGTCTCAAATCAGATTCGGGAGCATCGGCTGGTTGAGGTTCAAGTCGCTTCGGTAATTTGGCCCGAGCGTACGGTATCTGCATTACATTTGAGTGGGGTTCCGGAGCCAGTGTGGCTGCCCCGTTTTGCAAATCGGGTAACGCGATATCTAAACCATGGTCAAACCACCGGACACGGATAGAACTTGGCCGGTGATATACTGTGCGGCATCGCTGGCTAAGAACACCACCACTGCCGCGACTTCTTCTGGCTGTCCTAGCCGGCGCATCGGGACTTTTTGCACCATTTTTTCGATTAAATGTCGGGCACCGTCTGTGCCGGCATTTTCATCCAGCATGCCAGTGGCTATGGGGCCGGGGGAAACCGCGTTGACGCGGATGTTGTGGCGTGCCATCTCTTGGGCCAGCGATTTGGTTAAGGAGATGACACCGCCTTTTGCCGCGGCATAGACGGACTCCCCGGCCATACCCACCCGCGCCGCATCGGAGACCACATTGACAATAACTCCGGATCCATGCTTTACCATATGAGGTAGCAATGCATGGCACAAATATACGGATCCCCAGAAATTTGCAGCCATGATACGCTCCCAGTACTCAGGAGATTCGCTCAAAAACGGTTGGGTGAGCGTCCACCCCGCATTATTAACCAGGACATCTACTGGATTGTCCGATGCCAGTTTTTCAGCAGCCGTCAACACCGCCTGGTAATCGCCGACATCAACGGCCAGTCCTCTAACGAGGTCTTGATAGTTAGCAAGGTAGGTCAACCCGCTATCCACGCTTCCGGGATGCAATGCCCATATAGTCACTTGATGACCTTGGGTTAGGAAAGCCTCGGCCGTGGCTAGTCCGATTCCTCGAGAACCGCCGGTAATTAAGATATGACTCAGATTAATCACCGCCTTGGGTAACGCTTAATTTCTCGTCTTCATGTTTTCAAATGGTCCGGATGTTAGAGTGAGCCCTCCGTCTACCCGCAATATTTGGCCGGTCACAAAATCTGCTAAAGGGGAAGCCAAAAACAGGGCAACCCGTGCTACGTCCTCAGGATGTCCCATGCGGCCCAGCGGCGTTTGCTGGCGGATTTCATGCTCAAACGCAGGATAGCGTTCCCCCATGTAATAACGGGCGGAGTCGGTATCGATGACACCCGGTGCAATCCCGTTGCAGGTAATTCCTTTGGGTCCCAGTTCGTAAGCCAAGTACCGGGTAAAAGTTTCAACCGCACCTTTGGCTGCACCAATCGTGGCATAACCGGGCAAAGTAAACGGCGTGCCGTGGCCAGACACGGTGATGATTCGTCCGGAATTGCGTCCTTCCATCAACGGCACTGCCCGCTGTACGGCATGCACCAACCCATCAAACGTCAGTTGAAAAGTGCGATTTACGTGGTAGGGCTTCAAGTCCAGAATACTTTTAAAAGCTGTCGCCGCCGCGTTGGCCATAAAGATATCAAGTCCGCCTACAGTTGACTGAACTTCGTCGAACAAGCTATCAATGGCGCTGGGGTCCTCAAAATCGGCGCCGATGGCCAGCGCCTGACCGCCTCGGTTGCGAATCAAGGACACGGCCTGGTGTGCGAGGCCTTCAGATTTATGGTAGTGAATAATGACAGTGGCGCCTTCTTGAGCAAAAATCTCAGCGGTAGCGCGGCCGATGCCCCGCGAACTTCCAGTTACCAAAGCAATTTTACCGGAAAGGAGGCCCATTTAACTGTTTAATCCTTTCCCTAGCCATTCTCCGCCATCCATGACCAAGACCTCTCCATTGACATAATCAGCGTAGGGAGAAACCAAATAACTGGCGGCTTGGGCGACCTCCTCGACCGTGCCGAATCGTCCCACCGGGATCTTAGAGCGCAGACGGATTTCGTCTTCTGGGTTAGCCCAAAGCGGACGAGCACCCTCTGTATCAGTGGGTCCGGGGCAGAGCGCGTTGACACGGATCCCGTAGTGCGCCCATTCCACGGCCAAAGTGCGGGTCATGGCAACAATGCCGGCTTTAGCCGCCGCCGAGTGAACGGTGCGGGGCCCCCCGGTCCAGGCGTAGCTGGCGACAATCGACAGGATTTTGCCATGACCTTGTTGAATCATCTGCAGACCCGCCGCACGTGTGCAGTAGAAAGTGCCATTCAATACGGTGTTGACTATGGCGTTCCAACCGTTGACAGACAATTTCTCGGAATCCACCAAAAAATTTCCGGCTGCACTATTTATTAAAATATCTAGGCTTCCCCACTGGTTTGTGGCTTTCTCCATTAGCGATTGCACTTGGTCCGGCTGGCGCACATCGGTAGCTACGGCAATCGTTGGGAAACCCTGGCCCAACAATCCTTCTTTAGCTGTATCTAACCGCTCAAGATTGCGTCCTGCCAGAACCAGACAGGCCCCTAAACGGCCTAATTCCTCGGCAATACCGAGACCAATTCCAGATCCACCTCCGGTGATGACGGCAGTTTGACCTTTTAAGCTGCCTTCTGGCAACATCGGGGATGTATGCATTGAAATTCTACCTCCTTGGCGGCTCATCTATAGATAATGAGGCTTTTTGTCACTCATTGGCCGAGAAATTTGGCTGTACGGCGCTCTAAAAAGGCTGCTATGGCTTCCTGGTGGTCCTGAGTCAGACCGAGCCGGTCTTGTACGGTAGCTTCCAACTGGAGGACCTCAGGCCATGACAGTGCTTGCGACTGCAACATTAACTGGCGAATTTCGACCATGGCTTGGGTGGGTCCTTGAGCTAAATTGTTGGCAATATTGCGGGTTTCGATTTCCGCTTGTTCTAAAGTGGCAAACCGAAAGTGGGCCAGTCCCCAATTCATGGCCTCCTCTGCGGTGATAGATTGACCTAACAGGGATAAAGCCAAGGCCCGGGACCAACCCAAGGCTCGGGCCAAAAGAAAGCTGGCACCCGTATCAGGGGCAAGCCCTACTTTGACGAAAGCAGGAATGAACGAGGTTTGGTCCGTAATGACGCGAATGTCACAAGCTAAAGCTAAAGACAGTCCACCCCCAGCTGCAGGGCCATGAATCAACCCTACTACTGGTTTTGGCATGTTAAGCAGCGCATCGACGATGGGGTTGTATTCGCCTCTTACTAAGCGGCCTAAATCAGGTGGATGATTCCGATACATTTCCTGCATCTCACGCACGTCTTGACCCACCGAAAAGGCACGGCCAGCTCCCGTGAGGATAAGACAACGAATTTCTTTGGCGTTTCGGGCATAAGTTAGAGTTTCCAGCAGCTGATTTCGCATAGTATGGGTCAGCGCGTTGAGAGCTCCGGGACGATGAAGACCAATGGTCATGACACCTTGGTCCAACTCTGTAACAATTTCAGTATCGTGAGACATATGTTCCCGCCTCCTTATGTATGGTCGGACGGTCCACCCGAAATTAACGGTAACATAATCTTAAGACGTGAGCGAGAAAATTTTCCGCCAGATCTTGTCAAATCCCCAGCCGATGGTATATTAAATATAGGTACTTCCAAAATGGAACTAAAGGAGTTGTCATTGATGACACGATGGAATATTGATGTGGCTCACAGCACCGCAGAGTTTTCAATCCGGCATCTTATGATTTCGACGGTCAAAGGGCGTTTTAGTGGAATTGAAGGATATATCGACGGCGAGCCGGAGAACTTGGAAACGGGCTCGGTGAGTGTCACTATAGACGTAGCTACAGTGGACACGCGACAAGAAGACCGCGACAAGCATTTACGGTCAGCCGATTTTTTCGATGTCGAGAAATTTCCCAAAATGACATTCCAAAGTACGAAAATTACCCGGGCTGGCAATAATCGGTATCAAGTGGCCGGTGACTTAACTATCCATGGGGTTACCCGGAGTGAGACGTTTGATGTGACTTTTGAAGGACGCGCCAAAGATCCTTGGGGTGGGGAGCGCGCTGGATTTAGTGGGTCTGCCACTATTAATCGCAAGGATTATGGATTGCAATGGAATGTGGCTCTGGAAGCAGGCGGTGTCATGGTGGGAGACCAAGTCAAAATGAATGTTGAGATTGAAGCCGTTCGCCAAGACAGTTAATGCGTTATCGGAGGATGCCTCTAATGTCAGGGCATCCTCCGGCTACTGTAGCAGTCGGGTTACCTATTTCGTAATCTCCGGGATAAAAATTCGGCGATAGTTTGGTTAGTGATTTGCGGTTCTTCAATGTGCGGTAGATGACCGCAGTTGTCGATGACCACCAGCTCTGCATCGGATAGACTCTTTTCCATTATCCTTCCATATTCCAAGGGGATGATACGATCTTCCCGTCCCCACAATAGCAGCGTTGGCATGTTCACCCGACCGAGATCCCACGATGGGTCCGGCTCAATTGGCGCACGGTCCAGATACTTGGCAAAAATCGTCCGGCCATGATTGAGTTCCTGGGCGTCTTCCAATGACCGGTAGGGCGTATTGCGCTTGTATGCGGCCGGATCGTAAACCAATCCGGACATAAATTGTTGGGGTGGCAGTGTCAGAGGGTTGACTATCGGTACATCCGGCAACACCACGCCTACAGCATCAAGCAGTAATAGTGCCCTAATCCTTCCTGGGTCTTTCATGGCGGCTCCCAGAGCAACCCGTCCTCCCATGGAATTGCCTCCCAAAACCATATGGTCTACGCCAATACTGCCCATCCACTCTAAAATGATGGATCCCAATGCATCTGTGGTTTCACTGCCGTCGATCCATTCTGACTGGCCAAAGCCAGGCATATCCGGGGCGATGACCCGGTAGTGATCTTTAAAGTACTGCATTTGGTGGGTCCAGGCTCGACCGGTGCCGCCCCCACCGTGCAAGAGACAAAGAACCTGACCCGCTCCCGCTTCAAACCAACTCCATTGTCTTCCGCGCCATCGATTATATCGGCGTTCTATGTCACTCATGACGCACCCCTCCGAATGGTTCTCATTCTAATCCTGATCATGGCGGTGCGGCAACAAACTACCGGATGTCCATTTGGCATGACCTCGATTTAGCGGGTACACTGAGTCTCGCACGTTGAACGCATGTCTTTGGGTGTCAGCTTCTGATAAGATGCAGATAGGAGACTTTCGGGCATTTGCGAACTCTGAGAAACCAACATTACGGGGTGACGTCGTGAGGATACAAGATGTTGGGGAGCGGGAACTGATATCGGTCATTCACCGACTTCAGGCACAGGTACCGTTAGGGTATGTGGGGATAGGCGATGATGCTGCCTATTTGCCGCCAAGTTCCTCGGGCACGCTGATTAGTCAGGACATGCTGGTAGAGAATGTGCATTTCCGAGTGGATTGGACGACAGCAGAACAACTGGGTGAAAAGGCCGTAGCAGTCAATATCAGCGACATTGCGGCCATGGGTGGACAACCGGTGGCTTTGTTGACCAGCCTCAGCGTGCCGGGAAATCTTGATGTGCAATGGGTGGAAGACCTTTATCGCGGCATTGCCAAGGCATTAGACTGGTATGGGGCAGTGTTGGTTGGCGGGGATACCGTTGGCTCGACAGACCGCATTGCGTTGGATGTCACCGTGATCGGGCGACCCGGTCCGACTGGGCCGATATGGAGAACAGGGGCAAAACCGGGAGACCGGATTTTTGTCACTGGAAGGCTGGGTGCGGCATATGCGGGATATCTCCTCTTGTCGCATGGCACTACCTGGCCGAGTACAGTGCTGTCGGAACGAAGTGTGATGATGGCGCACTTGTCGCCGGTGGCGCGCATTCAAATGGGCCTAGCTATGGCTTCTTGGGCGCATGCAATGACCGACGTTAGCGATGGACTGGTCGTGGAACTAGAGGAGATAACCCGATTTGGCAGCATTGGTGCCACGATTTGGCAGGACTCCTTGCCAATTGATGCGGCTACCCGGGCAATGGCAGAGCGATTTGGCGGTGATCCAGTGGACTTTGCCTTGTTCGGCGGTGAAGACTATGAACTTGTCGCAATCATTCCTCCTTCGCGGGTCAGCGAAGTGTTATCATCAGCTACCCGCTGTGGGGTAGCGGTAACGGAAGTGGGCGTTATTACGGAATCTCCCGGAATTCGCATAGCAGGGACAACTGGAGGAGGGGAGCGCGTGGTTTATGGTCATGGGTTCAATCACTTTTCGTTGGCATGATCTGTCCCAACTAAATGCGGTGGCAAACGCTTGTGCAGCCCTCTGGAAAGCACCAGCCGTGATCTTGCTGGAAGGTGAACTGGGGGCAGGGAAGACCACTTTGGTTCAAAAAGTGTTGTCTGCATGGGGCATTGCCGGGCCGGTCAAGTCGCCGACTTTTGATTTGGTTCATTCGTATCAAATGGGCGATATTGAGGTCTTTCATGTGGATCTTTATCGTGTTGTCGACCAGGGCGAGCTTCTGGCGTTAGATCTTCCCTCGCTACAAGAGGACAATCCCTACGTGCTTCTGGTGGAATGGGGGCATTGGCTACGACAATGGTATCCGGATCGGTTTGAATGCCAAATTCTCCGAGAAGCTGATGGGAAAAGAACCATGGTGATGACGGCAATCGGCGACGAACCGGTACGACGTCTTTCACAACGGGAGGTATCGAGTACGTGAAAATATTGGGTCTGGACGCGTCAGGGCCTGCGCTGGCGGTAGGACTGGTAGTAGACACGGTGGTGGCTGCAGATTTTATGTGGACCAAGCCACGGACCGCTGGGAGCCATCTCATAGCCTGGGTGCAGCAAATTGTAGAACAATGGGGGCGTCCCAACGCGATAGCCGTGGGAATTGGCCCGGGATCGTTCACTGGAGTGCGGATCGCCGTGACCGGCGCTAAAGCTTTGGCTTATGCGTGGGATATTCCCGTTAAGGGTGTGTCGTCTTTGCAAGCTTGGGCAATGAACGCGCCGCGGGGAAGTCAGGTTCTGGTGACGACAGAGCTTAGGGGTCCCGCATTTTATGCCGGATATTATCGAATCACGTCCCAGGGACCCGAACCGCTGATTGCAGATCAAGCGATTAATGGCGCGTTGCCTAGTACTTTTCCAACTTCTGAGATGGTTTATGTGGCGGGACCATTGGCCGAATCGACCGAGGGGCTGAGGCGTGTCGGAATTCGGGCAACGCCGTTGCCGATTGCACTAATGGGGTCCTGCGTGGCATTATTAGGTCGAAAGGCATTGATCGAAGGACGAGCCGATACCCCGGAATTACTAGCGCCTTTTTATGGGCGCCCTCCGGCCATTACGACGAATTCTTCGGGATCGGAGCAGGTTATCGCAGATGGCGATCAGTGATGATGTTTCAGAGAACGCTTCATCCGAAGTGTTGGTGCGCGATATGTATTTAGCAGACCTCGAAGCTGTCATGGGCATTGAGGCACATTCTTTTCCCACGCCATGGTCGCGCAATGCCTTTCAAACTGAGTTATTGGAAAACACCTTCGCCACCTACTTAGTGCTTGATTTTCATGGGAGAGTCGTTGCATACGGCGGAATGTGGATCATTTTAGATGAGGCGCATATTACCAATGTGGCGGTGCATCCCGATTACCGCGGCCACCACCTGGGCCAGCAAATGATGGAAGGCTTAATGGACCGGGCGCGGGCGTTGGGTGTGCGGCGAATGACCCTGGAAGTGCGGCGCGGCAATGCCGTGGCGCAAAACCTCTATCACAAGCTGGGATTTGTTCAGTTGGGAGTGCGCCGCGGATATTATACCGATACCCACGAAGATGCCTTTATTATGTGGAGGGATCCTCTGTAGTCTCAGACGATGGCTGGCGCACAATACGCCCACCCCACCATGCTGCGAACATACCTAATATTGCATAGAAGACACCGCCCATAGCGCTGATCAACAAAGCACTAGTGACCATGTGCAAGTGCAGCATGGTCACGGCAGCTTGTGCCGGGACGCCGGGTAACTCACTAATGAACGCAGCTTGGGCTAACGGCAGCCGCAAGAGATATTGGTTGAGCAGTGCGGCGGCAAATGCCGTGAACAAACCGACCACAAATGCTGTGGTGATAATGGTGCGATGGCGCTTTGCTAGACTGCGACCTAACAGCACAAACACAATCACGCTGAGAAGAAATACAAAAAAGTGGGCTAAGGTTAACAGTCGATAGGTAAAAGGAGAAAAGACCATTGCACTGGGCAATGAAAATATCATCAGTAATAAAATGGGATAGAGCCAAATCATAGTGGATTCCTCCTTGTGAATGGTGCCGTCTAGAAAATAATTTTTTGCGGCAATGGGTGTAGTATGGGTAAAATCGGTAAAGTTAACACGAGATTCTAGGGAGCGAGGAACGGAAATGCGGGTATTGGGGATTGAGTCGTCTTGCGATGAAACCGCGGCTGCCCTAGTGGAAGATGGCACCCGACTTTTAGCAACCAGTCTGGCATCATCTGCCGCCATCCATGCCCGGTATGGCGGAGTGGTACCCGAAGTCGCAGCCAGAGAACATACTATGGCTATTTTGCCTGTCGTTGAGCAGGTATTGCAGGATGCAGGGTTGAATCGTCACGATGTGGATGCGGTGGCGGTTACTGAAGGTCCGGGACTATTGGGAGCATTGCTGGTTGGAGTGACGTTTGCCAAAGGATTCGCGTTAGGATGCCAAGTTCCTGTAGTAGGAGTCCACCATTTGGAAGCGCACCTCTATGCCAATGCCCTGGTGGCACCCATTCAGTTTCCGGCTTTAGGGCTCTTAGTATCAGGTGGCCATACCTCGCTAGTATTATGGAAGACTCATGGGGAATTAACCGTACTGGGGGAAACTCGCGACGACGCCGCTGGGGAAGCATTTGACAAAGGGGCTCGAGCCCTAGGTTTATCATACCCAGGCGGCCCAGAAGTCGAGAGATTGGCGGCCACGGTTGAGACAACCTCTCTGCATTTGCCGATTGCTAATTTAGGCTCGAGTAGTTTGGACTTTAGTTTTAGTGGGGTAAAGACGGCCACCACTGACCTTATTCGAAGCCAACCTCATCGACAAGCAGAAATAGCTTATGCCCTTCAGGCTGCGGTTGTCGAGGCGTTGATTCGTAATGTGTCTCGGGCTCTTTCGCGCTACTCGGTCGATGATGTGTATTTAGCTGGTGGTGTCACGGCCAACGAATTTCTTCGCCATCGGATGCAGCAATTGGGCCGGGAGCAAAATATTCGAGTGCACATACCCCCTGCGCGATACTGTACCGATAACGCGGCGATGGTGGCTTCCCTAGGATATTATCGCTGGACTCGGGGAATCCGCATGTCATACCTTGATACTCCGCGTGTGAATTATCCCCTGGGACAGCAGTAGAGTGTGTATAACTTGTGGATAGCGTGGATAATTATGTCATCTTAAGGGAGATTATAGATTATGATATTAAAATTTGGCGAACATGAGCCGATTGTGGATGATCCGGTCTTTATTGCTCCTGGTTCCTACATTATTGGACAGGTCCATCTGCAATCGGAAGCCTCCATTTGGTTTAACGCGGTAGTGCGTGGAGACACCACGGCAATCGTCGTAGGTTCGCGGAGCAATGTGCAAGATGGTGCCGTGCTGCATGCCGATCCGGGATATGCGTGCCACATCGGGCGCGGGGTCACTATTGGTCATCGGGCGGTGGTGCATGGAGCGCAAGTGGAACCATCGGTATTGATTGGAATGGGGGCCGTGGTGATGAATGGGGTGCGCATTGGACATCACTCGATTATCGCGGCTGGCAGCGTAATTGGCGAGGGCACCGAAATTCCCGCTGGCCATTTAGTGATGGGGGTGCCAGGAAAGGTGGTGAGGGCCTTGAATGCGGAAGAAATGGACCGCATTGAACGGGCGGCTGATCATTATGTGAGTCTTTGGCTTAATCAGGGATGGCAATTTCATTGATATAGAGGCATAGCTAATATCGTACTAAAGAAAAATTCGAGATTTTCGGGCAGGAGGCGTCCAGATGCAGCATGTGCATTTTATCGGGGTGGGTGGCTACAGTATGAGCGGTCTCGCTTTGTTGCTGCATCGTCAAGGATACCTGGTCACAGGTTCCGATGTTAAAAGATCAAGCCGTACCGAGAGATTAGAATCGGATGGAATTGCAGTTTTCTATGGGCATCGGGACGACTTGGTATTAGGTGCCGATGTAGTGGTGTATAACACCGATGTGCCCGAAGATAACCCGGAACGCCAAGCGGCATTGGCTCATCACTTGCGTGTGATCCACCGTTCTGAACTTTTGGCGGAGGCGCTAGAGCCTTACCGAGCCATCACGGTAAGTGGAACCCACGGAAAAACAACCACTACATCAATGGTTGGCACCATATTGCAACGGAATCATTTGGACCCGACGATATTGGTTGGTGGCGAGGTGCCGCAATTCGATGGCAACCTGCGCCTTGGCCATGGGCCTTATGCAGTGGCCGAAGCCGATGAAAGCGACGGAACTTTTTTGCGTTACCATCCCGTGGTTGCGGTAGCTACCAATGTGGAACCGGAACACTTGGATCATTATGGCGGCGAGTTTGAAAATCTTACACAGGCCTTTCGATCTTATGTATCAGGTGTACCCGACGACGGTCTAGCGGTTTTGGGGGTGGACAATGCGATTTTGCTGGAAATGTCCCGCTCATTAACGGTGCCGTGGGCGGGATACGGGGTGACCGAGGCAGCTCAGGTTAGAGCCACAGAAATAGAAACGATGCCTACCAGAACCGAATTTACCCTGCTAGTGTCAGGAAAATCTGTTGGCCGCGGCAGCCTTTCTGTTCCCGGATTGCACAATGTGATCAATGCACTAGGAGCAATCACTGCAGCCCATCACGTGGGGGTGCCCTATGCTGATGCCTTGGACAGCTTGCGGCAATTTACCAACGCGGCACGTCGGTTCCAGGTGTTGTTGTCGAGCCCGATAAGAGTAGTGGATGACTATGCGCATCACCCCACCGAGATTCGCTCCACACTTAAGGCTGCGCGCCAAGTAAGCAGTCATCGTGTGATTGCCTTGTTTCAACCGCAACGGTACGTTCGAACCAAAAATCTTTGGGATCAGTTTGTTGACGCCTTTGGGGAAGCGGACGTACTGTATTTAACCGACATTTATTCACCTCCTGGGGACCCGGCTATATCCGGTGTCACCAGCCAAGCTCTAGCGGAGGAGATTCGCGCGCGGCATGGAGGCATAGTCCACTTCTATGCCACCATGGAGGAGACAGTCGAAGAAATTTTGAGGGAATTGAACCCGGGTGACACCTTCATTACCATGGGGGCTGGCAATGTCTACCTAGTCGCCCAAAGAATTGTTGAACAAATTCAACGCCAGTGATTGCTCCTCTTTTTGCCGTTGTGATAGACTTGGTTAAACTTCTAGGGAGGACGGATCACGGTGAATTTCGATGAAAAATTTGGACCCGAGGCCTTGACCTTTGATGATGTTCTGTTGATGCCGGCACATTCGGAGGTTTTGCCGCGGGATGTCGTTTTAACGACCCGCTTGACCCGCCACGTGCAACTCAACGTGCCCCTGGTTTCTGCGGGCATGGACACAGTAACTGAGGCACGAATGGCCATTGCCATTGCCCGTGAGGGCGGTATTGGGGTGATTCATAAGAATATGTCGATTGAGCATCAAGCTAGCGAGGTCGACAAGGTGAAACGATCAGAAAATGGGGTCATCATTGACCCCATTTATTTAGGACCTGATCATGCTATTCGAGACGCATTGGAGTTAATGAGCAGGTACCGCATCTCAGGAGTGCCCATTGTTCGGGATGGGGGCTTTTTGGTGGGAATCTTAACAAACCGAGACTTGCGATTCGAACAGGATTTTGACCGTCCGATTCACGAAGTCATGACCAAAGACGGATTGGTGACCGCATCCGAAGGTACTACCTTGGATGAAGCCAAAAAGTTGCTCGGACACCATCGCATTGAAAAGTTGCCATTGGTGGACAAACAGGGAAGGCTTCGGGGATTGATTACCATTAAAGATATAGAAAAAGCGCGGAAGTTTCCCAATGCGGCGAAAGACGCCAGTGGCCGATTGCTGGTGGCGGCGGCGGTATCGGTGGGCGCCCAAACGCTGGAGCGGGTGGAAGCCTTGGTGGCGTCCCGGGTGGACGTGGTCGTCGTCGATACTGCCCATGGCCATTCTGCCGGGGTCCTGAACACCATTCGGTTGATTAAAAAAACTTTCCCGGAGATAGACGTGATTGGCGGCAACGTTGCGACTGCCGAAGGAACTCGGGCGTTAATTGAGGCTGGGGTAGACGGGGTTAAAGTAGGGGTAGGCCCCGGATCGATTTGCACCACCCGGGTAGTTGCGGGTATTGGTGTACCGCAGATCACTGCCGTGTGGAGCGCATACCAAGCGGCCAAACCTTATGATATACCGGTAATTGCTGACGGTGGGGTGCGCTGGTCCGGGGATGTGGTCAAAGCTCTGGCGGCAGGCGCCTCCAGTGTGATGTTGGGTTCCCTTTTTGCTGGAACTGAAGAAAGCCCAGGCGAGATGGAGATATTTAAGGGTCGGTCTTTCAAAGTTTACCGTGGTATGGGGTCGTTGGCTGCCATGAAGCAAGGGTCCTCGGACCGGTACTTTCAGGAAGATTTGGACGTGGAAAAACTGGTCCCCGAGGGCATCGAAGGCCGGGTTCCCTATCGCGGCTCGTTGGCCGATACGGTCTATCAACTGTTGGGCGGGGTTCGGTCTGGAATGGGATATTGCGGCGCGCCTAATTTGTTTGAACTTCGGGAACACGGCAGATTTCTTCGCATCACTAATGCGGGCTTAGTAGAGAGCCACCCCCACGATGTGCAGATTACCAAAGAATCGCCGAACTATAGTTTATAGGCGGAGGGACTCATTGTGGCACGTTTGGTTATCGAGGGCCAGCATTCGTTGGCCGGTGAAGTATGCATCGAGGGTTCGAAAAACAGTGCATTGCCAATTATTACCGCGGCAGCGCTGGCGTCCGAAGGCGTCAGTATTTTAGAAAATGTGCCGCGTTACACCGATATTTTGGATCTCTGCGAAATTCTTCGTCAATTAGGTGCCACGGTCACTTGGCATCACAACGCTCAATTGCGGATTGACGCATCGCAATTGAGTGGTCATATAGCACCATATGAATTAGCCAGCAAACTGCGAGGTTCCACATATGTCATTGGGCTACTGCTGACACGATTGGGCAAAGCCGATGTCGCTTTTCCTGGTGGTTGCCAGATTGGGTCGCGCCCGGTCAATTTTCATGTTCGGGGGTTCGAGGCCTTGGGAGCTACCATGGGGTTGGAACACGGGTCGATATTAGGACAGGTAGACGGCCCCCTTAAGGGGGCGCGGATCTATATCGAACGGGCTTCCTTCGGCACCACCATCAACCTAATGATTGCGGGCAGTTTGGCGCAGGGGGTGACCACACTAGAAAATGCCGCCATGGAACCGGAAGTGGTAGATATGGCGAATTTTCTCAACGCAATGGGAGGGAGGGTGCGTGGCGCTGGCACCAACTTAATTCGCATCGAAGGAGTGCCGTCGCTACATGGCACGCACCACGAAATTATTCCTGATCGTCTTGAGGCCGGCACATACTTGATGGCTGGTGCCATCACCGGTGGGGTGGTGACGGTTACCAACGTCATCCCGGAACACTTGCGTACGGTATTGTTAAAACTGGAGCAAACGGGAGCCGAAATCGAAGAAGATATGGATTGGGTCCGTTTAACGATGTCTCAGCGCCCCATGTCTGTTGACATCGAGACTTTGCCGTATCCGGGGTTTCCAACCGATTTGCATCCGCAAATGGTTGCACTGTTAAGCTTCGCCGATGGTGTGGCAGTAGTCGAAGAAACAGTTTTTGAGAACCGGTTTGGGTACACTCATGACTTGGTGCGGTTAGGAGCCAATATCAAAGTGGAGCGAGAAACCGCCATTGTCCGCGGAGTCGAAGTGTTGACAGGCGCTCCCGTAGAAGCGCAGGATATTCGTGGGGGGGCGGCACTGGTGCTGGCGGCATTAGGAGCGCTTGGCACCACCATCGTTGACAAAGTGGAATATATTGACCGCGGCTATCATGGCATTGAGCGCAAGTTGGCTCAATTGGGAGCGGCCATTTATCGTGAGTTGTGAAAGGCGGAGGGTATTATGCCACAAACCGTAGTTGTTGGCCTGGCGCGAACACCATTTGTTCCGTTTGGAGGATCATTGAAGGATATTGCGGCCTCAGATTTGGGTGCCGTAGCAATTCGCGGCGCCTTGGATCGCGCTGGGATTGGCGAAGATATTGATTATGTGTTTATGGGACAAGTGGTACAGGCAGGAGAGGGACAAATTCCCTCGCGGCAGGCTTCGATAAGGGCAGGACTTCCTGAGCGGGTGCCATCGGACACGATTAATAAAGTGTGTGCTTCGAGTCTTAGGGCGGTAAATTTAGCTGATATGGCTATTCGTCTCGGAGAGATCAAGTCTGCTGTCGCTGGCGGCATGGAATCCATGAGTCGTGCCCCCTACTTGGTGCAAGGGGCGCGTTGGGGTCTTCGCATGGGCGATGCTCCGATGGTGGATTCGGTGGTGCATGATGGGCTTTGGTGTAGTTTTGGCCAGTGTCACATGGGAGTATACGGTAGTGAAGTGGCCAAGGAGTTTGGGATCACTCGGGAAGAACAAGATGCCTGGGCATATCGCAGCCATGAACGGGCGTTGGCGGCCATCGATAGAGGGAGGTTTGCCGAGGAAATTGTACCCGTTACGGTTTCGGGAAAAAGGGGACAAACGACTGAAGTCAAGGAGGACCAGGGGCCAAGGCGGGACACCTCGCTGCAAAAACTACAATCTTTGAAGCCAGTATTTGTGATGGACGGCACCGTGACTGCGGGCAACGCGCCCGGATTGACGGACGGCGCATCGGCATTGGTGCTGATGGATCGAGACCGGGCTCTGGAATTGGGGCTGCCCATTTTAGCCACGATTTTAAGTTCAGGTCAAGTTTCTGCGGAACCAAAATATTTGCACACGGTACCGGCCTATGCGGCGCAAGCTGCTCTGAAAAAAGCGCAATTGACAACCCGTGATGTGAACTTAGTGGAAATTAACGAGGCGTTTGCAGCGGTTACGTTAACCAGTATGAAGTTGGCGGATTTTGATCCGGAAATTGTCAACGTCAATGGGGGAGCGGTAGCCTTAGGACATCCCATTGGTGCCTCAGGAGGAAGAATTTTGCTGACATTAATCTTAGAACTTCTAAAGCGTGGCGGCGGGATCGGCGTGGCGACGATTTGCAGCGGTGGGGGCCAAGGAGAAGCAACCGTGGTTCGTGTCGGTTAGGGGGTCATATGGCGGAAAAGATTTTGGTGATAGGCGCAGGGCAAATGGGGGCGGGAATTGCTCAAACCGCCATTGTCAGTGGGTTTACAGTGTACTTGACTGATGCCCTCGTCAGTCAGCGAGAGCGTGGCCAACAGGGGATTGAAACAAGACTGTCCCGTCTGATGGACAAGGGGAAAATAACGGCAGAGGAAAAAAATCATGCGTTGGACCAGCTCATTGTAATCGACTCCTTACGAGGAGTGTCTCAGGTGGATTTGGTGATTGAGGCCGTGGTGGAACAAGAATCTGTCAAGCGTGAGCTATTTCGCGATGCAGATCAATGGTTTGGAGCCGAAACAATTTTTGCTTCGAATACCTCGTCCATTGCGGTTACTCTTTAATGATGCGGCGACCACCG
>JAMDDZ010000044.1:0-519 GCA_023488565.1 Bacillota bacterium | reverse complement strand
ACGGCAATACCATCATCCTGACCGTCCCGAACGGTTTATTGGAATGCACTTCATGAATCCAGTACCGGTGATGACATTGGTCGAGGTGATTCGGGGAGCGCTAACGAGTCCCGAAACGGTCGCTGAAGTCTTGTCGATAGCCCGTGCGATGGGGAAAACTCCAGTGGAATCGGAAGATTATCCAGGGTTCATTGCCAATCGCATTTTGATGCCGATGATAAATGAGGCCATTTTTGCATTGCAAGAGGGAGTGGGCACTAAAGAAGGCATTGATACAGTGATGCGGCTAGGCATGAATCATCCTATGGGGCCTTTGACGTTAGCGGACTTCATTGGTTTAGACACGTGCCTTTATATTATGGAGGTGCTGTACCAAGGATTTGGCGATTCTAAATATCGACCCGCTCCGTTATTGCGCAAAATGGTCGACGCGGGGTTATTAGGCCGAAAGTCCGGCCGTGGTTTTTACAGCTATTCTTGAACAGACGCAAGGAGGCATTGGGGTGGCCGGCAAGAAAC
>JAMDDZ010000004.1 GCA_023488565.1 Bacillota bacterium | reverse complement strand
TACAACCCCATTGGCGGTGTCATATTCCCCAGCCACTGGTGGATTTCCAAGTAACCCGGACAAGGAGGGAGGGAGGTCCCCCCTCCTTGTTTAATGAGCGCGCTGAAACGACGTCTAGACGCAATTGATCTTATCCACGAGGCATCTTTAACCTTAGGTGCTCCCGTTTCTGTACTATTCCACCGGAATTCCCCCGTATTGGGCAAACCAACGATCGATGCGGGCTAGACGATCTATGGCGCGCCGTGGCCGCGAATCGGACTCATGATGCTCTTTTGGATAAATCACCAGTTCCGTCGGCACCCCGCGCTTCTTTAACGAGACATACAACTGCTCGGCTTGACTTAAAGGGCATCGCCAATCCCATTCCCCGGCAGTAATAAGCAGCGGCGTATGGATATTAGCCAGCCCGCTGGCGGGTGATGTTTGGTAATATCGCTCCAGGTTTTGCCAGGGTACCCCCATGTCGTCTTGCCACCACAAATGGCAATCGTCAGTGCCAAAAGCAGACACGTAATCAAATACGCCATGCTCGGTCACCGCCGCCCGAAAACGATCGGTGTGCCCAACGGCCCAGTTGGTCATGATGCCACCCATGGAAAAACCTGTAATAAAGAGTCGATCCGGGTCCACCCATCCTTGAGCGATAACATAATCCACACCACCCATCACATCGTCATGTTCCCGTGGCCCCCAGGAGCCTTGGATCGACTGGCAAAACGCTTCTCCATAAGAAGTGGAACCACGATAATTGACCAATAACACCAAATACCCACGACCCGCCCAGTATTGCGTTTCAAATTCAAATTCTGGCGCCTCATAAGACATCGGTCCCCCATGAATTGACACCAATAGTGGGAGACGCGACGTTCCTGGCTTGAAACCCGGAGGAGTTAACATGAGGGCTTCAATAGTCTCTCCCTCGTGATTGGCATATTGAATCCATTGGAACGTGCCGAGCTGCCTGTTAGAAAGCCACTCTGCGGAACCGCGTGAGAGACGCGGGCCCAGTGTCTCATTATCCAGTCGAAAGGCTTCGGGACCGGTGTCGGGGAACCCCATTAACAGCACAATTTCAGAGGATTGGGCATCAAAATCATAGACCGTCCCGGTGCGATCCGGGGGTTGCAACACATGCCACTTGCCATTGCTATCAAAGGACACCAATTTAGCTTGCCCTAGCATCGACGCCACCGTCAATATCTGATCGCTTTCGGTCCAAATCACTGGTCCATCAATGGTCCCCGTGAAATCTTTGGAAACCATCTCCATCGGAGATCGCTTGAAAGGCTTGGGGTATACCTGGGCATTGGCTACCGGGTCTCCAACAAAAACATCTGGCACCACCCCGCCGATTTGTGACCATCCTTGGCCAATATTCGCTGGGAATTCACTAATGGGCGACGCATCCGCAAGCGCAATTTTCCAAAGTCTCGTGAGAACATACTGATTTTCCGGGGTGGTTGAGGAGGTAAACGCCACCCAGCGTCCATCAGGAGAAAACGCCGGATGCTGTGCGTCGACATCCCCCTGGGTCAAACGGTGTGCGGTACTGCCATCGGGTGTGATGAGCCAGAGATCCACTCTTCGGTTATTGTCAACATCTCCCGTTCGATTGGACTGAAATAATATCCAGCTTCCGTCGGGCGACCACTGGGGATTGAGCTCACTTGCTTCACCGTGTGTAATTTGTTGAACTGACCGTGACTTCACGTCCACCACAAACAAATGGCTGTTCACATCGTCCAAGTAGCCCTCACCATCATATTTATGCTGAACCCGGTCCAATACCCATGGCCCTGGACTTTTTTTATCCCGTATCGATTTTAAATAATTGACCTGTTGCGGTGACGGATCCCGTCCCGCAAACACCAAACGTGTACCATCAGGAGCCCAACTGAAAGATTGAGCTCCTTCCGGACGATGGGTAATTTGGCGTGGTTCCCCGCCCCACAGCATGTCGTAAACCCAAATTTGGTCTACGGGTTCTTCAGGGTCTTTCCCGTCTTTAGTCGGTGCCTTTAGTTCCAATTCAGCCCCCCGTTTGGACAAGATAGCAAGGTAACGTCCGTCGGGCGACCAACGGATATGGTGGTCGTGGACCATTTGGCGGCTAATCTGATAGGGTTCGGCACTACCATCGGTTAACGTCATCCATAGATTAGAAGAGTAATCATTGTCCTCTTTAATTGCCTGTGACTGTATATAGGCCAATCTCTGGCCGTCTGGAGACAAGCGCACTTCTTTAACAGGCGTTAGCAAATAAAAGTCGTCAAGCATCAACGTGCGCGGAGACACCGTCACCATCAAATCCCTCATTTCCCATGCCTTGCTAGTGTTAAACCATCGCGGGGAAACCCAAGCTTATAGCGTATTGGTGCCAGTTTGGCGCCCTTGGGGGACACGATGCCCAATTAAGACTGCAGCGGTTAACCCCAACCCTCCCATTAAAAACCATAAGCCAAGTTTTCCCCAACCAGACAGGATGAGCCCTCCCAAGATCGGCCCAATTACCATGCCCAGCGCATTGAAAAAGCTGCCAGCGCCTTGATATCGAGCCCCAAATCCTTTCGGAGCCTGTTCGGCATACTCTCCCGGGGGCAATGGTTCGTAAACTAATTCTCCCATGGTGACCACGAAAAACGCCACCACAATCATGGTCACTTCTGCCGAAATCCCCAAAACAACCATGGCCATTGCATATAATATAGCGCCCAGTCCCATCCAAAAGCGGCGGCTTCGATGTTGCAGCAACCAGGACACTGGCCATTGCAAAATAGCAATCAACGCTCCGTTCATAGCCCATAAAAGGCCATACCAACGTAACACTGACAAAGTGTGTCCCATTTCCATCGGAAAAGTTGAGGCCAACTGGCTATAGATCACGCCTATTAGTGTGCCCCCTAAAGCTAACGACCAAAATCCGGACTGCTGCCATGGCGGCAAGTATAGCCACTGATGCCAAACTTTTCCCGAAAATAACCGCACCTTGGGGCCCATTCTCCGATCCAGACCACTCGGCACGGCCATCGCCAATACCAAACTACTAGCCAAAAGACAACTGCCATCAATCCAAAAAATTAGGGAAAAATGATTAAGCGCTAAAGGCAGGCCCACCAGAGGACCTATGATAATTCCCGCATTATAGGCCAATATCAGCAAGCTAAGAGCCTGCGTTCGGCGCTTAGAAGTGCCGTTCATCGTCATCGCATGAAGCATAGCAGGATAAGCAACACCAGTCATGGTCAATGCCAATCCATAAGCAATAACCCACACCCAAGCCCGATCAGCTATAGGAGCCATGATAATAGATAACCCCGATACAGCATAAGCCATCACTGCAACGGATTTGGGACCGAATCGATCTGTCAAATATCCGGCTGGCAACTGACCTAATACATACCCAATTCCCGCAATGCCCATGAAAATTCCGGCAGTTGCCATAGGCAAATGAAGATTTCGGGTAAGATAAAAAGCGACGAAAGGATATAAAAACCCATCGCCGAGAGCGTACAAGAATTGGCCTATCGCTAGACCCCACATGATATCACTACTCCAAACCTATCACCATCCTCATCGAGGATTGCTTTTGGTACCGACTCTTATTGCAGTGGGTACATTACAAGCGTAGACCTTTGGGGTGATGTCCCGCAATCAAGGAAAATCCTGAATTTTCATCGGGGAACCCAACGGTTAGGCGCCATTGCAGAGGCCATGAAACCGCCCCCAAAATAGCGCCCGATTTATTGCATTTACTTCATTTTGGAAGGTACTTTGCCAAAACCGATTAGGTTTTAGGTTTTAGGACAAACCAAGACTGGGTATCCATGCCAGGCCCTATCGCGTAATACTGTCCGGTCAAATAGGGGATTAAAAGGTTGTCATAGTGGGGGGATAGGGGATGGCCCGATTGCCCGGTAAGGTGGACGGCAACACTGTCACTCGGGTGCGCCGGTGCCATAATTTGGCGATAACTCGGCATAAAAGCTACCATTCGCGGCCATGGCAATTGAGGATCTAAAGCAAATGCCGCTTGCTGTGGCGTATAAAGGTCTCCAGACATTGGCAAGGAACGACGGCCAAATAGTGGCTTTAATAATTTGACCTGAATAAACGGGTGAAACACCTCAGCTTGATGGGCTTTTCCCCAAGTCCATTGAGACATCTCAGGTCCCAAAACCATGATGCCGGATTTGGTCGCTTCTTCTATGGCACGGCCTAAATCGATCTGATCCCAACGGTCGAGCACCAAAGGTCCGATGCGTTCTCCGAGCAATCCCCAGAAGCGTTCAGGAAATGGATGAGTACCAGGTAGAGATGGTTCTACGTCGTGGAAAAACGGCCTGTCTAAAACCTTTTTTAACGAATCTGGCAAAGCAGAAACCATGAACAGATAGAGCATTGTAGGTACACTACTTTCGGCAGTGACCTGCCCGTCAAATGATTTGATGAGGTTTCGCCACTCATCCGGCAAGTCTCCCCATTGCAAGAGTTTTTGCCCAATACGATAAAGTGGATCGGAATAGACGTCTGCTTGAATTTTGGCGAAACTGTCCCGATCATGCAACGCTTCAGCTTGAATTAAGGATTCAATGCGAGCCGCTCGATATCCTAAACTATACCGTCCAAAAAGATAGGGATCCGATGTTTGGCCCACGACGGGGTTGTTGGCGGAAATTGCGTAGCCCTGGGGCGGATCAAAAAGCCTGGGCATCTGACTCCAATCCAGTGTTCCTGTCCACTCGGTGGCTCGCGTGTTGCCGTCGGCACAACCAAGATAGGGTCCCTGATTGCGCGTAGGAATTTGCCCGGCACAGAGATACCCAATATGGCCGTTACGATCCGCATAGACAAAATTCTGAGCAGGAACCCACCATTTTGCCAGCGCACTGACAAAAGTCTCCCAGTCATGAGCCTGATTTAACCCCATGATGGCCTGCATGATGGGGAGTGGTTGAAACCCGGTCCATGCCAGGGCAATCTTGGTTCCATCCTGTTCTTGATGGATAATGGGGCCCACATGCGAGTCGTAGCACGTCAAGATTTGGTCGGGCTTTCCCCGTACCTTTAACACTTCCTGCCGAACCGTCAGTTCACCAGTTTGGTCATCTCGCGCGTAGCTCACTCCGTCCAAATTCATACGAATCCGATATAAATCTTGGACATCGGGATCCACATTGGTAACCCCCCAAGCAATATCCCGATTTTGTCCGATTACAATCCCGGGGGCCCCTGGCAAACTGACCCCAAATGCCGCAAGACTTCCGCCCTCCACAAACATTTCGTACCATATCGAAGGGAGTTGAGGCATAAGGTGCGGATCATTGGCCAACAAGGGCGTCCCGTCTTTGGTATGCGCTCCGTCAACCACCCAGTTGTTGGATCCCACCCCAATACTTCCCCAAGCAAAGGGTTGCCCAGTTCCAGGAATTATGGTCAGGTTGGGTGCATCCGGCAAAGAGCCAAACAACCACTCTTGAATCTCGGCCAATTCTTGGACCTGATCGTATCCCCACTTGGCAGTCCAAATGGTATTGAGCGTCCATGCTAACTGGTAGACCAAGAGATTGCTGTCATCCAGGGACCATGGAAGCAAAGGTTGCTTAAGAAATCGATGTTCAGGAGGCAGTGGAGTTTGAGCAAATGCCAGATTAACGCCGTTGACATAGGATTGTGCATATTGCCTTGTGCTCTCGGACCATGTATCGGGCGCTTCTTTTGCCCAATGGCTTAAATTCAAACGCCGCATAAATCGGTCATAAGGCAAAGCACTTTCACCCAAAAGTTCGGCTAGTCTGCCCGCAGGTAATCTGCGCGACAAATC
>JAMDDZ010000110.1 GCA_023488565.1 Bacillota bacterium | reverse complement strand
GCCCAAGCCTAAAATAGCGCCTTTAACCTCTGCAATGCCCTCGGCAGTCCGATTGGAGACGAAGTAGACTTCCGTCCCATAAACGGCTTCAAGGCGCTTACGCCGTTCGATCCGCTCCGCCTGATTAAGCTTATCCACTTTGCTCGCCACCACTGCTAAGTACAGATTACGGTCATACGCCCACTTTTTTACCATTAATTCCTCTTCTTCTGGTTCGCGGCGCACGTCCTGAATTAAGATTCCGCCGATTAAAGGCTGACGGGTAGTTAAGTAGGTTTCCACGGCTTGTCCAAATATTTCTCTTTGTGCCTTAGAGACTTTAGCATACCCAAACCCCGGTAAATCGACGATATACCACCCCTTCATGGCAAAGAAATTGAGCCGTTGGGTACGTCCCGGAGTTCCACTGGTGTGCGCAATCTTGCTGCCCACCAAACGGTTAATTAACGATGATTTCCCGGCATTAGACCGGCCCATGAATGCCAACTCGATTTTGCCATCGGTAGGCATTTCTTTGGCATACAAAGCGGATGTCACAAACTGTCTGACATTAGCCATGATCGCGGTCCTCCAACGCTATCGCCAAGACCTGATCCAGATGGTTCACCAAATGAATCGTCAATGCACGTCGAATATTGGAGGGCAACTCCTCCAAATCCGGTTTGTTTTCCTCCGGTAATATAATCGTGCGAATACCGGCCCGATGAGCTGCCAGCGTCTTTTCCTTGATTCCGCCTACCGGAAGCACACGACCGCGCAAGGTAATTTCTCCGGTCATAGCCAAGTCCGCCTTCACCGGCACCTTAGCCAGGGCCGATACCATAGCAGTCGCCATCGCAATTCCCGCCGAAGGTCCGTCTTTAGGTATCGCTCCTTCAGGCACATGAACGTGCAAATCCCACTTCTCATGAAAATCCGGGGCAATCTCCAATGTCTCCACCTTGGCCCGGATATAGCTGTACGCCGCGCGGGCGGACTCCTGCATCACATCGCCCAACTGTCCTGTCAATGTGAGTTGGCCTTTGCCGGGCATGGTCGTCACCTCAATCAACATCACGTCGCCCCCGGTTTCGGTTACCGCCAGTCCGGTCACCAGCCCCACTTGACTCACCGCTTCGGCGTTGCGATGATGAACCCTGTGAATCCCTAGATATTTGGCCAGACTTGTCGCGGTTACTCGCACTTTACCGGTTTGTCCGCCTACAATTTCTCGGGCCACTTTTCGGCAAATGGTTCCCAGTTCTCTTTCGAGTTGCCGCACGCCGGCCTCTCGGGTGTAGTGGCGGATAATTTGCTTTAGGGCTTCGGTACTAATCTCCACCGGTTTGTCAGTCAGTCCGTGGGCAGCCATCTGTTTTGGCCACAAGTATTGCCGTGCAATTTGTAATTTTTCTTCTTCCGTATAACCCGGAATGACAATGGTTTCCATGCGATCCAGCAAAGGGCGCGGAATAGTATGTAGAACGTTGGCCGTGGTGATAAACATCACCCGACTGAGATCAAAAGGGATTTCGATATAATGGTCCGAAAAGTGGTTATTTTGTTCCGGGTCAAGCACCTCAAGCAATGCGGCTGACGGATCCCCACGAAAATCCATCGCCATTTTATCTACCTCGTCAAGCAAAAACAGTGGGTTTTTGGTCCCTGCCTGTTTCATGCCTTGGATAATCCGCCCTGGCATGGCCCCTACGTAGGTACGGCGATGGCCGCGAATCTCGGCTTCATCACGCACACCGCCCAACGACACACGCACAAAATTGCGATCGGTAGCCCTGGCAATGGAACGTGCCAACGAGGTCTTGCCCACACCTGGCGGTCCCACTAGACATAGGATGGGACCTTTCAAATCCGGGGCTAATTGACGCACCGCAAGGTATTCCAAAATTCGGTCTTTAACCTTTTTTAATCCATAGTGATCGGTATTGAGGACGGTTTCCGCCTCTTCCACCTCAATATGTTCGTCAGTTTCTTTTCCCCAAGGCAAATTCAGCAACCAATCGACGTATGTTCGTACCACTACCGCCTCTGCCGCCATACTTGACATTTTGGCCAGACGGTCGATTTCCCGCTCGATTTTTTCAAAAACCTCCGCTTCAAGCCCAGGAGTCGCTTTTAGCCGTTCTCGCAATTCTTCAATCTCGCTTGCCTGTTCGTCGCGATCTCCTAATTCGCGTTGAATGGCCTTTAATTGTTCTCGTAGATAGTATTCTTTTTGGGTTCGCTCCATCTGTTTCCGCACCCGAAAATTAATCCGTTTCTCAATTTCCAGTAACTCCATTTGCCGAGCCAAAATATCAGATACCTTGCTCAGCCGATCATGAACCAGAAACGTTTCTAGCACGTCTTCCTTCTCTTGTGTGCGAATATCCAAATAGCTGATGATGGTATCCGCCAATCGGCCAGGATCGTCAACATTCATGCTCAACGAAGCTTCTCCTGGCATTTTCTTCGAATTCTTTATGTAAATTTCAAACTGTTCGACCACAGCGTGCATCAAAGCCTCGGTTTCATCGGTAATTTCCGATTCCTCAGGCACCGGTTCTACTTCGGCCATAAAATACTCGCCTACATCTTGCACATGTCGAAGGGTTGCCCGAAACCTTCCCTCGACCACAACCTTAGAACCACCGCTGGGCATTTTGAGCAGTTGCTTCACTTCACCGATAACCCCGACCTGGTAAAGATCATCAACCCCTGGGTCATCTAACCGGGTATCCTTTTGCGCCACAAATATCAATTCTTGCCTATCCAACATTGCTTGCTCCAGCGCCTTTAGGCTCCGATCTCTACCGACTTCCAGAGGCACCACCATGTACGGAAACACTAACACTCCCCGTAGCGGCAGTAGCGGCATTTCATTGCGGTCCATAACGTCCCCCCCAACACCAACTCAGTTAGTTTCTCATTCTAACATCTATCGAAAAACGGTTCCACTGACAACCCAGGCGGTCTCATTGAGAGACCGCCTGGCCACACATTCTGATAGTCGTTATTGTGCCGTGGAAGGGCTCGCTGTGAGCAAGTCGGTCTGAGGCACAGGCGATGACGCTGCAATCGGCTCGGCAATCACCATAGCCAAGTCAATAACTTCTGGTAAGGTGTCGACCGCGATAACCTCCACACCCATATGGCGAAATACTTCCTGCCAATTGTCGCGAGGAATCACGATTCGTTTGCACCCTGCCTGTCGAGCTGCCTCCACTTTAGCCACAACGCCGCCTACTGGCTTTACCAAACCTCGAATCGATAATTCTCCGGTCATCGCAATTCGGTTGTCACAAGGCTTTTTGGTGATTGCTGAATATACCGCCGTGGCAATGGCTACGCCAGCTGACGGCCCATCAAGAGGAACTCCTCCCGGAAAGTTTACATGCAGGTCATAATCTGCTGTTTCCAGTCCCACGATGTTGCGTAGCACAGTAAGCACATTTTCGACGGAACTACGGGCCATCGATTTGCGTCGCACGGTACGACCTTGTCCGCCCATTTCCTCCTCATCGACAACGCCGGTAACCCAGAGCTTTCCCTGCCCATCCATGACAGGGTGAGCGACGGCTTCCACCTCAAGCATCGTTCCCATATTAGGCCCGTACACGGCCAGGCCATTGACCATGCCAACCAATGGTTCGGTGGCCACTTGTTTTTCTGGGCGTGGGTTGTAATGCCCAGACTGGACAACCCATTCCACATCCGCTTGTGTAATCACTTTTCGGTTTTCCGTCAGGCCCACACCCGCGGCTATTTCTACCATATTGACCGCTTCGCGACCGTTGGTCGCATATTTCTTGATCACCTCTAGTGCTTCACGCTCTACTTCCACTCCTACGCGCTTCACGGCGTTAGCAGCTACCGCATAGACTTCATCGGGAACCAGCCCCCGAAAGTATATTTCTACGCAACGCGAGCGAATCGCTGGCGGTATTTCGTGGGGTTGCCGCGTAGTAGCGCCCACTAGCCGGAAGTCGGCAGGTAGTCCATTTTCAAAAATGTCCTGAATGTGTACAGGAATGTTAGCATCTTCAGCATTATAATAGGCAGACTCCAAAAAAACCTTCCGGTCTTCCAGAACTTTTAGCAGTTTGTTTAATTGTATCGGGTGAAGTTCCCCTATCTCATCAATGAACAGGATTCCTCCATGGGCCTTGGTTACCGCACCTGGCTTAGGCTGAGGAATACCGGCCATTCCCAGGGGCCCGGCCCCCTGATAAATAGGGTCATGTACCGAACCAATTAACGGATCGGCAATGCCGCGTTCATCAAATCGCGCGGTGGTAGCATCTAGTTCCATAAATTTCGCTTCAGGCAAAAAAGGCGTCCAACTGTTTTTCTTGGCCTCTTCTAGAACTAAACGTGCGGCCGCGGTTTTACCGACCCCCGGCGGTCCATAGACGATGACGTGTTGAGGATTAGGACCACATAAGGCGGCTTTAAGCGCGCGAATGCCGTCCTCCTGCCCGACGATTTCCTCAAACCGCGTAGGCCGCGTTCTTTCCGACAACGGCTCGCTAAGATGGATCGCGCGCAATCGCCGAAGCTTTTCAATTTCTTTCTTCGATTCACGTTCGACAGCCACCTTATTCCCTTGTTGGGATTTGAGAAGGTTCCAAAAGTACAGACCAATCACTATCGCAAAGAAGAATTGTATGAAGGTGGCGATGTTAGCGAAGTTCATCGCGACCCTCCTTTCCGCGAACCGTGATTTTGAATTGTATCGGAATTATTTGAGGCTCGCATTCGTAGTCTCCCCAAATTTGCACACCTCACTTAAGCCAAATCATGGACCAAACCTGTAATGATATCCTTCAGTATGCCCAGGAACCATGGAGTTTAGGCTAAAATGGCATTGCATCAATGAAAAAGCCCCCACCCTGAAATATGGTGGGGGCTGAAGACTCCAGACTGGGAAACTTAAGCTGTTTCTTCTTTTTGTTTCTTATTGCGATTTTTAGCACGATCCTGGGTGGTAACCAACAACGGTGCGTCGTGATTCTCCACCACTTCACGTGTCACCACACATTTAGCGATATCATTACGACTCGGCATATCGTACATGACATCGAGCATAATATCTTCGATGATGGCCCGCAAGGCACGGGCACCCGTATTGCGCCGCATTGCTTCGCGAGCGACCGCTCGAATCGCATCTTCTTTGAACTCCAACTCCACACTGTCTAAAGACAGCATCTTTTGATACTGCTTGACGAGCGCGTTGCGGGGTTCAGTCAGAATTTGCACCAAGGCGGCTTCATCCAGTGCATCTAACGTCACAGTCACCGGCAGTCGGCCGACAAATTCCGGTATCAAACCAAATTTGAGCAGATCCTCGGGCATGATTTTCACCAAAATATCTCCAATGTTACCATCGTGAGGAGACTGGATTTCGGCATTGAATCCAAGCCCTTTACGGCCAATCCGCCGCTTAATCAATTTTTCGATGCCGTCAAATGCACCGCCGACAATGAAGAGAATGTTTGTCGTGTCAATTTGGATAAACTCTTGGTGCGGATGCTTGCGCCCCCCTTGAGGTGGAACAGAAGCCACCGTGCCCTCAAGAATCTTTAGCAGTGCTTGCTGTACACCTTCGCCGGAAACATCTCGGGTAATCGAGGGATTTTCCGACTTCCGTGCGATTTTATCCACTTCGTCGATGTATACAATGCCCTTCTCGGCCTTCTCCACATCGTAGTCCGCTGCTTGGATCAGTTTGAGCAGGATATTTTCCACATCCTCACCCACGTATCCCGCCTCGGTTAACGAGGTTGCGTCCGCAATCGCAAAGGGCACATTGAGAATTTTAGCCAAGGTCTGTGCTAG
>JAMDDZ010000130.1 GCA_023488565.1 Bacillota bacterium | reverse complement strand
TCATCCCGATCATCTTGGCCGCTTTTCCGATACTCACAAATTGATCATCCATACTCTGCTCACCCGCAGATAGTATACCATTACGTATGATGCTTTACGAGCAATTAGTGAAGCAGTTACAACCTCCCAAATACTTTATTAGCAGTGTGGTCTCCGGGATGCGTCGTAGGTGGAGTTCGGTCGGCTCACGATCTGCGGGCAAGATCCGCGCACGGTTAGGCGTTAGGCCACAAATGTCGCGCTTGTCTGACTATTAGATTGGTACTACCTTTCCGCTCATCTGTACCACTCACTGTGATTATCGGTGAACTGCAGTCATCGTTAATTAACCTGTGTTCTTGTTTGCTAAACAAGTCTTTACTAACGGAGTTGGGATGTAAACATCCCAACCTCCCATTCGCCCCACGCGTGGGCTCGGGACATAGATCAAAGAAGGAAAAAAGTAAGGACTTGCGTTTCTTACGCACCTCCTTCGCAGTGATCGTATTATGAGATTTTCTCATCATTTTTCAGTGTATTGCGGGTCTTGCGGTTATACAAACAGGTTTACTTATGCTTCTGTATAAGAATTTCTAATAATGCATGGCCACATCACTCAGAACGGAAGCGCGGCCCTATGGTGGGCTTAGGTAACCGAATTATTTCCAACCAAACGGATAATCGCTCTCAGTCCGTACCGAGGCAGTCCTCAATGCATGCCACTCCACGGCAAATTGCCTGGTCCGTGCGGCGGTCCCAGCCCACTCTTCCAAACCCTAGGACTATGGGCCGCCCAACGGGGATAAAAAGCGTTAATGCGAATACCGCACCGATTCACCATATTGTGTACTGCCTATTAAGCGCGCTGCCGCCTTGACGCGGATACGCGTGGCATTCCCGGGGAGATAGGCCAACGGTACTTCCTCGACGTCAATAATTTCGATCGCGTTAGGGTCCTCCCGCTTCAATAGCCTGATTGACCGCAGTTTCCTTGGCATCCTCCAGCACCTCATCACGGGAGAACTTTTGCCAGAGTTGCGACCAATTTGCTGAACATCTCGGAGAGGAACTCGACCGGCCTGGGGTGCGCGATGCGTGAGCATCGCTACAAACCGCTACCGGTCCGCCGCGCCTGAATGCCGAAGCCGGAACCAAGAAACAAAGGCCCTTAGGGGTGCCCGCTGCCCGGGACCGCGTGGCAGAAGAAGCCATGCGGCGAGTCATGGAACCCATCTGGGAACCGACCTTCAGCCCGGAAAGCTACGGATTTGCCGCACGGTGTGGTATTTTATGTCAGTAACGTCTGCCTAGACGACCAGATCCTCTAGGATCCGATGCCTAATGCCTCCCGCTGGCGGACAAGAGGTGGAGACGCACCTGGTTATCGTGATGCGAGTGCACTAGGGCGGCTAGCGGGTGGGAATCCGCAGAGTCATCGCGACCCAAGGGTCGCGTTGTCCCTGGCTCCAACGCGCCAGCGCATGAGAGGGTATTCGTGATGGCCTCGGCCTTTTCCTCTATGGAGCGTTTCATCCTCTATTGCGGCCGCCAGGCCACGGGAGTCTCAAGTCTAGTTATTGTTTAGGTCCCTAGGCCCCGCATAGACACCCTCTCGCTTGAACCATGGCGTCCACAGAATTCTTTATAATAAAATTAAAAATTAGTGAAAATTACATTAGCAAAACTTATCTGCCGTTTATCTTGTCACTCTGTCCTACAAAAGCTACGATAAGAGCAATTCAACACAATGACAAAAAGAAAGGTGGTTTTTCTCCCGAAAGGAGGTCTTTACCCTAAATGACACTTTCCAAGGGATGGATGCGGTGGAGTTTAGCAATAGGGGCGGCGGCATTGCTAGCGGGTTGCGGCACAGCCCAGGCTAGCAATCCCCCTACGTCCACCAGTTCTACTAGTACCAGCACACAGCCTTCAACATCATCCAATACAGCGCTCACGGTTACCACTAATTCGGCGACGGTTAGCGGCAAGTCCGAGACAGTTCTGGCAACCAGCAGTGGTATGACCCTATACTATTTTACTGGCGATACTCCGACTACCAGCCATTGCACCGGGGCCTGCAGTCAAATTTGGCATGCCTTGACCGTTAGCGGCGGTTCTTCGGCTACTGGCACGTCAAATCTTCCCGGCTCTTTAAGTGTTGTCAAGGATGCCAATGGCAATCAAGTCGCCTATCAAGGACATCTCCTCTACACCTATTCCGGGGACAGCGCCCCGCATCAAGCCAACGGCGAAGGCATTGAAGGGAAGTGGTTTGTAGCCACCCCGCAATTGACAGCAGCCACCAGTACCACCTCATCTAGCAGTTCGTCATCTAGCAGCTCGTCGTCCGGTTACGGAGGCTATTAACGCAAAAACGGTCGTCAAGTTCGGCTTGGCGACCGTTTCTTATCCACTGAATGTTGCGGGGAGACCATGGATTAAATCCAGCGCCGTACCCGTACCTTGTAATTCAAATATTGAACCCCAAACTTATTCTCGAGATATTGCTCCTCCCGATCGATGACCCCATGGGTCATCAGCCACATCACGGCGACGAGGGTAATCCACAACCAAGGCCACGCCAAAACCAGTCCCAAACCCAATTGAAGCCACGTTAAGGATAAATACAAGGGATTCCGGGAGAACGCAAAAGGACCTGAATCCGCCACAACTAATGTCGGTTGGTTGGGGTCTGCGCTGGTACCCAAGGCACTTAATACCCGGAGCGCCCACAACGACACCACAACGGAACCCAATAGCAGGATTAGTCCTAGGCCACGGAAAAATAGGTATTGTAAAACCTGAACTCGCAAAGGCACCGCCCATTCCAGTACCGCACCTAACACTATGCCGCCACCGTAAATAAGGGGTGGTGGCATAATGACACCCGCACTGTCGACGCGTCGGAAGCTCACTTCACAACACCCCCTAAAAATCATACTTGAGTTTCGCACCCACACAATACAGCGTTTTTAGACGCCAATCATTCCACCAACCCTTGAAAACTCCCCCCTTTTCCCCATTTTATTGTGGCGATTTATGCGGACTTATCGAATGCTTGTAACTGATTGCCCAAGAATGACTCCTCAAACAGTGCTTTTGCGCTAAGTTTTTCTCCACCAATTCGGCCACAATGCTCTCAAACAGAGCGCTTAAGGATGCGTAGGCATTAGCGAGACCGCGTCGTAGGAAACTCTGTAACGATCCACCACAACACGGTAAGTGCTGCAGTATCGCTCTAGCTCGCGGTTTCCAGATATACTACCGCGTTCGACTATCGCTCAAGGTTTACCAAGCCCTTGCCAAGTGATCATTTAACCGAACCTATATTTTACACCCTCAAGCCTGGCTGCTAGTCGGGCTTTTCTCTTTTAGGCTATAGGTCAATAAAAACTTATAAAAGAGGGACAGCGGTTCTGGATGAACCGCTGTCTTTGTTACAGGGCAGTCACACGGTTCCGGCCGCGCTTTTTGCCCAGGTAAAGCGCGTTGTCGGCTTCCCTTATGCTGTTATCCATGTTGCCCGACTGGTCGTATTCCGTGACGCCAAAAGTTGCGGTCACTTTGATCTCGTGTTTCTGACAGACCACTTGCGTCTCCTCGGTGTTCTCTCGAAGCCTCTCGGCGACCAGCATCGCGCCATGCACGTCGGTCTCCGGCAGCAGGATAAGAAACTCCTCGCCACCCCATCTGGCAAGATGGTCCTGTTCCCTGATGCCAGCCCGCAATGCCTCCGATACCTGTTTCAGCACTTGGTCGCCGCATTCGTGACCATACTGATCGTTTACCTTCTTAAAGTGATCGATATCGACAAGGATCAACGAAAATACCCTTTGTGACCTCGTGACCCGTGCCATCTCTTCATCGATTTTCATGGTCATATATCGCCTGTTTCGCAGTTCAGTAAGGGGATCCGTCATAGCCGCCACATGCAGCTTTTCGTTGGCATCGTTGAGCTGTTCGTTACGCAGCTGCAACTGCTCGCGTGTTCTTTTCAGTTCTAGATGCGTTTTGACTCGGGCGTTCAGCTCGGAGGGATTGAACGGTTTGGTCACATAGTCCACTCCGCCCGCCTCGAAGCCCCTGACCATGTCGTCGACCTCGCTCTTAGCGGTGATAAAGATAACCGGGATCCCAGCCGTCTGGGAGCGACTCCTAAGAATACCGCACGCCGTGATCCCGTCCACTTCCGGCATCATGACATCCATCAGGATGAGGTCCGGAAGTCTGGTTTCCGCTACCTCCACTGCCATCTTTCCATTGGTCGCTACGTAGAGTTGGTAATTCCCCACCAACAGTTCGCGTAGGATTTTGATGTTGGCCGGCACGTCGTCAACGATCAGAATTTTCTGCACTATATTACCTCCGTCCGCGTCACTGACTTGCGCAGCGCAGTTTGCCGAGAAGCTTCTGGATGGCGTCTAGTGCCGTCTCGAAATCAAAGATGTCCAGACTATCCCTGAGTCTTCCAAACTCGAACTCCTGATCGCCATCGCCAGTTCCGAGATGCTCCGCAATCGTTTCAAAGGTATCGCAGGCGGCTAAATTGTTGTCCTCCACCTGGGTCTTGAGTTCCTTCAACATTGAGCAAGTCTCGCGGCCGGCATCCTCGGCGACGGCACCCGTCGAAGCCTGGTCCCGTGCCATTTCGGTCTGATCAAGGATTTTTATCGACGTCACGACCTGCGCCAACTTTTCTTCGAACCTACTCAACAGAGGGTCTACGTGGTTCAAGTCATTTTGTTTGAGCGCCATTTCCAGTTCCTGTGCGGCATGTTGAACTCCGATGGCCGATATGTTTCCGGCCACTCCTTTGACGGTATGGGCAATTCTTTCGGCGGTGGTTGGATCACCCCTGAAAGCCTCTTTGATCTCTTTGCCCGAAGCGGCATACGTTTTGGCAAACGTCCGAAGGAGTTTTACATAGAGTCCTTGATTGCCGTTGAGTCTCTTTAGCCCGTCTTTGGTGTCGATCCCGGCAAGATCCAGCCAGGTTTCATGTGATGGCGGGACCGAAGAATGCAGCTCAGGAGTTTCTCCGCTCCTCTTTGTTTCCTTCTTGGTTATCCATTTGGCCATAACGGAAAAGAGTTGTGCCGTATCTATGGGTTTGCTGATGTAGTCATTCATCCCTGCCGCTAGGCACTCTTCGCGCGCCCCACGCATGGCATGGGCGGTCATGGCGATGATGGGCAGGTGAGCGTTTTTTGGCTCCGACCGAATCAATCGGGTGGCTTCGAACCCGCCCATGACAGGCATCTGGACGTCCATCAGAACGAGGTCATAACGGGATCCGGCAACTGCTTCTAGAGCCTCCTGACCGTTGTTGGCCACTTCAACCACCACGCCGGCGCCTTCCAGGATCTCGGTTGCCACCTGCTGGTTCATGACCGCGTCCTCGACGAGGAGTACCCTCGCTCCGGACACCTCTGTGATTGCGTCCGGTGCGGTGCTCCAGGGCGTCTCACTTGAGGCTATACTTCGACCCAGTACCTCCATCAGGGTCTCAAACAGGAGCGATTGGTTCACTGGCTTGATCAGGAATCCGCTCACGCCGACCATTTGGATTCTTTTCATGACTTCTTCCCGCCCGAATGCCGTAACCATGATAATGGCCGGAGCGTGCGCCAAGTTTTCGTTGGCGATGATTCTCTTGGCGGCGGCGATGCCGTCTGTTCCAGGCATCTTCCAGTCCATCAACACTAAGTCGTAGGGGCTATCCGCCTGTGCCGCTTCGAGCTCGCGGATGGCCGCGTCGGCCGAATCGACCGCCGTCGCCATCACGCCAAAAGGTAGGAGTTGCTCCATCAAAACCTCTCTGGCAAGATCATTGTCGTCTACGACCAAAGCCCGCAACCCAGCCAATTCCTGTCGCAGTTCAACAGGCTGTGCTTTCTCCTCGGCCTGGCGCGGAAACTCCACGTCGAAACCGAATGTGCTTCCTATACCCGGCTCGCTTTCGACGGATATAGCACCGCCCATCATTTCTACGAGACGCTGGGAAATCGTAAGCCCGAGCCCGCTACCCCCGTACTTCCTGGTTGTAGAGGTGTCTGCTTGGGAGAAGGCAGTGAACAGTTTGCCGATCTGCGCCTTTGTCATCCCGATGCCCGTATCTTGGACGCGGAACCTGACTCTACACCGCGATGCATCTTTGTCGGCCAGTTCTGCCCGGATCAGCACGTGACCGTGGTGGGTAAACTTGACGGCGTTATTCGCAAGGTTCAGCAACACCTGTCCTATACGCAAGGGATCCCCTACCAAGGCGAGGGGAACATCCGGCGCCAGGGAGTTTAGTAGTTCAACTCCCTTCCTGGCTGCCTGAACCGCCATCATATTGGCTATGTTGTTCATGACCTCGTCGAGACGGAACCCGACAGCCTCCATCTCCAGTTTTCCTGCCTCGATTTTGGAGAAGTCCAGGATGTCATTGATCACTCCGAGCAGAGCCCTGGTCGAGCTGTCGATCTTGTTCAGGTAGTCGCGCTGTTTTTGGGTCAATTCCGTTTTCAGTGCCAACCCCGTAAAACCCATGATCGCGTTCATCGGAGTGCGAATCTCGTGGCTCATGTTGGCGAGGAATTCGCTCTTGGCGCGGGTCGCCGTCTCGGCCTCCACCTTGGCTTTCTTAAGTTCTGTTGTTCGCACCTCGATCATGTCTTCAAGGTGTTGCTGGTACTGCTTCAGTTCGGTGATGTCCTCGTGCAGGATCACGAAGTTCTTCGCCTTTCCATCCGTATCGTGAAGGAGATAGAAGCGGCTCTTCAGCCAAACCTGTTTTTCGCTACCACCAAAACTCTCGGCAATATTGAACAGAAACTCTGCTGCAGGTACCGTTTCCCCCTCCAGAACCCGCTTGATTAGAGTGGTTGCCCCAATCCGCTCTACTTGTGCGTCCTTTAGAACATTCCTGGTGCCGATCATCTCTTTGGCCGAATAGCCGAACAGATCCTCGGCCGCTTTGTTTGTTTCCCGCAAAACGCCGTCAATGGAAAACATCTGCGTTGCCACGGGCGACTGTTCCATCATGGTCCTGAAGCGGGCCTCGCTTTCCCGTAATGCCTCTTCCGCCTTCTTGCGGTCAGTAACATCACGCACGGACTCTATGGAGCCTACGACGACTCCATCCATGTTGTAGATGGGCGCAGCCGCGGCAAATACCACTCGGCCGTTCCCAGGCAGGGCGGGGGCATACGTTTCGGCACTCAAGAAATCCTTTTCTCTGCGTATCAGACCGTAGTGCTCCGGGAGGATCCCGTCCAGCACTAGATCGATGAGGATCGGTTGTCTCTCACCGTAAAAGGGGACGGCGTATTCGTAGTTGCCCTTCCCGATCATGTCGGCAGCCTTGATCCCGGTCATCTCTTCTATGGCGTGATTCCACGATATAACCCTTCCGTTCGAATCTATCACAAAGGTTGCGTCAGGCAGAAAATTGATGATGTCCTCCATCCGGCGCTGAGATTCGTTCAGTGCCGTCTCGGCCTGCTTGCGATAGGTCAGATCACGGACAGATTCAATTGCGCCCCCGATATTGCCATTGATGTCATAAATCGGGGAAGCCACCCCAAAAACGAAACGTTCACCATTGGGCAGATTTGGGACAAACGTTTCCGTTGCTATGAAGTTCTTCTCCTTGCGAATGAAACTGTAGTGGTCTTCTGTAATGTTCTCAGGATGCAATGCTAGATCGATGAGGATTGGGCGCCTCTCGCCGTAAAAAGGGATGGAATACTCATAGTTGCCCTTTCCGACCATATCGGCGGCCTTGATTCCGGTCATCTCTTCCGTCGCGCGGTTCCACAATATAACCGTTCCGTTCTTGTCAATCACAAAGGTTGCGTCAGGCAGAAAATTGATGATGTCCTCCATCTGGTGCCGGGATTGTCGCACCACGTCCTCAGCCCGTTTGCGGTCCGTGATATCCGTAACCAGGGCAAAAGAGCCCTTGATTTCACCCGATTCATCCCGTAGGGTCGCCACATTAAAAAGGCAATGCACGGGTTCTCCGCTCCTTCGGCGAAGAGCTACTTCGTAGCCGCGACGGTTCTGTTCGGTAATGCCTGACATGGACTTAAAAAGGATCTTCCTATTTTCTTCATCGTAATAGTCCAGGATTGAGTGCCCGATAAACTCTTCTCTGGTATACCCGAGCATCTCATAGAGAGCTCGGTTGGCATCGATAGTTTCGAATTGCGGAGATATCAGCCAATATCCTTGGGAAGTGGTCTCGATGATCTTGCGATATAAGTCTTCGCCCTTTGCTGATCCTTCTTCAACCGATTCATACCTTTCGAGTCTTCTGTGCAACTCCGCGTTGGATGCCCTCAAATCCGTTAGTTGTTGCTCTAGTTCGGCCAGAGACTGTCTCAGTTTCGAATTCTCCGCCGTGTCTCGGGATACACCTGACATGCCCTGATCCCCCATGCTTTAGTTCTAAAGATGTGCGCTGTGAACGAAAGACCGTATTGGCGGAGATTTGGCCCGATAGGAATTGGCGCGGCCAAATAGCGCCAGTTTCTGGACACGACAGCCCTGACAGTCCGTCGCCAATCCCCCACGCCGGAAGACGATGGGTAGATAGGCAACGGTAACGACTTCCGCCGCCTTACCCGCTAACGCCCCAAATTGTCGTAATTTGGTTGTTCTTTGGTGCGAGACTATGTCAGATTGTGTCAGTAAAAGGGGAATTAGTTACCATCAAGGTAGCATAGGCGGTACGGCCGATCAAGGTGTGGATAGGCAAAAACGAATAACTTGAGGTTCGCACCCACACAATACAGCGTTTTTAGACACCAATCATTCCGCCAACCCTAGAAAACTCCCACCTTTTCACCATTTTATTGTGGCGATTTATGCGGACTTATCGAATGCTTGTAACTGATTGCCCAAGAATGACTCCTCAAACAGTGCTTTGAGCGCTTCATATTCCGGTGAACGTTTAAATGGCACAAGGTCTACGGAGTCCGATTCTGCGATAGAGTTAATGACTACCTGCAACAGTTCCTCGAACAATTCCCCCAGGCGTTGCGCTAAGTTTTTCTCCACCAATTCGGCCACAATGCCCTCAAACAGAGCGCCTAAGAATGCGTAGGCATTGGCCCTCCGGAACTACGCCAGAAAGGTGTAGAGGATACAGTAGGTCGTGACGTGGGCAATTTGCGCGTCAAAATCCCGGGATTGGCACTGTCTCCGTCGCAAATGCTGCTTCATCTCTTTGAAAAACACTGCAATCGTCCATCGCGTGGCGTATATTTCCATCATGGTCAGAAAGGATAGCGACGTGTCGGGCCAGAAACACGCGCCACTGTTTCTGGTAAGGAAATCGGCACAGGTACAGTGTGACGTCGCCGACGCCTTCTTACTGCTCGACGACTTCAAAATAGCGGGTGTTGAGTTTCCGGCAACGCTTCGCGTTGCCCTCTTTTTTTTTTACCATCGCGTGCAGTGCCTTGACGTCCATCTTTTTCCCTTGGTAGGTGTACTGACGCTTATCTTTTCGCACCCCACAGACCACGTGCAGCGCTTGGCTTTTGATCTGCCGCACCGTCTGGATGAACCCTTTACTGCGAAACCCACTATCCGTCAGCACGTATTTCGCCCGAAAACCGTGTTTGACTGCGCGCTTGATCATCGTCATCGCTTGCGTGATTTTATCCACGGTGCACTCTTGTCTCCGTGTATTTCCGGGTGATCCCGGCACGCCGGGTTTTTTGTACTGTACAATGCGCGGCTTCCCGCGTAACCCTTTTTCCGAATGAATGCTGAAGTCCAGCGGGATAAAGCTTTTTCCATCAAAATAGCCCAGCACGGGGTCTTTGAACCCTAACCGGGTTTTCCCGACCACATGGTCGAAGATGTACGACACGTTTTCGATGCGCCGACCGACCCGCGCGTCGGTGGTATCATCAATGATGAATGCCGACGTGTCCGCCACGACCTTTTCGGGATTGGTTAGCGTTTGGAACCGCTTGGCGACCCCGTACAAAATATCCCGCCACGGCATCATCGCGTGGTTTTTGAGGCGATCAATGGCGTCCTTTTTCATCTGCGTGACCTTCCGGAATTCGCTCTTGTAAAAACTATTGACGCTGTTCAGAAGCAGAAGAGGAAGGATAATCATGAGCGCCAAAATTTCGGTAACACGGTACTCTCCTTGTTTCTTGAAATGAGCCTTCCTGATGATGGAATTCAGTTTGAAGGTTCCCATCGCATCAAATATAATGGCGTTCATCGAGCACCTTTTTGATCTCAGTAGCATTTTCCCGCAGGATAACACTCCGTTTTTGGTTGATTTGGACGATACCTTAATTACACCAAAAACCCGGTATTCATGCGGGTTTTGCGGTCTTTTTCCCCATTATATTTGTTGTGATTTCGAGGTGCGAAAGTCAAGATCATACACCAGACTCGATTGGGACTCTCTCATCATTTTCTCACCAAAGAGAAACACTTTGGCAACATATGTTGGTTTAAATAGAAATTAGAGGTTTAGGTGCCGAAGGAGGAATGCTCCATGGATACCATCATGATTTGCCCGAGATGCCGGGCCAACAGCCTTCGCCTGATGGAGAATCGCCTCACCCATGACGATTATTTAGTATGTGACCACTACCCATACTGCTCTTACGTCACCCAGTTAGATGCTTGGATTCCTCGTGACCTCATTGTCTGGGGCACCCGGCCCTGGCCTCGGTCAGCGTAAGCGCATTGCTCTTGACGCTACTCTTCCTTATACTGGTAAGGAAGCGGGGAGTGAAGGGGTGGCGTCGGTATGAAGAGTCGTGCGTTGGTGTGGCTGGATCGGCATGGTATGCCGTATCAAGTACTAGAGTACGACGAGGTGGAAAAAACCGCACAAGAGGTTGCAGTGAAATGCAAGGTGCCGCTTGACCGCGTGTTTAAAACGCTCTTGATTCATGGAGACAACGGATTTGCCTTGGTTCTGATTCCGGGCACCCAGCAACTAAGCGAAAAGAAATGCGCTGTGGCTATGTCGTGTCGTGACGTGGAAATGGCCGATCCAGAAGATATCCATCGTATGACCGGGTATCTTCGCGGCTCCGTGTCCCCAATAGATCCGCGCCGTCCAGTGCCAGTATTCTGCCATCAATCCATCATGGATCACGAATATGCTGGCGTCTCTGCAGGCCAACGTGGATTTGAACTATGGTTGAAAAGTACCGACTTGATTCGAGCTACCAACGCCACCATACTGGATTGTGCACGATGATAAACTGCTGGTGCTATTTTCCCCTGACATGTCAAGCGCTAAGGAGTCTAGCATGATCCTGGTGACTCATTTTGACGCATTTGGCGACGATACGATTAACAGTTCACAAATAGTCGCGCAACATCTTCCGTCCGAAGTCCTTGACGATATTGTCGTTGCCCAGTTGCCCACCAGTAAAGTAGATGTCGAACAATTAATTCCTCAACTGATTACTCAGCATGCTCCCGAAGCCATTTTAGGTATGGGTCAAGCAGGCGGACGGACAGCCCCCTCGCTAGAATGGGTGGGAGTCAATTTGTTGCACAGCACTATGCCGGACAATCGCGGTGAGCAACATCGCGCTGTCTTTATCGATCCTGACGGCCCTGATGCCTACTTGACCACACTTCCGATGTTGCAACTGCAGGAAAGCGTCGAGTCCCACGGGCTTCCCCTGACACTTTCCACGAGTGCAGGTCTATTCATGTGCAATCAGGCACTGTACTTGTTCCGTCACCATGCATCAACGATTCCTGCAGGGTTTCTCCACCTGCCCTACCTCCCGGAGCAAGTGGTAAAAAAAGCTGGCGTCCCATCTATGGCTCTTAAGACGCAAGTCCGTATTGTCTCACTGATTTTGCACGATATTAAAGCTTGGCTAGCCGAAATTTAAAGACATTTAGGAGGCTACTGAATGGATATTGATGGATATTACCGCTCCCCTTCCATTGCGGGCGATATCGTGATATTTGTGTCCGAAGATGACATTTGGCAAATAGATAGGCGCGGCGGTACTGCGCGGCGCATCACTTCGGGATGGGGATCGGCGATTCGGCCCTGGATCTCTCCCGATGGGACATACATAGCATATACGGGACGTGAAGAAGGCGATTCCGAAATTTACATGATGGCAAGTGAAGGAGGCCCCGCAAAACGCCTCACCTATTGGGGAGCCAATTCTGTGGTTGCAGGTTTTTCACCTTCAGGTGAAATCATTGCTAGTACCAACTATGGCGGACCGTTTCGTTCTTGGTTCCAACTCTATGCAATTGATCCCCAAAATATTGCGGACATCCGTCCGCTGCCTTATGGTCCGGCCCATAGTATCTCATTCGGCTCTCAGGGTGGCGTCGTGCTCGGACGCTACACTCAAGATCCGGCGCTGTGGAAACGATACCGCGGGGGGACAGCAGGCCAACTGTGGATTGATGCTTCAGGAACGGAACAATTCATTCGCTATGACGGCGTTAATGGAAATTTTGCTTCGCCAATGTGGATTGGTGCACGAATATACTTTATTAGCGACCACGAAGGTTATGGCAATTTGTATTCGATAACGCCATCCGGCACAGATTTACGACGCCACACCGATCACGACACATATTATGTGCGCAATGCCAAAACGGATGGCCGCCTTGTCGTATACCATGCTGGAGCCGATTTATTCGTGTTCGATCCCCAACTCGGCGAAAGTACGCGCATTGCTATCAATTACCATAGCCAACATACTCAGCGCGAACCGCTCTATGCGGAACCGACTAAATTTCTCAGCGAAGTGAGCATCAATGATACGGGCACACAGTTAGCGGTTGTTACTCGTGGAAAAGTTTTCGCGATGGGACCGTGGCAAGGACCTGTCCGTCAAATCGGGATCCCCGACGGCGTTCGCTATCGACTAACCTCATGGCTTCCGGACGGAAGCGGCTTGGTAATCGTGTCTGACGACGGCGGTGACGAAGGATTAGAAATTCACTATGCCGACGATAAACCACCAGTGCGTTTTCTGGGAACAGACCTCGGCCATGCGGTGGCGCTAAAAGTGTCATATGACGGTCAGTTTGCCGCACTCACCAATCAGCGCCTTGAACTCTGGATTGCTGACCTCAAAGCCTTTACCTTAAAGAAAGTGGATGTTTCCCCGCAAGCACGCATTAGTGAAATGGACTGGTCTCCGGACAGCCGTTGGCTGGCCTATGCTTATCCCGTGACGGACCATACCAGTTGCATAAAGCTGTACAATTTGTCCAACAATCAAAAGTATGAAGCTACCGCTCCGGAATTTATCGATGGGCAACCGGTATTCGATCCCAAGGGACGTTATCTCTACTTTTTATCATACCGTGTGTTTGATCCGGTCATGGATACCTTGCGATTCGATTACGGGTTTGTAAAGGGAGGGAAGCCTTACGTTATCCTTTTGCAAAATAATTTAACTTCCCCATTCCTCCCGGAACCAAAACCACTTTATGAAGATCCGTCCAAAAACGAGAACTCCAGCAAAACTGACACGACTACTGCCCCACCTACCGTTATTGACCTCGAAGGCATTTCGCAACGAGTCTTGGCATTCCCGGTAGAAGAAGCGCAGTATAAGCAGTTGGCAGCCTCAACCGATGGCATATTTTGGACTACTGTGGCTCCCGAAGGCCGATTGTCCCATGAAATCTTCGGATCTGAACCCGAGGGCAAGGCAACTCTGCACAAATTTCATCTGGACACACTAAAATCCGATATCGTGGGGGAAAAAATCTCGGAATTCAGCATCAACTCTAATCACCAAATCTTGACTATCCGTCAAGGTAACCGAATTAGAGTGATTAAAGTTGATCAAAAAATCGATACCAAAGACACAGCACCCGGAAAAGATAGCGGCTTGGTCAACTTAGATCGGATTACACTGCGGATTGACCGACCGGCTGAGTGGGCTCAAATGCTTAGAGAAGCCTGGCGTCTCATGCGTGATAACTTTTGGACCGCTAATATGTCGGGCATTGATTGGGAAAATATTTATCAACGTTACTTGGCTCTCCTGCCAAGGGTTGCTACTCGAGGCGAACTGTCGGATCTGATTTGGGAAATGCAAGGAGAATTAGGCACCTCCCATGCTTACGAGATGGGTGGCGACTATCGCCCTGAGCCACACCACCGCATTGGTCTATTAGGTGCCGACCTCACTTGGGATGAGAAACACCACGGATATCGGATCACCCATGTGGTATCCGGAGTCTCTTACGAGAAACAAAGCGACTCGCCGCTTCGGGCCCCTGGTGTCCATGTGAGTGCAGGAGACATCATTCAGTCCGTCGACGGACATCCGGTAAGCCGCGATCTTCCCCCACAGGTGTGGATGGTGGATAAAGCGGAACATCCTGTGGCACTAGGTATTCAAAGCGGTTCGGATCCGTCTACTACCCGTACGGTGATTATTGAGCCGTTAAGTCAGGAATTGAAGACGCGATACCGCGAGTGGGTGGCCAAGAACCGCGAGTACGTCAAAACTGCGACCGCTAATCGCGTGGGTTACGTTCACATCCCCGACATGGGCGCCCAAGGATTTTCCGAATTTTACCGATCTTATCTCTCGGAAATTCAGCACCATGCGCTCATCGTTGACGTGCGCTACAACGGCGGAGGTCATGTCTCGTCGCTCTTGCTGCAGACTCTGGGAAGAAAGCGTATTGGGTATGATATCCCCCGTTGGGGGCAGCCGATGCCCTATCCTGCTGAAAGTGTCTTGGGACCAATTGTGGCCCTTACGAATCAAAATGCTGGTTCTGATGGAGACATCTTCAGTCATGCCTTTCAACTCATGCATTTAGGGCCCCTTATCGGCACCCGGACCTGGGGCGGTGTCATCGGCATTGACGTTCGTTATTCCTTAGTTGATGGCACCATTACTACACAACCGGAATTCTCTTATTGGTTCATGGACGTCGGATGGGGAGTGGAAAATCACGGTGTCGACCCCGACATTGTGGTGGACAATACACCCCAGGATTATATTGCCCATCACGATGCTCAACTGGCGCGAGCGGTCAAAGAAATCCTCGCTTTGCTGGATGCCAATCCCGTGCAAGTGCCGGACTTTGGCCCACGACCCAATCTAGCAGTGTCACATCTTGGTCCTAAAAATTAAGTGGAATTTCCGGGAGGATGTGGGCGACCTCACGTCCTCTCGGCTTCCAGAAGTATTACCATAGAAGCGGTGGCCAAGAGGGCCATAAAATGGCATCCTAGTGCATAAAATAAACAGCAGCCAGGCTGGTGTCAGAAAATCACAGGGCCAAGAAGGAGCCGGATCCCCGATGCGCAGTCAATTCATCCGATTCACCCTCCAGAAAGGTGGTCATCCACATGTCGACGGCCACTGAATTCTTTCATTCGTGGCGGTGGGGCACGGAATATTTTCGTACGGTGCGACCAGCCGTTATCCGCTCCTTGGGGGAAATTCGCAGTTGGGCGGAGCAAATCCCCCACCCTGATCTTCGTGAACAAGCGCTGAGTTCCCTAACCTTTAAACAATTTCATTGTGAAGGAGGCGGTGTCTTTGGCGGTCCGTCCCGGGACCCCAATGGCCATGTGATGGAGTTTCTCGTGCCATATCAAACCCTGTGCGATTATCTAGACACAGTGACGGACCGCGGACCATCCCAGGACCCCGAAGATCTCCGGTGGCTCCACCAGTCACTGCTGGATGCCGTGTCCCCCCAATCACCAGCACGAGACTACTATGCCCTCCACCCTCATCAAGATGACGGAGGCTATATCACGCGGTTGATAGCCGCATGCCATCAAAGCTTGCAACAATTTCCCGGATTTTCAATGATTTCTGATTCGCTAACGTGGCTCGCACAACTCTATGTGGACCTGCAGGTATTTAAACATGGCCCCATCAATGACCGGGTTCCCCACTTGGAAGCTTGGTTCCATCGCCAACAAGGAGAGCAATGGGGCATTTCTTGGTGGGAGTTTGCGGCAGCAGCCGGATCCACTTTGGGATTGTTTGCGCTATTAAACCTGGCGGCTGCGGAATTGCCATCCCGGCACGCCATTACCTTAGTGAAAGATCTATACTTTCCCTGGATTGGATCCCTTCACATTCTGCTAGATTATCTTATCGACCGCCAAGAAGATCTGGAAGGCGGTGACTTAAATTTCGTCAGTTATTACCCTGACTACTCAACGGCAGTGGGCCGACTGCAATATATTTATCGCAAGGCTCTAAGCGAAGCGAGAAAATTGCCGGACGCCGCCTTTCACCGCTACATTTCGCGTGGCTTGTTAGGCTTTTATCTTTCCGACCAAAAGATGCGACACCAAATTGACCGGACCACTTGCGGATTATTGGCCAGTGGCGGCAGTATTAGCATCGGAGTATGGCTCGCAGCCCGCGTAGGACGTTCCCCTTGAAGGGGTTGACGATTAACCCACATCTCCTAAGTGAGTGTCAAGGTTCGGTTCCTCACCCGTCCCCATTTTAGATCGTGACCACAGATACGATCCTATTGCTAACCCAGCCCCAATGATCCAAAACGCCAAGGGAAATATCCAGAACACATGGCTGCCAAAGTACTCCAATCCAATCGTCAACGCAAACAAACCGGCCGCTAGGATTGGCCGTTTAAACACCGAAATTATAGCGGCGAGGGCAACTAACACCGCCCAAATCAACGCTAATGACCGCCACGCTTCTCCAGACGAAAGCGCCACTGAAAGCGCCGGATGCAGCCGTCTCAACCAAATTTCTAAAAAAGCGACACCAATTGCCGTCAAGGATCCATACAAGCCAAAGAAGAAGCTCATTAGTCGCATCAGGAATCATCCTCCCCCTCACAACAAAACCGGTCCCTCCTACGGGTCGCCCTAACAGCCTACGCCCTCTAGAATATTCGATGGCATGCTTCAACTTTTGTCTTATTGTGTCATAACAAAATTAGAATTAGCTAAGAAACTGGGGGGAACTTCAGTCCGCGGTCAAATACCGCTCGGGCCACACGTAGCGCATCGTAGGGCACTGTTCCCGACAACGCTTCATACACTGGGCGTAGCCGTTCTGTACCTAAACTTTGGAATTCCGTCAAAACTTGACGATAGGTATCGGCCGATAGCAATCGTTGAACATAGGAAGACCACTCTTCCGGCTCCCGGGTTTGGATCCACTCTTGAAGATACTCCATTACAGTGCCTCGGCTGCGCGCTACGCGCTTTGCCACTTCAACAATAGGAAATCCTTCGCGAAACATTTGCATTGCTACGGTTTTCGGTGTTTGCAAAATATGGCTGGGATCGTCAGACATTACCGCGTTAGAGGCAAACGGCTGCAATATGTCCAGAAGCTCACGGCCATACCGTTCCCGTTTCACTGGACCAATGCCTGGACATAATTGTAAATCTTCAAGAGTTCGTGGCAGTGCATACGCCAGGGAATGCACTGCCCGGTCACTCAACACAATGTATGGAGAAACATGCGCTAATTCAGCCTTCTCTCTCCGCCACTGCCGCAATTGGGCCACAGCTGACCAATTGGGATTGGCAATGTTGCTATGCGGGGCAGAGCGTTCCCCACAATTATCACAACATTCGACAGTTCCAGGAGCCAAAGACTGCCCGAAATATTGGCCCACCTGAACCCGACGGCACTCTTGGCCAAAAATGTAGGTTTTCATGAGACGAAACTGTTCCTGACGGTATTGATGTTGCAGTTGTATCCGTTTCCCTATTGCCTCCGCAATCGTGTGGTCAAAATCCACCTGACGGGTCACAGCCACCACGTGCCCGGCTCTTCCACCGATAGTGACCATTTGCATTTCATGCAATGCGGCCAGAACAATAAGTCCCAACTGGTCATCTTCGTCAAGTTCCCACCGTACTAACCGCTGCAGTGGAAAATTCCCCACGGCGGTAACCAACCGGGCAATGGCTGTGTAATCTGGCGTCGCACCTTTCAACCGTAACTCTCGCTGCTCAATATCATGGTAACGTATAATCATACGTGCTTGGGCCGCCGAGCCATCACGACCGGCTCGGCCTACTTCTTGATAATAGGCGGCGATGGACTCGGGCACCGCCACATGGAGAACTAATCCCACGTCACGGCGATTGATCCCCATTCCAAAAGCTGTAGTAGCTACGACAATTGAGAGAGTTCCCTGCCCAAATTCCTCCTGTACGGATTGGCGAACTGAGGGCGATAGACCAGCGTGATACATGGCGACAGAGCGGGGCACGACCGTCGTCAACCACGTTGCCCACTCTTCAGTTCGCCGTCTGGTGCCCGCATAGATAATAGTGGGCCGGTCATTGTTAACCACCGCATCTAAGACATGTTGTTTTTGCTCTCGTGCAGACACAGTCACTTGCACTCCCAGACGGATGTTAGCTCGATCGATTGAAGACTCATGATAGATCAACGGAGTGTTTGGTGAGCCCAGTTGATATCCAATATCACGACGCACCCGCGGCGAAGCCGTTGCGGTTAATGCCAAGATTGGGGGATTGCCGGCCAATTCGCGAAATTCTCGAATACGGCGGTAATCAGGGCGAAAATCATGTCCCCACTCCGAAATACAGTGTGCTTCATCAACCACCAGCAAACTAATTTTCAGACGGTGTTTCAGCCCCTCAAGAACTTCAGGATGGGTCAGCCGCTCCGGCGCCAGATAGATCAACGGTACGCGGTGCTCTGCCCAATCTTGCAAAATCTGGTGCTGTTCTTCACGGGACAAACTTCCCACTAGGGCGTGGGCTCGAATCTGTGTTTCAGCTAATCCGTCTACCTGATCTTTCATTAGTGCCACTAGTGGCGAGACCACAACAGTCGGATGGGGCAACATCAGACTAGGCAGTTGATAGCACAACGACTTCCCGGAACCTGTCGGCAAAATCGCCAATTGGGATTGCCCCGCCAATACGCCTAGGATAATTTCGCGTTGTGGAGAGCGGAACTGTTCCAACCCAAATCGGTGGTGCAACAGGTGGTCAATCTGACTAAAAATTGATGCATTCAATCGGCTCATTGGTTCCCTGTCGACAACGCCAGCCAACGTTGGGTAAACTTTTGCCAATGCATTTCTTGATGATTGGCCAGAAAGATTTTAATGCTTTGGTCAAAAGAGTGTTTCTGGTCTTCGCTAAGCCATTGTCGGTGATAGGCATAGGATCCAAAAATCAATGCCGTAGTCAATACATCCAACTCGCAATAGTCCCGTATCTCCTTCATCTGGTTGCCTTGATACAAGTCTGTGACATCTTTCCCAGACACCTCCAGTTTTCCAGGAATTTTCATCATGCACGCCATTTCGTGCAGCGACATCCGGGGCGTTGCCCCATACCCGCTGAGAACGTCCATCAGGTCAATGTGCGCTTCTTCGTCGAACCGTTTCCGATAGCCATGATAGGGTTCACCAAACTGATAGAACGCTGATGCCCCAATTCCGTGCCGAATGGCCCTCAACACCAACGTCGGCAAGTCAAATCCTGACGAATTCCAGCCAACCAGTCGCGGATGGGCTTCGCCGATTATCCGAAAAAACTCCGCCACCAATTCTGACTCCGACGACTCGATCCGGCCCAACGCGGTAAGTCGTCGCAAGGCCCCGCTTTCGTCCACGATAGCGGCTGCGATCGCCACCACTTGATGGAATGCGGGTTTGAGGAAACTGGAACCGCCAGTTTCCTCAACGCGCTGTTGCATCATCGATGCCCTCACCTCATGATCAGGTACCGAGTTTGACATCTCAAGCCAAACACGGCCTGAGTCGGCATCAGGCACCGTTTCAATGTCAAATATCATCCACATAGAAGCCGCTCCTACAAGTTAAGCACAATTACCGTCGGATAGGTCATTTCTTCAACGGCGAATTCCGGTCCCTCTCGCCCAATCCCTGAGTCTTTGATGCCCCCATAGGGCATATTGTCGGCTCGATAGGAGCTGCTGTCGTTCACCATCACGCCCCCCACTTGCAGTTGCCGGGCAGCTTGCATGGCAACCTTTAAGTTCTGGGTAAATATTCCCGCCTGCAACCCGTAACGGCTTTGGTTAGCCCAATTGAACGCCTGATTCACATCTTCATATGGCACCAATCCCGCCAGAGGAGCAAACACTTCTTCAGACATCACCCGCATCGACGGTGCCACATGCTCAAGTAATATGGGAGGCACCATGACCCCTTGTCGCGAGCCTTGGACCAAAGTTTTCGCCCCGGCAGCCACCGCCTCGCGATACCACAGATCTGCCCTGTCCGCTGCCGCCTCATTAATCATCGGTCCTACATCAGTAGCCGGATCCTCGGGATTACCCACCACGAGGTCATTGGTAGCTTGCACCATCGCATCACGAAACGGCTCCCAAATCTTGTGATGTACATATATCCGCTGTACCGCGATACAGACTTGTCCTGCATATCCATAAGCTCTAGCTGCCAAGGTTCGAGCCGCCAAATCCAGATCGGCGTCCTCATGGACTATGTTGGCCGAGTTATTGCCTAGTTCCAACAACACTGGCTTTAGTGCGGCCTGAGCGCGAATAATCTGTCCCACTGCGGCCGAGCCGGTGAAAGTAATCAGCTTTACCCGGGCATCTTTCACTAACTGTTCCCCGATCTCGGGTCCCTGCCCAGTCACTACATTGATCCACCCCTTCGGCACTCCCGCTTGATTAAGCAACCGGGCCAGTTTCAACGAAGTGATTGGTGCCGCAGGCGCTGGTTTCAATACCACGGGGTTGCCAGCTGCCAGCGCCGGTCCCACTTTATGCAACACGAGATTTAACGGAAAATTGAAGGGTGTAATTGCCAATGTGACCCCATAAGGTTTTCGAATAGTGAAGGCCAGCCGATTTTCCGCTCCGGGATTCCCCCCAATGGGGATCTCAGACCCTTTGAGAGTTCTTGCCGCAAGTGCGGAATAGCGCAGCGTCTGTTGCCCTCGGGCAACTTCAACTCTAGCGTCCTTTATAGGTTTCCCGGCCTCCTGGGCGATGGTCCGGGCAAAATCTTCGGCCTGTTGTCCTAACAACTCAGCCGCATTTTCCAATACCCGATAGCGGTCAAAAACTGCCCATGAGGTTTCAAATGCCCGAATCGCTGATTCCAAAGCATAATTCAAATCGTCAGCTGATGCTTCTCCTACTTCAGCCAAAGGCTCTTGCCGATATTTATGTTGTACGACGTAATGTCGGTGAGCCGTAGTTTCTTCTCCGTTGATAAAAAAGCCATATCGATCCATAGCTAAATCCTCCTCTGTTTAATTCTTTGTTCGATGTTCCCGGCATAGTCCAGACAGTGACGGATCACAACGGGTGCATAATGCACGTCCGCAATGTGTGCAATATATCGCCACCCATCGTCCGTGCTCTTCACAATGAATCGCCATCGCAGAAGATGGTCGCCAGGTCGACCGGCTAGATCCTCCTGATCGCACCGAAGAAGGTTGTTGACGAATCTGATGATAGGCCGCGGTAATTTCTTTCATTTGTTGTTCATGCCGCCTGCGTGCGATGTCGTCCAGGCGATACTGGTCGGGGTGATGCATTTTTACCAACCTCAAATACGCCTGACGCACTTCTTCTGCAGAAGCGCCAGGCTGAATTCCCAAAACACGCCAAGGATCCGTCATCCCCCGGCCTGGCATCTTAGTGGTCGCCTCCTAAAGCTTGCGCAATATCTGCCAGCAAGTCCGCCACATCTTCGATTCCCACAGACAGCCGAATCAAACCATCGCGAATGCCCCGCTCCTCTCGGGTAGACCGCGGAATTGCCGCGTGCGTCATTGTGGCCGGATGCCCCACCAAGGATTCCACCCCGCCTAAACTTTCTGCTAAGGAAAATAGGCGAAATTTCGCCAATACCTTTTTAGCGGTTTCTAGAGCGTGGTCAGCGGAACCCGCTAATTCAAATGAGATCATCCCGCCGCACCCTTTCATCTGTCGATCCAGAATCGTGCGCGCTGCCCCTTCGAAAAATCCGGGATAATAGACCTGACGAACTCGGGGGTGTTGATGCAAGAATTCGGCGACTTTCATTGCATTCGCGGTGTGCCGCTCCATTCGCAACGCTAAAGTTTTTAGTCCTCTGAGAGTCAACCAGGCCTCAAAGGGGCCAATAATCGCCCCCGCCGCGTTTTGTAAAAATTTTATGCGGTCGGCTAGTTGGTCATCGTTTACCACAATGGCTCCACCAAGGACATCAGAATGTCCTCCAATGTATTTGGTTGTGGAATGCACAACCATATCGGCGCCATTCCTCAAAGGGTTTTGCAAGTATGGCGAGGCAAAGGTGTTGTCCACAACAACCAGTAAGCCGTGGGCATGCGCCACTTCTGCCAACTTTTCGATATCATATACTTGCAACAAGGGGTTGGTTGGAGTTTCCACCCACAAAATTTTTGTTTCCGGCCGGATTGCATTCGCCAATTGGGTGCTGTCGCTTAAATCGACGTAGGTTACCTTATGGGATTCTTGATGAACCTGTTGAAATAGCCGATATACTCCACCATATAAGTCATGTCCGGCAATGATGTGACTTTGAGGAGGCAGCAATCGCACCACAACATCACAGGCGGCCAATCCCGATGCAAAGGCAAAGGCATGCCTGCCGTATTCTAAGGACGCCAGCGCGGTTTCCAGTGCTAAGCGGGTCGGGTTGTCGCCACGTCCATATTCAAATCCTTTGTGGTGTCCTAGGCTCTCTTGAGTGTAAGTGCTGGTCGCATAAATTGGAACAATCGTAGCTCCTGTGGCCGGGTCAGGAGCTTGTCCCACATGAATCGCCCGTGTAGTAAATCCGTGTTGTGTCGTTTCGTCCATGTTGTCCTCGTAGTTTCGTTTTTGGATACCCTATCATTTAAACAATTTTCCAGGGAAAAAGAAACCACAAAAGCACGATGAACTTAGCTATTGACCGCGACGGCATCCCACGATTCGTCCATAATGGTGCCATCCGCATTCAGTTTGAAACGAAAGGGTGCATAATTGGTATTGGGATCATAGTAAAGTCGGTCATAAGCTTCGTTGGGCAACGGTTCGATGTTTATGTAGTCGTAATTGATATAAGTGGTCGATTCAATGGCTTTCGGCTCATAGCCCATGCGCTTTTCAATGCCAGCCAAATTCACCGGAACTTCAAAATTGACATAGTAAGTATCGCTACCTTGGTCTTGAGCGGGGCCAAAATTATAATATCCGGGAATCACACCACTGCCGATGTAGGATTGATTGCCGGTAGCCAGCAGCATATTGACTCCAATATTATTACCTGACAAGGTTGGCGCATTAACCACTTGCTGCACTGGGCGCGGCATGGTGGCAATGCTATTAGGATTGCCACACCCAGCAGCCAACAGTCCTATCACCCCTATCCCTATCAGGCGATGGTATCGATGGAGCGCCGATTTGATCCGCATCGCGATCATGCCTCCTCCCCACCATCATATAAACAAGGAGGCATCTCTATGCGTAAACGATGACTACCGACGTCGTGTGAACAGTTTCGGTATCACCGTGTCATTGGTGTTCAACCCTCGTGTCAAAATTAACACAAACAAACGAAAATCAGCTTCCAAGGACCACCATGGATACTGCCAAGTTGCGGGTTTATTGCGTTCAATAAACATATGAGAATACCATGCTAACCCGTAGCCCAATAGTGGCGCGAGGAGTATATAGTAGACATTTAGCGTAAAGAGTGCGGTCAATATGCTTAGGAGACCCAATCCAGTCCCGATGAAATGGAACAACCGGGTTCCGGTGTCCCGATGTTGATCCAGGTAATAAGGCCAGAATTCGTCAAATGAGCGAATTTTCACAGATGTTCACCTCAATCCCTGTATTCGCGATCAGAATAAAAAATTCCTGCTGGTATAGCATTCCCCAAAACTTCTCGACAAGTGAGTGGTCATGTATTCTGGGTTAACCACATAACATTTAGCCAGACAACTGAAATTCTGAAGGATAAAACATCGTAAATGAGTTGGGGCAGTGAACGTCGTCCGATGCCAAGGTACTCACACCGAAACGCAGTTCCGCAGAACAAGTCTCATCCCACGAGTCTGAATCGCCGGATGAGACTTCTATTGTGCACTAGCACATGTTTCTCATGGATTAGTTAAAATGTTCCATGACTAATCTAGTTTCTATTAACGCGACTTGAACGTATGACAGGCGGTGTCCGTTATGCTACGTGCTGGCGTGGTGCCAATGGATTGGACTAGGTTTCCCTCTTCTTCTTGGCCAAACGTCATACTCGGATGTTCATTGGTTGCGGAGTCCGATGTGATAAGAATGCTATCGGCCGAACACATATTGTCCTTTGCCCAAAAGTAACAATTGTTTACGGTACAGTTTACGTTAACAGATGCCACCAAAATCCCTCCCTCATTATCATTACACTCGACGTTCCTATCAAATATCATTCCCCTGTCACCAGACTTTATGCCGAAATCTCTGGCATTTCCGTACCGCGGCATCCATTGACCCCACTGGAGACTCCCAAATGGCGGGTGACGGGTTTCGGGAAAGTCGGTCAGCCAGGCGTGGCAGTGTTGCATCGTCAGCCACCCAAGGACAATGACCTTCAGCGTTTCCAAGAAACTCAATAACCGCTCACCAATTTAGATTACGCGTAAATAGCGCTCGCGACTTCGAATGTCGCTGCAGCGTTGCCGGAAGTCCGCCGACATTCACACCGTCTATCCGTGATGATGTCTACGTGGGTCGCCTGAGCTTTTCGAGGACCAGATGACGATAGCGTGCCCGTTGGATCACAAGACCTTTCGGGTATCTGGATTTTACGATTGATTCGGCCTAATATTCCGTCATTATCGTCCGAAGCGGTCTGACAATACAATTGGGAGCGGATGTCTCACAAGGACTGGCGGAACGCAGCATGCTTAGACGGCGGTCGTGGGTCGAGTAGGGCGAGGTGCTGCAATCCGCTATGTGTAAAACACTCGTCCAATTTCTTCGTCGGTTAGATACTTTGCCACATGGCGGGCAATGGCACGGGTTGTTCCGGTGTCTAATAACGAGTGATGGGGGACAATCAGGGTTTAGCGTCCGGATGGAGTCGGCCGTACCAGCTTCATATGGCTTCCCTGCTGGCGATCAACGGCGAAGTCCAACAGCTACAACAATGCGACCAGTGCTGTGCCGGAGAATCGACGGAGTCTACGCATAATCGGGTTCCAGCTCGATCGTCACCACAATCGAGGGATTTGGCGCAAGGTTCCCATCTGGTCTCCCGAGTTCTCGATCCCTTCCGACGCGATCCGTCCATCACCCAGATCAAGTGGAAGACCCGGGGTCATGATCAGGCCCCTGGACTCCAGGAGGCCCTGCAACAATATGGCTTTCAGCCCGAAGAGCCGGAATCCATCATGGTGGGGATGCAGGACATGGTCTTCGGGCGCACCAATGATCACATGGCTGAGAGTCTGCTTCAGCGCCTAGCGCTCGGAGACGGGATGCAGCTGTGGGTGGCGGTTTCGGAGCTTAATAGCACAACCCTTCCGGCGTCAGATGGTGAGCCAATGATGTGAACCGTAAGGTCGGCTCTTGACGGGCTTTCTCTGCTATTCGTTCCAATCCAGTTGGCATGGGCGCGGTATCCTCCTTCCATTGCATGAAGGCCGGTGCTCTCCCCTGGTATAGAGCCCATGATACCTTAGAACGATTCCACAACGGCTGGCCGCCAGCGCACCGAATTCCGGATACCCGATTTTCCTGCCCCGAAACCGTCGGCCTATAGCTAACGAGTCTCGCCGACAAGCATGGCGTTCGCGTCGAAGTCCGACTCCCGATCAAGCGCAGGACCTCCAAACCCCGTTCGGTCCATTGCGAAACGCGTCGCCACAGGTAGGGCAATTTGAGTTACCAGACGATGCAAGTTCTGTGCAGCATTGATGGCACGGTCATGGCCCATCCCACACGATGGACACGCCCACTGGCAAAGGTGAGATTTTTGTTCAGATAGCCACACCCCTGGGTAGAGTACAGCCTG
>JAMDDZ010000081.1 GCA_023488565.1 Bacillota bacterium | reverse complement strand
CTATAATTCGTGGGCGAACGCCTATATCAGGTCACCGAATGGCAGGGCCGCTGGTTTGCCCTGATCGGATGGACGGCCGCCTATCGTTGCCGGCCTTGCGACGCATGGATTGACTGGGAGGACGATAACCACAGCGTCGGCTGCGTCTTGCGACCAACAATGCCTGTTTTGCTGGTTCTGCCGGGCCCACGCCTCGCACCTCGGCTTCCGGGTATTAGCCGTTGAAGGTGCTCGAGTGGGCACACCAGGTCCTGCGCAGTTCTTGGGGATCTTCCTCAAGGAGATCCAACAATTACGCCGGGCAGCGGTGAACACCTTAGACACCGTCGAGGTGAAGATCCACGCTCGGATTCAGCAGGCCAGAAAGCCCCGGAACCAAACTTGCCGACCGCTGGCAGAACCGGTTGCCGACAACCCTCTGGCCGCAGGCGCGGCCGTTCCACCAATCCATTGTAGAGCCCTGCGCGACACGGTGATTGGTGGACTGCGGCAAGGGGAGAACCATGGCGCCACCGACACGCTCCTCCAACAGTAAGGATTCGAGGGCTGCGCGAGTGCCGCGTATCAATATATTCTTAAGCTCCGCCAAGAAATTCCGGCAGAGTTTCCGTGACACGGTGTACAAACACACTCTAAAGCACGCGGTCGATGGCCGTCCGAAGGCGACGTAATCTCGAGCCGAACACGGCCTCCCCGTCGATTTATGACCTATTTCGGGCGCATGACTTAACCTCACAGCATTGTTCTCTGCCGCCTAAGGCCGCTAAAGTTATTATAGGGTTGCGTTAGTGACGGCAATGGACGACATACTCCTCTTTGGCACAAACGCGGAGGTATCCGCCGCACCGTATTTGCTGAAACTCTCAGCAGTTGCACTGCGTGACCACGGTAGCGTAAGAAAGTCATGCCAGACATACTCAGCGGTCTTGGGGTTTGTGTTACCATGGGACATATATGGAAGATGGAGGAACCGAGCCATGGCGCGATTGTCTCATGTACAGCATCAGTTGAAAGAAAATGGCGCGATTTTAGTGTTAGCTCCAGGAGATGATTTCCGCTATGTGGCGGATTGGTCTCCTCACGCAGATGAACGACTGACGTTTTTCTTGATTAATGAGAGGGCAGCGCAACTGGTTGTGCCTTCCGTCAACGCCGAAGATGCCCGAGAGCATATGCTGCCTGGGGTAGCGATTAGGGAATTTAGCGACCAAGAGGGTCCAATAGCGGCGCTGCGTGAGGCATTGACCGCCATGGCTAATGGTACGGAAACCCTTTATGTCTCAGACGATGCCCGTTTTGACCATGGGCAGGTGCTGTTTGGCCTAGCAGCGGACCATCATCGCTTGGCGCTGGCATCGACGCTCATGGGCCCAGTGCGCATGGTCAAAGATGACGAAGAGATCCGATGCTTAAAGGCGTCGCAGGCTATTAACGATTTAGCCATGCAAGCGGCATTTTCCGCTATTCGCGATGGTATGACAGAGTTAGCACTACAAGATGTTATTCGCCGGGCTTATCAAGAATATGGCGCAGATCGAGAGGCATTTATCATTGTGGCAGCAGGAGCCAACAGCGCATTGCCTCACCATGCCTCGGATGATACCGTGATTCATCCCGGACCGGTCTTATTGGATATTGGCTGTTTTAAAGATGGGTATGCTTCGGATATGACCCGGGTTGCCTATCTAGGCACTCCGGATCCGGAGTTCAGGACAATCCATGCTATTGTCCGGGAAGCGGCCAATGCTGGCGTGGCTAGGGCTCAAGTGGGCGCTGTAGCCGAGACGGTGGATGCCGCAGCTCGGCATGTCATTGACTCTCATGGCTATGGACAATATTTTGTTCATAGGTTAGGGCATGGTATAGGCCTTTCAGTGCATGAACCCCCGTCCATTATGGAGGGCAATCAGCTAGCCTTGCCAGAGCGGGCATTTTTTTCCGTGGAACCTGGCATCTATTTGCCTGCCAGGTTTGGGGTGCGTCTCGAGGATGTCGTGATGTTAACCGAGTCTGGTGCTCAAATCCTGTCGGCATTGCCGCTAGATATCCATGTGGTTGCCGGATAGTCCCGTAGACGAATGATTAGCAGGCCTAATCATTAACCATGGAAGGCCCTTTTGAGGTTTATTCACGTTGCAAAAACTTTGAATGAAGGAGTTGACTGGATTGAAAACGCAAACCGTAGACGAACTGGTAGGGCATGTGGCCCCCGATTTTACATTGCCGGGCACAAACGGACCGGTTCATCTCGCAGATCTGAAGGGGCATGTCGTCGTGCTCTATTTCTATCCGCGGGACAATACGCCGGGGTGTACTGCGGAAGCGTGCGACTTTCGTGATGCCATTGGAGATTTTCAAAAGGTTAAGGCCGATGTGATGGGAATCAGCACAGATAGTTTGGCCAGCCATCAAAAATTCATTGCCAAGCATCAACTGCCATTTCCCTTGTTGTCGGACGAAGGAGGCGAAGTCGCCCGACAATATGGGGTTTTCAAAGAAAAAAAACTCTATGGCAAGGTAAGTTGGGGGATAGAGCGCAGTACCTTCATTATTGATGCTGACGGCATCGTTCGCCACGTATTCCGCAAAGTCAAAGTTGCGGGTCACGTAGAGCAGGTGAGCCAATTGGTGCGCGAACTCGAGTCATGAGCCGAAAGCGTCCGGTAGTGCGCCCGATTCTCAAGGCGTTAGGCGAACTATATCCTAATCCGACTACGGAACTGCTCCATGACAATCCCTGGCAACTTTTGGTGGCCACCATGCTTTCGGCGCAGTGCACCGATCGACGGGTCAATATGATTACACCTCGAATTTTTGGCAAATATCCCGATGCCCAATCCTTATCAACTTTGCCGGTAGAGCACATCGAGGAGTTGATTCGCGATTGCGGACTTTATCATACCAAGGCGAAAAATTTGGCGGCCACCGCAGCGATAATTGCTAACCAATTTGCTGGTGAAGTGCCGCCCGACCGAGACATCTTGATGACTTTGCCAGGAGTGGGACGCAAGACCGCCAATGTGGTGCTTTCCAACGCCTTTGGGGTTGATGCGATTGCGGTCGACACCCATGTATTTCGTCTCGCTCATCGTTTGGGATGGAGCCAGGCCAAGACACCTGAGGCTACGGAAGACGACTTGATAGCACTGCTACCAAAAAAACACTGGTCCACAGCGCATCACTGGCTGATTTTACACGGCAGACGGGTGTGCTTAGCGGTTCGACCCCGGTGTGAATCTTGCGCCGTAGCTCAGTGGTGCCCCAAGGTTGACGTAGCACCACGATTGGTAAACCTGAAAGAAGGGTCGCAAATATGATGGTGGCGTTAGTTCAAGATTTGTTTTTCGCAGCCCGGGTCGAAAGTCTGGCCAAGACGTCTGGGGTCTCAGTCCAAGTCACGACCACGCCTGGAGAATTCGTCCACTGGGTTCAAGAAATGGACCCGTCACATGTTCTGCTGGATTTGAATATGGCCACTGACGAGATTTTGGCCGTGGTTGCCAGCGTTCCCCATGTGGCGGGGTTTGGTCCGCACGTGCAGCGAGAACAATTTCTGAACGCTCGCCAACACGGTGTCAGGACCCTATGGGCTAACTCGGCTTTGCCGGACCGCTTACCCGGGTGGTTGTTACAAAGCTAAATCTTGCCGTGCAAAGACCGCGCTGGAAAACCATGCCAATATTGCTGAGCCCAAAATGAAGCCTAAAATTGCGGTGAGGGTGGGAACTGCACCTTCGGCAATTAAACTGGGCTGATAGACGCCAAATATGGAAAGGTTGGAGAGAAAGCCTAAATGCGGCGTCATACCGCCTACCAAGTTCATAGCATAGAATATCAAGGTAACGGTTAAGGGCCAAGTCACCTTTGGTAGCCACGCTAAAAACACCATGCTATATCCCGCAATCAAGAGCCCGATAAGTAATGCCACCACATTGAGCCATATCATCCCCGACCAGTTCAAATGACCGCCATTGAACCACCAGGCCCCTAAGATTTCAGACGCCATGGTCGCTCCGGTCAAAAATACCAGGGCAAGCGCCAGCGCCAGGAATTGCCCCAACATCCAGGTAGAACGGGATATTGGTGAAGACAGCCACCACTGGAGAGAGTGATTTTGACGAGGGGTTCCCACAAGGGCCATAGCCTCCATGGTGACAAACCACATGATGATCCATATGTCTATCACCGAGTAGAATTCGCTGGAGAGGTATCCGGTATAGGTAGAGAAATTGGATGAAATACCGGCCAACTTCAGAAGAGCAGGGGGCAGGCTGCTTAACAGCCGGGTAACCGCAGGATTAGTGGAAATTGAAGGGTACACCCAGGCCAGGAACAAAATATAAGCCGCGATTCCGACGGAGTAGCCATAGGTCGCCTTTTTTATTGTATGCCATCCTAAAGAGATCACCGATGCCTTCACTCCGTTCCCTCCTCGTCTTGCTGATAAATTCCCATAAAGGCTTGCTCCAGATCCTGAGTAATTTCCCTAACCGATATCACGGGCAATGTGGCCAATTGCTGGATCAGGTGGGTGACCGGGCCATTGACGGTGATTGTGGCGGTGCGGTCATTCACCATTGCCACATCTAAATCCGCCCCCCCTATAGAGCGAAGGTCGCGGGGTTCTCCCAAAGTTACTTCAAATACCTGCCGAGATTTTTGTCGCAAGTGGTCTACGCTATCGACTAAGGACAGGCTTCCTTGCTTTAAAATTCCTATGCGGTGACAGGTGCGTTCCACCTCTGTGAACTGATGCGTCGACAGGAAGATGGTCTTCCCCCGGCTGTTTTCTTCCCGTATCCATTGGATAAAGGTTTGTTGCATCACGGGATCTAACCCCGAGGTAGGTTCGTCTAAAATCATTATCGGCGGATCATGGGCAAATGCTGCCACCAGAGCAAGTTTCTGCCGAGTGCCTTTGGACATGGTGGAAATCATTGACTCAGGTTTTAAATCGAATCGATCCAAGAGACGTCCTGCATAGAGGCCTCCGTTGGCAGGTTCTCTAAGCCGGCGCATCCAACCTAAAAATTGGGATCCCGTCATGTTATCGGGAAGTGCGACTTCTCCGGGCAAATATCCCACCAATTGATGGAGCGTTTTCGGATTCTGCCATGGATCCAAGCCGTGGATAGCCACAGTGCCCCGTTCAGGCTTTAACAGCCCGATGAGACAACGGATGGTAGTGGACTTGCCGGCCCCATTGGGACCGAGATATCCGAAAACTTCCCCTTCATTAATCGACAGCGTAATATCGCGAATCCCGCCTTGGCCGGAAAAAGTTTTGGTCAGGCGTTCTAGATTAATCACGAGGGAGATCCCACTCAAGCTCCCAGTCCGCAAACCGTGACTCTACCATGTCAAAAAACTCGATCATTTTGGTAAGTCGCATATGGGCGCGCGCGGATGTTTTAGGCAAATCCTCAATACCATGGGCCGCTAACGTTTTCCATCGAGTTAGCAGGCGTAATTGGGACAGTGTAGTGCGAATCCAGATGTCATCAGGGACAACATAGTAATCGCGGCGATCTCCTGGTTTGGAAATTTTGTCCACAAGTTCGGCTTGCAAAGCCTGTCTTAAAGTGAGCGATATGGTGGCCTTGCTGACGTGAAGCGTTGATGCCAAGTTGTTTAAGGTTTGCGGTTCCTCAGCAATCAGCAATGCGGCAAATACCCGGCCCAAACTGCGTGTGGATCCATACTGCTCAAAGTCAATCCCGAAGCGCTCGATGAGGATGGACGCTGGTGTGTCCAGAAGTTCACCTTCTTGTTGTCATGATGTGTTTAGTACGTATTAAACAGATTAAAGATAGCATGCCATAAAATATGCCCTGTTGGCAACTGATGGAGACGTTTGCCAATGGTTAGAGTTTTTCTGGCGAGGGGAAGACGAAAGTGTTGGTCAAATGGGAGCATTGGGTCTTTAGAGCAGAGACAGCGGTGACAGGTGAAAATCGCTACATAAGTCCGATGACATTCAAGGCTCTAAGAAGCCCCCCGATGGAGGTACCGT
>JAMDDZ010000058.1 GCA_023488565.1 Bacillota bacterium | reverse complement strand
TTTGGAACAAGAATCTCCGCAGTTATTGTTGGGTGTCCTTCCACCATGGAAGCCGGGAAAGAACCGGGCAAGATAGTTACTACGGCCTCTTCACGCGGGAGGACGACTTCCGCCAAAAGTTTTCCCGCAAAAACCTGGCTCTGCGCTACAATTTCGTCTCCGTCAACCGTAAGCGCATTGCAATACGCTACCAGAGGCACCCCCCGGCCAGCAGCCACCCCAGCCCCCAAGTCCAAGCCCATGGTGGTATTGGCAACCATGGTCAACTGCGGAGATTCTTGTTCCAAAGCCTGTAACAAGCTACGTTCGTAGACCAAGGGAAGATATTGCTCCACCGCTTGCCCGGTCACTGCAATGGCACGATCCGCATCAATGTGCGCCAAAGCTTGGGCGGCTTGGGAGCCGAAGCCCACGGCAACGACTTCTCCACTCAACGCTTGTGATAATTCGCGCGCCTTGCTCAAGAGTTCGCGACTGGTATCGCTGATATTTCCTCCCAATATTTCCGTGACTACCAGAATCGATCCCACTCGACTTACCCCCTCACCAATTTGCGTTCTTTCAATATCGTAATGATCCGGTCCGCAACTTCTTCAGGATCTCCTTCAATCATCTCTGCGTGGCCCGCTGCCACTGGCTTAAAGAAGCGACGAATCTCGATCTCAGGCACAGTATCCGCTGAGGCATCGATTTCGTCCACGGTACTTGATTTCATCATTTGCCGCACTTTGGCAATGGAGGCATACCGTGGCGGTTTCCGAGCTGCTTGAATGCCGAGCACTAACGGTGCCTGGGCAGAGAACTCCGCCTGAAGCCCACCCCCATATTCTTGGCGAAAATGGATCTGTTCTCCTTGGATACTGACCTCGGTGACCACGGAAGCATGGGGCCACTCTAACAAACCGGCTACGATTGCAGGGATTTGACCATCAATATCGTCAATTGCCTGTACTCCAGAGAGCACTAAATCAAATGTATTGTCCCGCAGGTAGTTGGCGATTGCCTGGGCTCGTTTTCGGTTGGAGGTCGCCAGGTCAAAATCTCCAGTCAGTTTCACCGCATGATCCGCACCTTTGGCCAATGCGGTAAACAGCATATTATCGACGTCTCCGGTATCTACAGCCAGTACGGTCACCTCAGCGCCGACTTCTTCTTTTAATAACAGTGCTTCTTCTAACGCATGGTCATCCCACTCACTGGGAACATACGTCATGTCATCATGGAGCAGTTCTCCGTTGTCTTCGTCCAGGGCCAATTCTTCCACTAAGTCGGGCACGGACTTGCTCAATACCAAAATACGCATAGGAACCTCCTCAATGACGTGTCTTATTTATTCCAAGGGCCGTTAAATGAGTTGAGCCGAATAAGCCAGCAGCTCAGCGATATCCTTGACCTCCAACTTTCCTGTATTGCCAGTCGATTTGACGGCATCTTCAAAACGGGATACTTCATAAGGACAGGTGACAGCCAGAATATCCGCTCCATATTCCACGGCTTCGCGGACTCGTTTTTCTGACAAGCGCTGGCTGGTATAATCGCGGACAAAACTGTCCAACCACATGCCGCCACCGCCCCCGCCACAGCAATAGGCGGTCTCCCGACAATGTCCCATTTCCACCAAATCCAACTCAGGTATAGCCTTCAGTAAATTGCGCGGGGCTTCGTATTCACCGTTGTGTCGACCCAAGTAACACGGATCATGAAACGTGACCTTCTTGGGAATCGGTCTCGTTAAATTCATCTGGTCAATAAGCGGTGCCAAGAACTGTGTGTAATGCTGTACCGGCCACTCCCCACCATATTTAGGATATTCGTGGAGAAAGGCATTGAACGCATGCGGATCAGTCACCACAATTTGGTTAAATTGGTACTTGGACAACATCTTGACGTTGTGTTCGGCCAGCATATCAAATAACCCTTTCTCACCGGCCATGCGTTGCGAATCCCCGGAACATTTTTCCTCGGTGCCCAAGATCCCGAACTCGATACCGAGCGCATTAAACAGTCGCGCCAAAGCCACGGATGCGTCCTTTCCACGAGGATGATACGAAGGGTAGCATTCAACGAACCACAATACATCCACTGGTGCTTTATGCTGAGACATCACAGGGACTGGAACTTCGGCGGTCTTAACCCAATCCGCCCGTTTTCGCGGCGGTTCTCCCAGAGGATTGCCATACCGAGCCGTGTTTTCAAACGCGGTCAACAGTTCTTCCGGCGCCTTGCCTTCTAATACAGCTTGCTCGCGTACCGCGGGCATGATCTCAATCATGTTGACTTCTTTAGGGCATACCCTGAGACAATTGCGACAGGTCGTGCACAGCCACAAATCCGGACTATCGATTAACGATGCCCCCAATTGGGTCCGGCGAAAAACTTTTCGCGGTGAATAATCTCCCACCGTGTCCACAGGGCATACCGCAGTACATTTGCCACATTGGTAACAATAACCTAGTGACTCTGCGCCCTCTATGCTGGTCACCTGATCTAATACAGACAAGTCATACTCGGATATTACCCGCGGTTCGAACATCCGGTTCCAATGGCCAGGCAATTCAATGCCGTTCACCACCGCAAGTTCCAATTCTATCGGCTTAGCCTTTTGCAAAGACGGATCCCTCCCATCTATGAATCCCCAGAAGACTTTGTACAACATTCGGAAACGGTGGCATCACTTGGGTAAACTCATTGGTCAGGCGCCAGGACGCCATGGTAAACATGTACACGGCATAAGTCGCCGCCAACCCGACCCAACTTCTATAGCTCTCTGAAACATCATGAAGTCTGCGATTCGAATCCAGTACACTGCCATAAAACGTCACACCCATGGTGATTTTTCGGTACAATTCAGGCGTCGCTCCATCCAACTGGTCTGGATCCATCACCACCAGCGCCAGTGATCCGGTTCGGCTTTTCGGTGCATACAACCAGCGGCTCCACCACGGGAACTGCATAGGCTTCATGATAAACCCCCAAAATGTAGCCCACTCCAGTAGCCATCCCGGGTAAATGTCTAGCGTATGCACATAGGAAATCACCTGCTCGGGATCCTCTTGTGTCAAACTCAAAATGTCCAACATTTGGGGTGTCCAGAGTCGTAAATCGTCGTCTTTTATCCGTGCCGTGCTGGGAACTAGCCGACATAAGTCGGGAAGGCTGCGATGAATTTCGTGAGATGGGTTTACCAGCAATGCTGATAGGCGTTGGTGACGTTCAGCCATTTGACTGTCCCACTGTTGCATCAAGTCTGGAGTCAGAAATGGCTCCGCTTTATCAAGAAATTCCTTGACCGCCTCCGCATCAATGATCAGCGCATTCATCTCACTTCGATGGCATGCCGGTTTAAGGATGCCACGGCTTTCATCGCTGCAGCTCCCCCCATAGAGACGGTATCCTCAATGTCTTTTGGCCCTGCAGCCGCGCCTACCACGAAAATTCCCGGAACTTTAGTCGACACGGTATCTAGTGGACCCCCGTCCTTGGTAGCGATAAACCCGTGTTCTTCACGCGGCAGTTGTAAAATCTTAGCCATTTCCAAAGTGCCTTTAGAAGGTTCCATGCCCACCGACAGAATCACCATATCCATCAAGACCTCCATGGGCCTGCCCATGGTTGTGTCTTCCCCTTTAATCAGCAACTTGTCGCCTTTGCGGATGATTTCGGTCACAATGCCACGAACATAGTTAACCGGGGAAAATTGTTCAGCCTTCCAATAAATCATGTCTTCCCAAAAGCCGTACATCCGCATGTCGATGTAGAAAATGAACACCTTGGCTTTGGGCAACATCCGTTTGATTTCGATTGATTGTTTCGATGCGATTCCACAACACACCTTAGAACACCATTGGTTGCCAATTTGACGATCGCGAGACCCGACACACTGGATAAACGCTACCCGTTCCGGTTCTTCGCCATTAGAAGGCCGAACAATTTTCCCCGCCTTAAACATTTGCTCGGCATCGACCAGTGTCAGCACATCGTCATATTCGTAATACCCATACATCTGCGTTTCACGCCCCGGATCAAAATGTTGAAATCCGGTAGCCACCACAATGGCTCCAACTTCTTCCTCTACTTGTCCCCCCGTGTCATCTTGCAGGGTTACCATAAAATGCCCGATCTCTCCTTCACTGTGAACCACACGTGTGTTCAGCCGCAGATCGATCATTGGATGTTCCTTTACAGCACTGACCATTTCGTGCATAGCTTCATGAGTTTCTCGAAGATCGGGTGTTAAGGTAGCATAATATTCGTAAGGGGTTCCCCCAATATCGCCCTTGGCTTCTACCAAAAGGGCGCGCTTGCCTAAGTCGGCAACCCCTCGCGCGGCTTCAATACCACCCGGTCCTGCGCCCACAATCAATACGGTATCCGAACCAGCCATAATCGCCCTTCCCCCTATTTGTCGGTTATAGCACGTGCTCCCAGGTCATAAACTCCATTTGTCCGCCCTGGATTTGGTCCAAGTCTCCCTGAAATTCCGCCCACGCCTTTTCTGGGTCAATTCCCATTTTCCTGAGTAAGGGTCGGTAATCCACCGAGTGCCAATGCAACTGAGCCACCCGAAACGGATGTGCCCCTACTGCAATCGCCGCAAACTGCGACTCCGACATGACAGGCACCCCAACATTGCGATCATGGGCTTGCGCAGCAAATTGGCTTTTGTCCAGGGACGTTACACACCCGGTATCGTGGGTCAAGACCACATCAGGATTGGCTTCTGCCTTCATGACCTCAATTTTCCGCAAGGTGGCAAAGCTTCGGGTAAAATCTTTTTGCACCAAAATATGCCGGAATCCAAATCCGCAGCAATCATACCAACTGGAGTAATCTGCGACGTTTGCCCCTAACGTTTGCACCACACCTGTTACCGCTGCTGTGCGTTGCCCTCCGTAAATTTCGGGGTCATAAATCGCATCACCCGTTTGCAATTTGTAGTAATGGCAGGCCGGGTGAACTGTTGCGGTGATGTTTGACAAGTCATACTGAACCCGATTTTTCAGTTCGTCGCGCACCGCATACATCCATTCGCTGTAGTGCACGATTTCTTCTGGCATAACAAACGGGCGTCCCAGTTTGTCCATGATGGCACGCACCTGCCGCCGCAAGTTAGCATCGTGAACTAATTCGTGGCGAACTTCTTTGTAGTGTCCAAAACTCGTGCCGCAATGAATCATGGGGAAATATCCCGATTCATAAGCCGCCGAGAAATTCCGCATCGCGACCGCGGCCTGGGCCACTTGGTTTGACGTTGCTGAAGCGTAGTAATTCCACGCTGTACAGGAGGTCTGGTCCCGCGGATCAAAGTAGTCGTAACCCAACAGTCGGTTAAGCCAAAATATCGACGTCGAATACCCCGGAATGTGCCCGCATTGGCCACAACTTTTGTGATGCCATGTATGCTCCAGCGGTATTTTCTTCATCCGACCATATTTAGTGGGGGCCAGATAATACGGTTCTGGAACCGGCTGTACAATCCACTCACCCTCACGTCCGAGTTCCCAAATCGCCTCACGCAAATCTTCATCGCGCACCGTATCAGGATCCCGTTCAAAAACCCTTGAAGTCGCTACCTTGGTGCCACCCTTGACGACAGGTATTTCCATCGGCTCCATATTCCCCACTCCTTCCTCTACAACGAAAGGCCACTGTCCTCCAACGCATCATCCATAATTTCCTCCATGATATCGTGGAGCCCTTCGTCCACCTCGCTAATCATGTCGAGTGTCCCTGTCAATTTCCAAATCGCGTACAATTCCTGCATCGTCCGTTCCTCCACTTGCCACGACAAACCAGTCGTATGCAGCGTTTCAGGAGGTAGGGCACGACGCCACAAATCCAGATTGTCCGACACCATCTTGACTTGAGGACCCCAATCGGGAAACGCATCTTCCTGCAGCATATCCGGCGACACTTGAGTACCGGTCGTCATAATTTTGTAAATGATGCGCGTATAGCCAGCCAAGGCTTCCTTCATGGACCGCAGGCCATTGTTCACGGCCACTTCACGCATAACCGCACTACGTCCTCCGGG
>JAMDDZ010000028.1 GCA_023488565.1 Bacillota bacterium | reverse complement strand
GCACAAGAATGCGGCCCCGATGGGTATGGGACAACGCGAGGAGGGCGGCTTCTCCCACTGCCGAAGCCCCATCATACATCGAAGCCTGGGCTGCATAGGTTCCGGTTAAACCGGCAATCATGGTTTGAAATTCGTAAATTGCTGCCAGGGTTCCCTGTGATAGCTCGGGTTGATAGGGTGTATATGCCGTGGCAAATTCCCCACGGCTGGCCAATGCATTCACCGTGGCCGGAATAAATCGATCATAAAACCCGCCACCCAAAAACATTACCAAATCTTCTGCACTGCGATTCTCCTTAGCCAACTCTGCAAGGTGGCGCGAGAGTTCCAATTCGCTTAAAGCGGGCGGCAAGTTCAGAGGTCGATGCAACCGGGCGGATTGGGGGATATCATCAAACAGTTCGTCCACTGACGCAATCTGTAACGTCTCCAACATAGCATCCCGGTCACGAGCGGTATGAGGTATGTATCGCAATCCTTTTAGGCTCCTTCGGTTTCTTTTTGATAATCCTCGGCCGATAACAATTCCATACCACTCTGATGCGGATCCAGTCGAATAATCCAGCCCTCGCCATAGGGATCCTGGTTCACTAGTTCCGGTTGGTCGATCAGTTTGGTGTTGACTGCCGCCACGGTGCCATCGGTGGGACAGTACAAATCCGACACCGACTTCACGGACTCGACCACGCCAAACGCCTCGCCGGCCTTGAGTTCACGCCCCACCTCTGGCAATTCAACAAACACCACATCCCCTAAGGCATCCTGGGCAAACGCAGTAATGCCTACCGTACCGTCTGAAGCGATCCATTCGTGGTCTTTGGTATAACGCAAGTGCGTCGGAATATTCATCATAATCCCTCCAATGTAATTAATACCTAAAGATGGGTGCCCCGCCGGTAAAATGGCGTGGCGACTACCTGAGCCGGCACCATTTTCCCCCGAATCTCCACACTCAGCGGTGTGCCAATCGCCGATTGCTGCAGCGCAACCAACGCCAAGGCAATGGGTTTTTTCAACGAGGGTGAATGTGTGCCTGACGTGACAATGCCAACCGCATGCCCCTCGGCATCCATTACCGGATACCCGGCACGTGCAATTCCGCCGACGAGAGTTAACCCAACCAACTTGCGCTGCAATCCCTCCGATTTTTGGCGTTCTAAAGCGCCACGGCCAATAAAATCTCCGGGTTGTTTGAAGCGGACAAACATGCCTAATCCGGCTTCCAACGGCGTAATGGTTTCCGACAATTCATGTCCATAGAGCGGCAACCGAGCTTCCAACCGCAGTGTATCGCGGGCCCCCAATCCCACGGGAATGGCACCACGATCAATGAGCGATTGCCAGACGGTGGGTGCTGCATTGCCCTCCAGATATAATTCAAATCCCTCTTCTCCGGTGTATCCCGTTCGAGACAGCAAAACCGGAACCCCGTCTATCATCACCTGGGGGGAAAAATGGTAATAAGACACGGTATTGAGGTCAATTGACGCCAGTGGCTGCAGCAAGGACTGAGCCTGAGGCCCTTGCAATGCTAATAGTGCCGTAGTGTCAGACACATTGGCCAGAGTCACCAATGGCCAATGTTGGCTGGCTTGCGACACCCAGTCCCAATCCTTGGCAATGTTCGCCGCGTTTACCACCAGAAGATATTTCTTCTCATCTAGTCGATACACCAACAGGTCATCCACCGTGCCTCCCGTCGGCAAGCACATCGGGGAATACAACGCCTGACCGACATTTAGCCGAGAAGGCGGGTTGGTAAGCAAATGATCAAGAAACGGGGATGCGCTGACACCTTCAACCAGAAATTCTCCCATGTGGGACACATCGAAGAGCCCCGCCCGCTGCCGAACCGCTAAATGTTCCTCCACGATAGACCCGTAATCCAACGGCATCCAATATCCGCCAAACTCCACCAGTTTGCCCCCATGGTTGCGATGCCACGAAGTTAATGGGGTGTCTTTCACGCAAAAAATCTCCTTCCGTATGGCACAGAGTTGCTCACGAAGCTTTCCGTCCCGACATACTCCAGCTTGATGATACCCTCAAGCGCGTCGCAATACAATTGAAAGCATGCCAACGTTATGTACTCAAAATTCGCTCCATGGTATCTTGTACTTGCGACTGAGGCAAGTTGCGATAAATGACAGGCTGACCGACTTTTTTCAACAAAACCCACTGGAGTCCGTGCGCCCGAGACTTTTTATCTTGGGTCATCGCTTCCCAGACAGCGCTCCAATTTGCCAGAGGTATTGTCAGTGGCAATTCCCACTCTACCATCCAGCGTTCCACGGTTCGGCGCACTGCCTCATCCAGTCCCAACACGTCTTCTGACAATGCCAGAGCTATCCGAGTGCCCATGGCTACTGCTTCACCATGGGTAATCCGGCCGTATCCCAAGTAATTTTCCAGTCCATGGGCCACCGTATGGCCAAAGTTCAAATACATCCGGGATGCCGTCTCTTCGAGGTCGTTGTTGACAATCGCGATTTTTATTGCGGCAGTCGCCTCCACCAACGAGTCCCATTCTTCACTGCCTAGCGCGGGTACCGCATGATTCAATCGCTCCCACAACCATTGCCCGTCAATTAATGCCGATTTGATAACCTCCCCTACCCCAGCACGCCATTGTCGAATGGGAAGCGTGTACAACACGTGCGGATCAATAATTACCGCCTGCGGGAGATGAAATGCACCCACTAGATTTTTTCCCCACGCCACATTAACAGCCACCTTGCCGCCAATTGCAGCATCGACCTGGCCAAGTAAAGTGGTGGGTATGGCAATCCATTTAATACACCAGCCACATTATCTTGCAGCATAGCCTACCGTGTCCGTAAGCACCCCGCCTCCCACCGCCACCACCACTGTATCGCGCCGCACATGGCGAGCGCCAAATTCTCGATATAGGTTCTCAACGGTGGTTAAATTCTTGGTGGGCTCGCTAATATCCAAATGATAGATGGAATCTCGCCCAGCCCATTGAACAAGCCGCTTCTCAAGATTTAGATGCTTGGCAAGCACTATGGGGTCAGCTATCACAAACACTGGAGTTCCAGCAGGAGCCCACTCTTCTAGGTTCAATTCGCCAAGTATGCCACGCCGCAAGATAATGTGGCTGGTTTTTGCCGTTGTACTCTCTATATGCCAAGTAGGCATGCTCTCACTCCCGCACTCCATTTTGCCAAATACTAATAATGTTTTGGGCAATCTCCTCACAAGATCGCCCATCGACATCCTCGATCGCCCATGCCAACGACTGAAACCACGGCTCACGTTGGCGATACCGCATCTCGAACACTTCCCAGCCCGCTCCGGCTAACGGTCTCCCGGCGTCATCTGCTACGCGCGAATATAAAAGAGGCAATGAGCCTTTAAGCCATACCACTGCCGTCTCATGCAACAATGCCCGATTTTCCGGCAGTACTACTGTTCCGCCGCCCAAGGCCAATACCAATGGGGTAGAGGACAACAACATTTCTTTCAGGTATCGGTGTTCGCGTTCCCGAAAGCCTTCTTCTCCATAGCGAGAAAATATCTCGGCTATCTCTAAACCCGTCCTCCGGACAATCGCCGCATCCAAATCCTCAAAACCCCAGCCGAGTTCATGGGCCAAGACACGGCCAACGGTGGTCTTACCGGACCCCATCATACCCATGAGTACAATGGGAGGCTTAAAACGTGCGAACCTTGGCTCGCCAACTTTCCACTCGCTCATGAATTTCCTCCAGGCTGTCGCCGCCAAACTTCTCGAGCATGGCTCTGGCCAATACATGCAAGACCATAGCTTCGCCAATGGTCACTGCGGCCGGAACTGCCGTCACATCGGATCGTTCCACTTGTGCCAAAAACGGCTCTTTGGATTCAATGTCAAATGATCCTAAAGGCGACATCAGGGTGGACAACGGTTTCATGCCCACCCTCACGGTCAATGGCATCCCCGTGGTAATGCCGCCTTCGAGTCCTCCAGCCCGATTACTGCGCCGAGTAAAGCCGGCATCTTGTTCCCACCATATTGCATCATGCACTTGGGATCCTGCGAGGTCGGCTTGTTGAAAACCTGTTCCCACTTCCACTGCCTTCATCGCCGGGATGGACAGCAAGGCCTGGGCTAATTGCGCTTCCAAGCGACGATCCCAGTGCACATAACTGCCGAGACCTACCGGCAATCCAAAAGCCACAATTTCAAAGGTGCCGCCCAAAGTGTCCCCAGCGGCTTTGGCGTCATCGATCAACGACATCATCATAGCTTCGGCCTCAGAATCCAAAACCCGAACCGGAGACGTCTCCGCACGTTCGAAATCCTCCAATTTCCAATCCGCGGGCCGGACACGAATCGACCCGATGGAAATGACGTGCCCTACCACATGTATTCCTAAACCCTGAAGGAAACTACGTGCAACGGCGCCCAACGCCACCCGCATCGTAGTCTCCCGCGCGGACGCCCTTTCCAGCACATTGCGCAAATCCCGATGTCCGTATTTAATCCCGCCGACTAAGTCGGCATGTCCAGGCCGGGGTCTGGTCACTACACGATCTGGTGTTGCCGGATCCGGTGACATACTTTCAGCCCAATTGGCAAAATCTCGATTTTCTACCAATAAAGCGACAGGTCCCCCCAACGTTCGTCCATGGCGCACTCCACCAAAAATCTTGACCTGGTCTCGCTCAATGGCCATTCGGCCTCCCCGTCCGTACCCTTGCTGCCGACGCGCCAAATCTCCATCTATCAGGTCGCGGGTTAACGTCACCCCAGCAGGTACCCCTTCAACAATCCCAACCAGCCCCGGTCCATGTGATTCTCCTGCCGTCAGCCACCGCCATTGTGCCATGTGCCTTTTCTCCCCCGACCCAAAATTTTGATTCTAATATTACATCACCAACGCCCTAAACAAACGCTCAAGTCTGTTAATGACCTATGGCGCCCATAAGACCCAACAGGCCTCCCAACACTAAAAAAGGGCCTAGTGGGATACTGTCATGCCGTTTAGCCTTACGCGCCAGCACCAATACCAAGGCATAGAGCCCAGCCGCCCAAATCCCAGCCACCAACGCCAAAAGACCTTCAGGCCAGCCAAGAGCCACGCCTAACGCCACGCTATACTTCACGTCACCCATACCGAGACCGCCCCGTGTCAAGATGTGGACCAGCAACAGCAGCAATCCGAGGCCTAAGCCACATGCCACCGAAGTCACAACAAAAAAATGAGTCCACGGGTAGGTGGCAAAACTCCAAGCTAGGGAAAGCGTCACCAGGCGATTGGGGATAATTCGTTCCGTGGCGTCAACCATCGCTATTACTAACCACAACCCAAGGTACCCTACCGCCACCCAAGGATCATAAGAGCGCAGCACCACCAGAACTACCACGGTGGTCGCTGCCATCACCAGCGTTGCGATCCATCGAAGATTGCTGGCGATAGCGGCTTGTCCCCCCCACCACTCGACAGGCATTTGCCAAAACAAGACAATCCATGTCAACGCCATTAAAGAGGAGACCATTTTACCGCCTCTTCAAACACCCGTTCTGGTGCCATGTGGCCAAACCAAACCATCCAAGCCCATTTTGCCTGCGAAATAAGCAAAGACAGTCCGTCGATCAGTTGGGCATCCGCATTTATTTGACCCCACTTTAACAATGGCGTCATCCGCGGGTTATAGACCCAATCCACGACCGTAATCGGTTGAGATAGGAGAGGTAATGCCGATGTGTCAAACGACTCCTCGCCGCGCTGTCCCAGTGGTGTGGCATTGACTATCACGTCAAAGTTCCATGCCAAGGCGCCCCAATCCCAGGGTATCGTGGTTGGACCCGGCCACACCCGCTCAGGATGGCGAGCCATAATCGTCACATGATACCCCCGGTCTGTTAAAGCCACCCAGCTGGCTCTGGCAACGCCTCCAGAACCCAAAATTAAGGCTGTTTTGCCTTCTCCCCAAGGGAGCATTTGAGACAGCGCCAACACATCGGTGTTGTCGCCGGCCCAGCCGCTTCCGTTCCACACTATGGTGTTGGCGGCTTGAGATCGAGTTACTCGGTCGTGTTGTTG